>NZ_JBVJWD010000049.1:0-52491 GCF_055602785.1 Streptomyces sp. NPDC037301
TCAACACGCCCGCACTCCGCCACCACCTCGTCCACCAGATCAGGCGTAAACGCACGCGTTAACACTCCGAGAGCGATGCGATCCGAAAACCGCTCGCCCCCCACCGACTTCACCTGTCCCGGCCTTGGCACACCCAACACAACGAGCCGACACCCTCAAAGTCACCGGTATTGGGTCTAGGCCAAGGCCTCGGTTGCCGGCCTGCTCAGCGGGGGCGCTTCACACACCGATCAACGGGGCGCGCGGATCGCTGTGCAGCGGGGCGGCGAGCTCCGCGAGTGCCCGCTCCAGACCGTGCAGGTGGGCGAGCGCGGGCTCTGCGACGGCCTGGTGCGACGGGATGCCCGGCACGCCCGCCCGCTGCGGCAGATCCGGGGCCGTCAGCGCCTCCACGGAGGCTTCGACGCGCCAACAGGCAGCAGCGAGGCGGGCGTCGTGGGAGGCTTCCGGGTCCGCGGCGACGGAGGCCAGTCCGCGCACCTCGCGTGCGCAGGTGTCCAGCAGAGCGAGTACCTGTCCTGCGCGGGCCTTTCGGGCGCGCAGTGGGCTCAGCGGATGCACCAGCGGGGCCAGGGACAGCCGCACCCGCCCGAGGAGCGCCTCCAGCTCGGCGATTCGGGGCGCCGGGTCGGCGGTCGTCGAGCCGGAGAGTCGCGCCGCGGCTTCCGCGGTGCAGGCGTGCACGCAGCGCAGGGCCCGCTGGATCCACGCGTCGGTCGTGGCGTGTGTGGTGACCGGCAGCACGAGGAGCACCGCGAGCATCGCACCGAGCGCTCCGGCACCGGTCTCGGTGAGCCGCAGCATGAGCAGGGCCGGGTCCAGCACGCCGAGGAGTCCGTAGAGCGTTCCAGCCATCACCGTCACGGAGAACACCATCCAGGTGTACGAGACCGCAGCGGTGTAGAAGATCCCGAAGACGCCGATCGCGACGACGACCGCGCTGGGCACGGCAGCACCGTGCAGCGGGACGACGACAGCCAGGCCGATGGGGATGCCGATCAGTGTTCCCAGGACCCTGCGAAAGCCCCGCACCAGCGTCTCGCCGCGCGAGGCGGTGTTCACGAAGACCCACCATGTGGCGCCCACGGCCCAGTACCAGCGCTGCTCGGAGAGGAGCAGCCCCGCCGAGAGCGCGAGGGCTCCGCCGACGGTCGTCTGAATCGCCTGGCGCGTGGTCGCGCGGGCCAGCCCCTTGCCGGTCGCCGGGGTGGGTACGGCGGCGGCGGGCAGCCGGCGCTCGTAGCACCACAGCCCGAAGCGGACGGTCGACGAGGCGAGCAGCGAGAGGGCGACCGCGGAGTACAGCTCGGGCAATTGCCCGGGCAGCGTGTGGAGGAACTGCGTGGTGAAGAAGGCCATGAAGGCGAACACGCCCAGTGAGTGGCCGCGCGGCCCCCATCGTCGGGCGTACACGCCCAGGCCCATGACCGCGAGAAAGGCCGCGTCCCGTGCCAACGGATGATCGTGAAGCCCTGCGGCAAGGGCGAGCACGGGGAAACCGACGGCAGGCAGCAGGGCGGTGGTGATCGCCTGATCGCGCACCGTGGCGTCCAGCACCGTGAACAGGGCCAGCAGCGCGGCAAGCCCGCCGGTGACGGCCGCGACGAGCGAGTGACCGGCCAGACCGCACACCACGACGGCCAGCCCGATGCCGAGGACTGCCCGGAGACCGCTGCGCAGCCGCAGTCGGCCCGGGTCCGGGGAAACGAACATCCTCTTCAGCACGGCATGCTCCCGCTCCTGCACACCGGCCCTGCACACCGGCATGAAAAAGGCGCCGCGGGGATCCGCAGCGCCATCGACGGGTACATCACAACATCTCTGCGGCCCGTGGCTCAAACGAGAGGGAAACCATTGAGCCATTGGCCCAGCCACCGGCCGCTGATGTGCACCATGGGTAGGCCAACGGACCGGGATGGGCGAGATGGGCGAGATGGGACCGAACGCCGCCCGCGGCACCCGGGCACCCGTGCGGCCGTCGCATGGCCGAATGTCTCATGCCGCCCCAACAGGGGCGGGAAGTCATCGGTGATGGGCAGGGGGCTGAGTGGGCAGCGTCGCAGTCACTTCGTAGCCGCCGTCAGGGGTGGCTCCGGTGGCGAGTTCACCGCCCAGCATCGCGGTGCGCTCGCGCATCCCGAGCAGACCGTGGCCCGCGCCGACCGAGGGCGGGGCAGCCCGGTCCGGCGGGGTGTTGGTGACCCGGACCGTGACGGCCGATGGGTGGTGGCCGATCTCCACCCGCACCTTTGCACCCGGTGCGTGACGCATGGCGTTGCTGAGCGCCTCCTGCACGATGCGGAACGCCGACAGCTCGACGCCCGGCGACAGCGGATGCGGCTCCCCGGTGGTCTCGGCGGTGACCGAGAGCCCGGCGCCGCGCGCGTTGTCGATCAGATCGTCCAGCCGGTCGAGGGTGGGCTGCGGGGCGTGCCTCGCCGCCTGCGGCAGAGGATCCTCGGAGCGCAGTACGCCGAGCACCCGGCGCAGTTCGGTGAGCGCGTCGACCGCATTCTCGCGGATGCCCGCGAGGTTCTCCTTGAGCTCGTCGGACGGATTCTCGACCAGGTGCGGGGCGACCTGCGCCTGGATGGAGATGACCGACATGTGATGGGCGACCACGTCGTGCAGCTCGCGGGCGATCCGGTTGCGCTCCTCCATAAGAGTGCGCCTGGATCGCTCCTCGGCGGTGAGTTCCTCCTGTGCGACCAGCTGGGTACGCGCCACCCCGATGCCACGCAGCGCGGCGCCGACCACCACGGCGACGACGAGAACCGCGACGGCGACGCCGACGCCGCCCTGACGCCAGGGGTTGATCGTGCCGCAGACGAGTCCGGCCACGAGACTGATCGTCAGCGCCTGGGCGGCAGTCCGGGGCCGGACCCGCAGCGCGAGCAGGAACAGCACGGCGGCCTGCAGCCCGATCATGGTTCCGTTCCAGGGGAACGTCGCGCCGAAAGGGCCGGCGTTCGCGGCGAACGGCGTGAGCACGACCATGACGAGCACCGTCACCCACCAGGCCAGGACGGGGCGGAACAGTGCGGCGACCAGCGCGGCCGACTGGATACCGGCGAACAGAATGCTGAGGTTCATGCCCATCCGGTAGCGGAAGGCGTACTCGTTCGTGTTGACGATGAGTACGCCCACCGCGCACATCACCATCGGGACCACGAGAGCCGGCCGCCACTCCAGCCAGCGCGGCCGCCGCGCATCCGGGGTCGGGTCGGCCGCCGACGTCACCAGATCTTCGCGCAGGGTATGGGGCAACGCCCGCAGGACCTCCGCCGACCGCCTCACCATGTCCCCCCGCTTCACAGAACTCACCCTAAGCGCGCCGCGCCTCCGCCGACCGGGCGGGACGCCCCTTGCGGACGACCATGCTCTTCTTCCGCGGCCGCCCCTGCTCGTAACCGCGGAACGCCACCCAGCAGATCAGCAGCGCCACGGCGAACACGGGCAGCCAGGACAGCCGGGCGAGAACCCAGCCGGGGGCATCGGGGACGGTGTGCAGGCCCGGCAGGGTCCCGCCCGCCAACAGGCAGGTCGCGGTGACCGCGATCATCGCGGTCTGGTGCCACAGGAAAATCGTCATCGCGGAGAGGTTCACCGTCGCCACCACCGCCCAGACGGCCGGGCGTTGCAGCACCCGGCGCAGCGGGCCGAGCAGCAGCAGTGCCGCTCCGCACTGCGTGAGGCCGAAGGTGGCCACGGCGAGGGTCGGCGGGTCGAGGTTGGAGATCGCCAGGCCGGGCACCCCGACCATGGCTGCCGGGTAGCCGGCCCAAAGGACGAGTCCGGCGGTGGCGGCGGCTCCGCCGAGCAGGAGCGTCCAGCCGGTCCTGCGACTGTGCAGTTCACCCCGGGCCCAGGCCGCGCCCAGGCAGTACGGAACCAGCCAGCCGGCAACCACGTTGACCGAGGTGAACCCGCCGGGCGCGTCCAGGCCGAACCGGTAGAGGTCGGTGATCAGCACGACGGCGAACGGCCACAGCGGATGCAGCTTCGCCACCAGCGGGGTCGCTGCCGTCAGCGCCGCGAAGACCACCAGGAACCACAGCGGGGACCACACGAGCTTGCACAGCGCGCGCACGGTGTCCTGGTCCGCCCCGGAGGCGAGCATCGTGCACGCCGCCACGGTCCATACGACCAGCACGACGACCACCGGCCGCAGCAGCCGGGTCATCCGCGTACGGAGCCACCGGCCGTAGTTCTCGCCACGGGCACGGGCAGAGGCGTAACTCTTCGCGCCGACCTGTCCGCCGACCAGGAAGAAGACGGCAAGGGTCTGGAACACCCAGGAGACCGGGGTGAATTGGGGCATGTACTGGAGTGGGCTGGAGCCGTGCATGGTGCCGCTGTCGACGACCAGTGCGGTCACCAGCCAGTGGCCGAGAACCACGCCGAGGATGGCGATGGCGCGCAGGGCGTCGATCGCCCGGTCACGCTCGGCAGGAGTGGCGGAGTCCATCCGCCGGACGAAGTCACGCATGACGCTCTCCCGAGGGCTCTGCGGACATGGCCGTTCCGGCCACGATCCAGGCGATGTTCTTCAGTGGTAAGGAACCGGGCTTCAGGTAGTCGCTGTGGCCGCCGTCGCCCGCCGCGAAGATCTCGGAGCCGAACTCGGGCGAGACCGGGTCCATTGCGAACCCGATGTCGACAAAGGGCAGTTGGAGCTTCATGTGCGGCACATCGGCGCGCCATGAGTGCAGCGCGGCAAGCGGCCCGCGACACAGGCGGCTTCTGCGCGGATGGGACGACATGGCGGGTTGTTCCCTCCGTACCGGATGGCTGCATCGCTTCGGGTACAGAAGCTATGGAGGGGGCCTTGTAATCCGCGTCCCACCGGGGTGTGAACCTTTTTTGTAGCTCTATAGGACTACGGGTATGAGATGCGCGTGAGGGTGCGTCGGATCACTCCGACGTGGCCGCTGCCGGGCCATTGGTACAGTCACAGCCCGGATCGGCCTACCAGGAAGAGACCAACGGACCATGGCGGTGGACGCCCTCGACACCCGCATCCTGCGACTGCTCATCGAGCAGCCGCGTACCAGCGTCCGCGAGTACGCACGCATCCTCTCCGTCGCCCGGGGCACCCTCCAGGCCCGTATCGACCGGCTGGAGCGGGACGGTGTGATCACCGCTACCGGCCCGGTCCTGTCCCCCGCCGCGCTGGGTCACCCGGTGCTGGCCTTCGTTCATCTGGAAGTCACCCAGGGACATCTGGACGAGGTCGGTGAGGCGCTCGCCTCGGTGCCGGAGATCGTCGAGGCCTTCTCGACCACGGGCGGCGGCGATCTGCTGGCCCGGGTGGTGGCCCGCGACAACGGGCATCTGGAGGATGTGATCCAGCGGCTGATCCAACTGCCCGGTGTGGTCAGGACACGTACCGAGGTGGCGCTGCGCGAGCGGGTGCCGCACCGGCTGCTGCCGCTGGTCGAATCGGTGGGCCGCACGGCCGCCGGCAGCCCGAAGTGATCACCGTCTTGGCATGCTGGACGGCATGAACTCCCGGCGCGTCCCTGTCCCCACCGTCGTCTTCGATCTCGACGCCACACTGGTGGACAGCGAGCCGAACTATTACGAGGCGGCGCGCCGCCTTCTGGAACGCTACGGTGCGCCCGGCTTCACCTGGGAGCATCACACCGGCTTCATCGGGATCGGTGTCCGCGAGACGCCGGCGGCCCTGCGCGCAGTGCCGCCGCGGTCGCCTCGTCGGCGCGCCAGTAGCGGGTGAGGACGGAGGGGCCGCGGACGACGATCTCGCCGCGTTCGGCCCGAGGCCGTCGCCAAGCGGCACCGGATCGGCCGCCGCACCGCCCGGGAGAACATCGCGGACCTGTGCGACGAGGGCTCGTTCACCGAATTCGGCGCCCTCGCCATCGCCGCGCAACGCCGCCGCCGTTCACTCGACGACCTGATCGTCTCCACCCCGGCCGACGGCATGGTCACCGGCACGGGCACGGTGAACGGCGAACCATGCGTGGCGATGTCGTACGACCACACCGTCCTCGCGGGGACCCAGGGCCATCAGAACCATCGCAAGACGGACCGGATGCTGCTGATCGCCGAGCGACGCGGGCTGCCGGTGGTGCTGTTCGCGGAGGGCGGCGGCGGTCGCCCCGGGGACACGGACACCACGGCGGTCGCGGGTCTCGATGTGACGACCCTGCCGCCCGGCGGCGCCTCTGCGGACACCGACTCGGCTGCTCGGCGTGCCGTCGAGGTCCGGCGGCCGGATATCCTGATCATGCCGCGCGCCCTCACCCCGCCCCGATCCCGGTCGGGTCGCCGCCGTGGCAGTCGAAGCGGCCCACAATTCGAGATTGGTGCACAGGTGCTGGTAGCTGGTCGGTACCGCTTGTTGTCTCCCATAGGCCGCGGCGGCATGGGCGAGGTGTGGCGCGCCGCCGACGAAGTGCTCGGCAGGGCGGTGGCCGTGAAGCTGCTGCTCGGCGACCACGCGGACGAGTCGGCCACCGCCCGGTTCCGTCTGGAGGCGCAGACCGCGGCCCGCCTGAGCCACCCTCATCTGGTGGCCGTGTTCGACTTCGGGGCCTGGGAGGACCGCTTCTACCTCGTGATGGAGCTCGTCGAGGGCAGAAGCCTGGGCGATCTGCTCAGGGCCGAGGAGCGGCTCGGCGCCGAGCAGGTCGCCCGGATCGCGGGCCAGGCGGCCGCGGGGCTCGCCGCCGCACATCGGCAGGGCATCGTGCACCGTGACATCAAGCCCGGAAACCTGATGCTGGACGCGGAAGGGACCGTCAAGATCGGCGACTTCGGCATCGCCCAGTTCGTCGACGACCCTTCCGCCGCGCTGACCACCACGGGGCAGATCGTCGGCACCAGTCTCTATCTCGCCCCGGAGCGCGCCCTGGGCCGTACGGCCGGTGCGGCGTCCGACATGTACTCCCTCGGCTGTGTGATCTACCAACTCCTGCTGGGCGAGCCACCGTTCCGCTCCGACACTGCGACCGCCACGCTCTATCAGCATGTCGACACGGCCCCCGTGCCGCTCAGACAGCGGGGAGTCGACCTGTCTCCCGCCTTCGACTCCTATCTGCTGGGGCTGCTCGCGAAGCAGCCCGAGGACCGGCCCAGCGCCCAGCAGGTCGCCGACTGGTTCCAGAGTGATGCGTGGCGGGGACAGCCGGAGCCCATGCCCATGTACGCCCCCGCGCCCCCTCCGGCAGCGCCGAGCGCTCCTTATGCCCCGGCACCTGCCCCCGCGTTCGGCACAGCCCCGGCATCTGCCTCCGCTCAGCAGGCCGAGGGCGTGACGACATATCGCCTGCCGCAGGCCGGCGGCCACAGACGGCGTCCGGCGGTGCGGCCCGTGCCGGTGCGGCGGCGCACCGGCGCCCGCGAGGCGATCAGGCGTCGGCCCAGAGTGGCCAGCGCCATTGCCGGTACGGTCGCCTTCCTCGCGGCCGTGTACCTGGGGATGAGCCTGTTCTCCCCGGATTCCGGCCCGGCCGACACCCCGGGCACCGGTCCCGCGGCATCCACCGGACCCGATTCACCGGCCGCCGACCAGCCGGCACAGGACAGCGGGGGCGACGGGGACGACGGGCAGGACTGAGCCGCTCCCCCCTGCCCGTCCCGGCCCCATGACCGTACCGCCCCTACCGCGGCACCACCCGTCAAGCAGCCGTCAGGACCGGCGGTTACGGCGTCAGCGGTTCATCAACGGACGCCGACGGGCCGGCCGGCTTCCATAACGTCGCTGCCATGCGACGACGTGACATCCGAGCCGTGCCCGGCCCGCACACCGGCCGAGCACATCCTCCGCCCGATACGACCGCCCACGACCACGGCTGGGCCGGGGACCTGCGGTTCGCGGTCCGCTGCGCCGTGACGCTCCTCGGGCTGCTCCTGGCGGTCGATGCGACGGCCGGTCACCTCACCTGGCTGCGCGCTCTGCTGTGGACGGGCCTGGCCGCCCTGCTGCTCGTGGTCCTGGTGCCGCCACGGGTCCGTGCGGGTGCCGGGTGGCTGTCCTGCCGCGGCCTGGTGCGCGAACGGATCGTACGCACCGACCGGCTGGTGTCGGTTCGCTGGTCGGACGGAGTCTCCCAGCGTCTGGTGCTCCGTGACGCGGATGGCGGCCGGGTCGAGGTCGACCCCCAGGTGTTCCTCGCCAATCCGGCGCTGTGGCACCGGCTGGACGACGACGCCCGCGGCTGTGTGAAACGCGGGACGCTGCGGTGCGGGGTGACGGCGCTGCGTCAGCTGGCCGACCGTATCGACCGCCGGACCGCTCGTACGGTGTTCACGATCTCCGGCCTGGAGTAACCGCCCCGCACACCCGGGTTGTTGTGCGATCCCACCATCGTGGCTTGACCAGACTTGCCAAGTCCCCCGGCAGCCCTCGCGTTCATTGACGAGGTCATGGCGACATGTGAGTGTTCGGTCGCTCGATCAGGGACGACGGCGACACGGGCGACGGGGCCGGCCTTCGACGGCCGGAGCAAGTGCGTCAGTACGCCGCTGCCCGTGATCGAGGCCCCCCGACTCAAGGAGCCTCGATGAAGCGCAGACCGATGACGGCCGGGACAACCCTGGCCGTCCTCGCCGGAATGCTGGTCGTCACCAGCGGCCAGCCAGCATCTGCCGAACCGTCTCCGCCCGCCCCGACCGCGCTCTCGGCCGCGGTGTCGGCAGCCGACCGCGCCGCCGCCAGTGGTCTCGACACCCTGGCGAAGGGGCCCGACGAGCAGTACGAGCGGCAGATGGTGACCCCTTGGGTCAAGGGTATGTACTCCGTCGCCTACCAGCGCACCTACCGCGGTCTGCCAGTCGTCGGCGGGGACGCCGTCGTGGTGGCCGACTCCGAGGGCCGGGTACGCGCCACCCAGTCGGCGGTGTCCCGGCGGATCAACGTGCCGACCACACCGACCGTTTCCGCCAAGGCGGCCGAGACCACCTCCCGCAAGAAACTCACCACCGTGACACGGGTGGACTCGCACCGTCTGGTCGTGCGCGCCACGGGCAGGACCTCCCGGCTGGCCTGGGAGACGGTGCTCACCGGGCGCGGCGCCAAGTCCCCCAGCCGTCTGCATGTCTTCGTCGACGCGGGCACCGGCAAGGTGCTCGACAGCTACGACGACGTCAGGGCGGGCACCGGCAACAGCCAGTGGAACGGTCCGTCGCCGCTGTCCATCGACACCACCGCGTCGGGCGGGAGCTACTCGCTGCGCGACCCGAACCGGCCCGGCCTGAGCTGCGCCGACTACAGCACGGGCAGTGTCTTCAGCAAGTCGAGCGACTCCTGGGGCACCGGCAGCGCCTCCAGCAAGGAGACCGGCTGCGTCGATGTCATGTGGGCGGCGCAGCACGAGTGGAACATGCTGCGGGACTGGCTGGGCCGCAACGGGCACGACGGCAACGGCCGCAGCTGGCCCGTCAAGGTCGGACTGAACGACGTCAACGCCTACTGGGACGGCTCCTCGGTCTCCATCGGCCACAACAACGCCGACCAGTGGATCGGCGCGATGGACGTGGTGGGCCATGAGTTCGGCCACGGCATCGACCAGTACACGCCCGGCGGCGCAGACAACGAGTCCGGTCTCGGCGAGGCCACCGGCGACATCATGGGCGCCCTGACCGAGGCGTACACCAATGAGCCCGCCCCGTACGACGACCCGGACTACACCGTCGGCGAGAAGGTCAACCTGGTCGGCAACGGGCCGATCCGGATCATGTACAATCCGTCGCAGACCGGCGACCCGAACTGCTACAGCTCCTCCATACCCAACACCGAGGAGCACGCGGCGGCCGGTCCGCTGAACCACTGGTTCTATCTGCTGGCCGAGGGCTCGAACCCGGGCGGCGGCAAGCCGTCCAGCCCGACGTGCAACAGCTCTTCGGTCACTGGTGTCGGCATCCAGAGCGCCGGCAAGGTCTTCTACGGCGGCATGCTGCTCAAGACCAGCGGAATGACCTACAAGCGCTACCGCACGACCACCCTCACCGCCGCCAGGAACCTCGATTCCAGTTGTGTGCTCTTCGACCGGACCAAGGCCGCCTGGGACGCCATCAGTGTCCCCGCCCAGAGCGCCGACCCGACCTGTACTCCCAGCGGCAACAACGACTTCACCATGTCCCTGGACCCGGCGTCCGGCTCGGTGAAGCCCGGCAATTCGGTGACGGCCACGGTGCGGACATCGGTCGGCTCCGGGAGCGCGCAGACGGTGAACCTGACGGCGAGCGGCCTGCCGAGCGGTGTCACCGCGTCGTTCAGCCCGTCGTCGGTGCAGTCCGGAGCGTCCTCGACGATGACCGTGTCCGCGTCGTCGAACGCCGCGCCCGGCGCGTACACCTTCACGGTGAAGGGTGACGGCACCCAGAGCCACACGGCGCAGTACACGCTGACCGTCGACAACGGCGGCAGTCCGGGCGGCGGCGCGCCCGACATCAGTGTCGCCAATGTGCAGTCCCATCTGGCGCAGCTGAACACCATCGCCTCACAGAACGGCGGCAACCGCCGGGCCGGCAGCGCCGGTTACACGGCCTCGGTCGCCTATGTGAAGGGCAAGCTGCAGGCAGCCGGTTACACGGTCAGCGAGCAGACCTGCACCAGCTGCACGTACCGCGGCAACAACCTGATCGCCGACTGGCCGGGCGGCCCGTCCGACCAGACCGTCATGTTCGGCGCCCACCTGGACGGTGTCGCGGCCGGCCCCGGGATCAATGACAACGGCTCGGGTTCCGCCACCCTGCTGGAGAACGCGCTCGCCCTGGCGCAGCAGAACCCGACGATGACCAAGCATGTCCGCTTCGCCTGGTGGAACGGTGAGGAACAGGGCCTGCAGGGTTCCGAATACTACGTCGGCCAGCTCACCGCCGCCCAGCGAAGCGCCATCAAGGCGTACTACAACTTCGACATGGTCGCCTCGACCAACGCGGGCTACTTCATCAACAACGTCAACTCGGCCGCCTCGGCCCCGATGAAGGAGTACTGGGATTCACTGAACCTCGCTCCGGAGGAGAACGCCGAGGGCCAGGGACGCTCCGACGACTACTCCTTCCAGCAGGGCGGCATTCCCACCTCCGGTTACGCCACGGGCGCGAGCGACACCAAGTCCTCGGCGCAGGCCGCCAAGTGGGGCGGTACGGCGGGCAGGTCCTACGACTCCTGCTACCACCAGTCCTGCGACACCACGAGCAACATCAACGCGACCGCGCTCGACCACAGCGCCGACGGTGTCGCCCATACGGTGTGGAAGACGTCCGTCGGCACCACCGCGCCGGCCGATGACTTCTCCGTCGCGGTGCAGCCGGTCTCCGGAAACGTCCGGCCGGGCGGCTCGGTCGGCGCGAGTGCGTCGACGGCGACCACCAGTGGCTCCGCGCAGACTGTGAAGCTGACGGCCTCCGGGGCGCCGAGCGGTGTCACGGTCGCGTTCGACCCGGCCTCCGTACAGTCGGGTTCGTCGTCGGCCATGACCGTCTCCGCCGGGGCCCAGGCCGCGCCGGGCACGTACACCATCACGGTGACCGGGACCGGTTCGGCCACGCACGCCACCACGTACTCGCTCGTCGTCGGTGGCGGCGGCACCTGCCAGGCACGACAGGTCGTCGCCAACGGCGGCTTCGAGGAGGGCGTCGCGCCGTGGACCCAGACCGATGGCGTGATCAGCAACCGGACGTCGGAGAAGCCCGCGCACAGCGGCGCGTACATGGCCTGGCTCGGCGGCTGGGGGTCCACTCACACCGACACCGCCTCGCAGTCACTGACCATTCCCCCGGGCTGCTCGTCGTACAAGCTTTCGTTCCATCTGCGCACCGACACAGACGAGTCGGCGGGCGACCCGACCGCGTACGACACATTCACCGTGAAGCTGGGCACCAAGACGCTTGCGACGTACTCAAACGCGGACGCCGCGGGCTCCTACGTCCAGGAGACTTTCGACGTCGGCGCCTTCGCCGGTCAGACGGTCACGCTCGGGTTCACCAGCAATGAGGACGCCTATCTGCAGACCAGCTTCGTCGTGGACGACGTGACGATGAACGCGAGCTGATTGATCATCAGGAACCCACCCCGGGCGGGGCGTGTCCGCACACGCCCCGCCCTCGGTTTCTCAGCGGACGACGGCCGCCAGCCGGCGGGTGAAGTCGTCGATCTCCGGCCAATTTCCGTATCGAGTCGCCAACCGGCCGTGCAGGCCGCGGAGTTCCTGGCCGAGCAGCGTGGATGCGGTCACCTCGGTGGTGTCCAGTACGGGTTCGGCGATGGCGATCGCGGCGAGCGGGTCCTGGGCGCAGGCATGGGCGTCGGCCATCCGAACCAGGAACAGCATCCGTGTCGAGTGCATCCCCGCAGGGAGCAGACCCAGCGCGGTACGGGTCGCCTCGACCGCGCGCAGCGCCAGTCGACGGTCACCGGTCGCCGCGGCGAGGTCCCGCAGGGCCCCGGCGGCGCCCGACTCCACCCGCAGACGCACGGAGGCGACGGACAGCCAGGGCGCCTCCGTCTCGTCCTGCTCGCCGACCCGGTCCATCTGTGACCAGGCACGGTCGATATGGCCCAGCGTCTGCCGCGTGTCGCCCCGCACCGCGTGCCCACGCGCCTCGTACAGATCGCTCATGGCGCCCGCCCAGTGCCGGCCCGCGGCCGCCTGCCGGATCGCGCCGCCGTAGGCGAGGGCGGAAGGGCCGTCGCCCTCCAGCCGCGCCAGGGTGCTCATGTCGCTGAGCGCGGCCACCTCCGTTCCGACGTGACCGGCCAGGCCGGCCCAGACCAGCGACCGGTCGAGCCAGGCCATCGCTGTCGCGTTCCGGCCCCACAGCAGCCGCAGACAGCCGGCCGACTGTGCGTACTCGGCTGCAAGTGGCGCGAGTTGGCGTTGGTACGGCGCTGCGGGCAGGGCCATCCAGCGGAGCATCGCGTGCAGGGTGCGCTCGACCACGACGGTCGCCCCCGGCCAGGCGCGCTCCTCGTCGGCCCGCTGGCAGACGGCGAGCAGCGCCGTCAGGGCATGCACGGTGTCGATGTCCAGCGGCGGACACGAGAC
Source organism: Streptomyces sp. NPDC037301 (assembly GCF_055602785.1). Taxonomy (NCBI): domain Bacteria; kingdom Bacillati; phylum Actinomycetota; class Actinomycetes; order Kitasatosporales; family Streptomycetaceae; genus Streptomyces; species Streptomyces sp. NPDC037301. Next base: position 13,017 of record NZ_JBVJWD010000049.1, read on the forward strand.
GGTGGCCGGGCCCAGGGCGCAGAAGGCCGAATGCAGGGCGATGACGTCGGCGAGTACGGGAACGGTGCAGCCCTCGCGGCCGTGCACCGGACACACCAGCCCGTAGGTGGGCAGGCTCATGGGCAGGACGGCGTCCGGCGGCAGCATCGAGAGCAGGGCGCCACCCGCGGGCTCGCCGGGCAGGGGGCCCGTCCGTGCGGTGGTCACGGCCGGACGTTCGCCCCCGCTGCCCTCGCCCGCACCACCCGGCCCTTCGGCCTCCGCCGCCTCGCAGGCGTCGAGGAGGTCGCCGCCGGCCGTCAGCAGATCGTCCAGCCTGCGGGCGAGCGGCAGCGGCGTCTTCCGGGTGCCGTGCTCCAACTTGCTGATGGCGGTGTGGTCGTAGCCGACGCGGGCGCCCACCTGGGCCTGGGTGAGCCCGGCGCGCCTGCGCCACTGACGCAACCGGGTTCCGAAGGCTCTCCACGCCTCTGCGGTTCGGACATCCGGCGCAGGGACCACGCCCTCGGTCACCCGGAACCCCGTGGAGCCCCGCCGGATCTCCCGCCCATGCCACGCTCATGGCTCATAGCCGGGAGGATAGCGAGCGCGTGTGCGCGGTGTCCCCGGTGCCGCGGGAAGATGGCGCCTTCCCGTGCTTTCCCGCGCCTTCCCGGCCCCGGCCCGGGTACCGGTGTCATCTCTGTGGTTCCGGGGTGGGGGCCGGTGGCAGCAGGAAGCTGCGGCGTTCGTCATCGGTCAGCCGCCCGAAGACCCGGGAGCGGGCCCGTCCGAGCAGGACGTCGAGATCGGTGGCCGGATCCCGCAGCTCCCAGATCCGCGCCATGCGGTCGCTGGAGACCGTGGCGGGGTACGAGCCGCCCGGGTGCCAGGCCGGCGCGTTGACGTGATCTTGGCCGCCATGCCCAGCAACGCCCCGAACAGTGCGAGGAGCAGCTCCGCAACGAGCTTCACCCGACGACGATCCACATCATCCCCCGGCCGAGGCGCCGTTGCCCGCTCACACTCTCCGGCCAACCCTACGCACGGCGGTGCCGAAGCGTCCCCTGCCACCACCCTGCTGGTTACGTAACACTCCTGCCCAGCCAGCCAGTTGAGCCGGACGGAGCTGCATGAAGGGGCAACCCACCGGGCATATGACCGGTGACTGACAGGAGGTGGTGGCAATGGGCCGCATCAAGATCGTCCGACGTCCGCAGCTGCCGTCGCGGCCGCCGCCACTCGATCTGCGAACCCCGTCCGGCCGCCCGCTGCCGTACTGAGCACGCCCCCGCCGCGACCGACGCCCCCGGCCGTCCTGCCCACGGGAACCCCTGGGGCGACCCCTCGTCCTGCGCAACGGCAAGGGTCTCGACGTCGGATGGTCTCGGCGCACAGCCGAGTCCGGGACCTCCTTCACCACCCGGGACGGCAAGCAGATGACCTTCGCTCCGGGCCAGGTCTGGATCGTCTTCGCGCCGAAGTGACACGAGCGGCGTCGGCGTGATCGCCGCGGGCTACGGGAGTTGAGGAAAACCGCAGGGTGGTGGGTGCGGAGAACATCACCCGGTTCGACGGCAATCCTCGTACCGGTGCCGGCCGGCACTTCCTAGCGTTGCCGGTGAGGCGCGACGGACTTCTCGTGCCTCTCCACCACCGGCCAGGAGTCAGTTCATGGATCTCGTCACTCTGGGACTCCCCCAGGAACCCGCGGGCGGTGTCGCAGGCTGGGCAGCCGATCTCGTCGACACCATGGGGGGTCCGGGAGCCGGCCTCGCCATCGCCCTGGAGAATCTCTTTCCGCCGCTGCCCAGCGAGGTCATTCTCCCGCTGACCGGGTTCGCGGCGGGGCAGGGCGTCATCGGTCTGGCCTCCGCGCTCTTCTGGACCACGCTCGGTTCGGTGGTGGGCGCGGTGGTTCTGTACTGGATCGGAATGCTCTTCGGCCGCGACCGGATGCATGCGATCTGGGCGAGGCTTCCGCTGGTCAGGAGTTCCGACCTGGAGCGTACCGAGCGGTGGTTCGCCGAGCACGGCACCAAGGCCGTCCTCCTCGGGCGCATGGTGCCGATCTTCCGGAGTCTCATCTCCGTGCCGGCCGGCGTGGAGCGCATGCCGCTGCCGCTCTTCGTGACGCTGACCGCTGTGGGCAGCCTGCTGTGGAACGCGGTGCTGGTGATGGCCGGGTACTGGCTCGGCGACCGGTGGGATCTGGTGGAGACCTATGTCGGGGTCCTCTCCAAGGCCGTTCTCGTCCTGGTCCTGGCGGCCGTCATCGTGTACCTGAGTCTGCGGTTGCGCTCTCGTCCCCGTTCCCGTGAGCGGGCGCAGCACCGTCGTAAGTCATGAGCTACGAGCCGCTGTCCCGCGCTCTCCCGGTCTCCCCCGCCCGCCAAGGACGATCTTGCCGTGACGGTGCCGCGCGACTAGCCTCGGCATCCGTGCAGGAGGACTCCACAGACAGTGCGACCAGTCGTCTTCCGGGGCCACTCGGCCCGAGGCGCGATGAAGGGGGCACCTCGGTGGCGCGCACCTCCCCCTGGCCCCGCAGAGTCACGGGCGCCCTGCTCGGCTGCTGCACCGCCCTGCTGGGCCTGCTGTATTTCGCCGTGCCGGGCGCGGTGTCGGGCCCGTTCATTCTGTGGCCGCGTACGCGTCGGCGCGCCCTGGCCGTGCTGAGTGCCGGGGCCCGTCGGCTCACGGAGCTGGAGCGGATCCGTCGCACCGTCTTCTTCGGCGACGTGTTCCCCACGCACCACGCGTCCGACCGGAAAGTCCTTCGCTACCTTGTCACCCGCACCTGCACGGGGGTGCTGTCCGGATTCGTGATTGCACTGCTGGGGTTCGGGGTCGTACTGGCCGGACTGCTGGCGGCCGGGGTGGCACGCGCCACCACGAACTGGCAGGAACTGCTGACCCAAGGGGTCCTCGGCGGTGTCCTCCTCTTTCTCGACCTTCAGGGGCTCTTCTCACTGGACGCCCTCGACGCACGGTTGGCGCAAGAACACTTCGGCCCGTCCGGGCGGGAGTTGCTGGAGCGGCGCATCGCGGAACTGGCCGCCAGCCGTGCCGGGGTGCTCCGGGCGGTCGACGTGGAGCGCAAGCGCATCGAACGCGATCTGCACGACGGCGTGCAGCAGCGGCTCGTCGCACTCGCCATGCTGCTGGGCCGGGCCCGCCGCAACCGGACACCCGAGCAGGCCGATCTGCTGCTCCAGCAGGCGCACAAGGAGTCCCAGGAGGTCCTCACCGAGCTGCGGGAGGTGGCCTGGCGCGTCTATCCGTCGGCGCTCGACAACCTCGGGCTGGAGGAGGCACTCGGCGGAGTGGCCCAGCGCTGCAGCATTCCCCTGCACATGGAGTTCGACCTGGCGCAGCCGTTGCCCCGGCCCGTGGAGACGGCCGCCTACTTCGTGGTGTCGGAGGCCGTGACCAACGCGGCCAAGCACTCCCGCGCGACCCACATCTCCGTCAGCGTCAAGGGCGACAGGAGCGGAGTGTCCGTATGCGTCCGGGACAACGGCACCGGCGGAGCCGATCCCACGGGCAGCGGACTTGCCGGGCTGCGCAGCCGGGTGGACGCACTCGACGGCCGGCTGTACATCGACAGCCCTTCCGGGGGCCCCACCATCATCATCGCGGAGCTGCTGTGCGCGTAATGCTTGCCGAGGACTCGACCCTGCTGAGGGAGGGCCTGGTCCGCCTGCTCGCCGAGGAGGGGCATGAAGTCCTCGCCGCGGTGGGTGACGGGACGGCCCTCGTCCGGGCGGTCGAGGCGGACCCGCCGGACCTCGTCGTCGTCGACATCCGGATGCCTCCCACCCACACCGATGAGGGGCTGCGGGCCGCGCTGGAGATCCGTGAGCGCTGGCCCCTGGTCGGTGTGCTGGTGCTCTCCCAGCATGTGGAGCGCAACTACGCGGTGCGGCTGCTGTCCGCAAACGCCGAGCGGGTCGGCTATCTGCTCAAGGACCGGGTCGCGCAGGTCGACGAGTTCCTGGACTCGCTGGAGCGGATTCACGCGGGCGGCGCGTCCATCGACGCGGAAGTCGTACGGCAGTTGGTGGTCCGGACCACCAACAGCGACCCCTTGGCCAGGCTGACGCCCCGCGAGCACAGCGTCCTGCAGGAGCTGGCGCAGGGCCGCACCAACACGGCCATCGCCCAGCACCTGCACATCTCGCTCAGTTCGGTCGAGAAGAACCTCAACTCCGTCTTCGACAAGCTCGATCTGGCGCGGACCACGGGATACAGCAGACGAGTGCTGGCGGTCCTGCGCTACTTGGAGTCGTAGGCACCGGCGCGCCGGTCCCTTCGGGCTCACGTGGCGTCACGTGGCCGTCGCCCGCCCGGACGACGACAGCTTCCGTGAGCGAAGTATCAGGCGGGTGCCGGACATCCGGGCCGGGTTCCGCACCGGCCCTCCTTGATCGATGATGATGCACAGGGCTGCCGTCCTCCGTGCGGCACCGCCTGTCCCAGGAACAGGAAGGGGTTCCCCATGCGGGAGACGACGCCGGACCGGTCCCCGTCGGACGATCGGTCCGTCCACGGCTCGGACGAGGAAGCTCAGGTGATCGTGGTGGGGGCGGGGCCGGCGGGCTCGGCCGCGGCCTTCCACCTCGCCAGGGCGGGCGTCGATGTCCTGCTCCTGGAGAAGTCCCGCTTTCCCCGGGAGAAGGTGTGCGGGGACGGTCTGACGCCACGCGCGGTGCACCAGCTCATCAGGATGGGCGTCGACATCAAGGCTCCGGGGTGGACGCGTTCACGCGGGATGCGATGGGTGGCCGGGGACCATCAGGTGCACATCGACTGGCCCGCGCTCGGGCGCTACCCGGATTTCGGGCTCTCGCGCAGCCGGCACGACTTCGACGACATCCTGGCCCGGCACGCCGTCGCCGCCGGAGCCCGGCTGCGCAGCGGCGTGAAGGTGACCCAGCCCCTGACCGACCGCGCCGGCCGTATCACCGGTGTCACCGCCACGACCTCGGCGAAGGAGCCATCGGCCTTCCACGCACCGATCGTCATCGCCGCCGACGGCGCCTCCGCCCGCCTCGCTCTCGCCATGGGCCTGCAGCGGGACAGGAGCAGGCAGATCGCGACGGCCGCCCGCCGCTACTACCGAAGTCCGGAGCGTTCCCAGGAGGAGTACCTGGAGCTGTGGGCCGACCTCCGCTTCCCGGGGAGCGATCACTACCTGCCCGGATACGGCTGGATCTTCCCCATGGGGGACGGCCGCGTCAATGTCGGTCTCGGTGCGCTGCCCCACCGACGGCACGGAAAGGCGGACCTGCGCGCCACGTTGGACGAGTGGCTGGCGCGGACCCCGCACGCCTGGGGACTGCGCGAGGAGAACGCGGAGGGCCCTGTCCGGAGCGCAGCCCTTCCGCTGGGCTTCAACCGTCACCCCCTCTACACCCGCGGGCTCCTCCTCGTCGGCGACTCCGGAGGCATGATCAGCCCCTGGAACGGCGAAGGCATCGGCCAGGCCATGGAAGCCGGCGAAGTCGCGGCCGAGACCGCCGCGCTCGCCCTCGCACTCCCTCAGGGGCCCCGGCGGGAGCAGGTACTGCGGGGCTACCCCGTCGAGATGAACCGCCGCTGGGGGCGCTACTACCGTCTCGGGAACACGGCCGCCGACCTCGTCTTCAGCCGTTCGGGTTTCCAGCCGGTCCTCAACCGTTACGTCATGGGGTCGCCGTTTCTGCTCAACACCCTGGCCCGGCTGCTGACCAACCTCACGGACAAGCCCTCGCACGACCTGATCGACCATCTGCTCAACGGCGTCGTGCGTCTCGTCCCGGAACCGAAGGTGCGACGCAGGCGCTGAACCGCGCGTCCCGGCCGGGGGCACGAACAGCACACCGGGGAAAGCCCGCCTGCTGACCCCGGAGCGCTGTGTCCCGCGGCGGGCTGCCCGCACCGTCGACGCCGAGCGGCCCGTCGGGGCTGCCGTAGTAGACGCCGACCGGACCGCTGTGCTGCTGCTCTCGAAGGACGTACCCACCGTTCCTGGGCAGTGAGCAGAAGTGAGTCCTGTCTCACTGGCACGCCCCGAACGGTGTTGGGCGTGCTGGTCCTCCGCTTTCTCGTCCTGGTCGGCGACGCATATCCTGTATGCGGTCCGTTCCAGGCGGGCGGAATCCCTACGACCTAGCCATGTGAGTGTGGCCAGAGGCGACGGGGAGGCCCCGAACCATCACTCCGGTGGAACGGGGGCCCCGACTGCTGACGCCACACCCGGCGTCCCAAGTCGCAACGAACACGTTACGCAGACCCCGCCGGGCACACCCACAGATCGTCACGCCGTTCACTCAATCGTGCCCATGTTCGCCAAAACAAGGTGCTGGCCAAACAGTTGTGAACCCCCGCGCAGCCGCCTGAGTGCGGGCGGCGCGGGGGCTGTGGCCAGGTCCTGTCACGCGGCGGACGGCGGTTCGACGACAGGATCCAGTACATCTAGGACCGGCGGCGAGGCTTTCCTCGTTTGCCGCCCTTGGCGCCGCCGGAACCGCTCCGCGCGCTCTTCCCGGCCGCCTTGCCGGCTGCGGGCTTCCGCCGTGCACCGCCTGCTTCGGGGCGCTTGCCCTTCGGCTGCGCCGGGGTCTTGGGGCGGCCCCGTGAACTGTTGACGGTCCGCCCTCGGACGATCCCGATGAAGTCCTCCACCAGGTCTGTCGTCCCGTCCTCCAGCCACGACAGCGCGACGCGCGACTCGGGAGCGTCCGACACCGGCCGGTACGTGAGGTCCTTGCGGTGGTGCAGGCGGGCGAGCGACTGCGGGACGACCAGAAGGCCCACTCCGGCCGCCACGAGCTCGATCGCGTCCGCCGTAGTGGCGGGCCGCTCGATCGCGGGCCGTCCGGGCCGGTGCTCCCATTCGAGGGTGTCGTCGAGCGGATGCAGCACGATGTCGTCGGCGAGATCCTCGGCGGAGACCTCGTCGACCGCTGCCACGACGTGGTCCTTCGGGATCACGACCACCGTCGTCTCGGTGTAGAGGGGGATCGCGCTGAGGCCCGTCCGGTCGATGGGCAGCCGCACCAGACCCGCGTCGGCGCCGCCGCCCCGCAGCACGTCGGATGCCTCGGCGGCCGACACCCCGATGAGGGTCAGCGGGACGTCGGGCAGCCGCTCGTTCCAGATCCGCACCCACTTGGTGGGCGTCACCCCCGGGACGTACGCGAGCCGGAACGAAGGGGTTTCTTCCGAGCTTGTCACTCAGCCAGGTTACCGGCCCTGGTCAGAGGTAGCGCACATGCTCGATACCCTTGGCACCATGACGTCGCACAAGACCACCCAGACAATGAAGCCCGCAACCGCGGCAAAGAAGCTGGGTGTGTACCTCGAGGCCACCCCCGCCGAGTTCCAGGAGGGTGTCGTCTCGCGCACCGAGCTGAACGCACTGCAGTCCGATCCGCCCGAGTGGCTGCAGGAGCTGCGACGCAACGGCCCGCACCCCCGGCCGGTGGTCGCGGCAAAGCTGGGCATCTCCATCTCGGGTCTCGCCCGTGGCGGAATCACGGACGCCCTCACCACGGAGCAGATCGAGGCATTGAAGAAGGACAGCCCCGACTGGCTCCAGCAGGAACGCGCCACCCAGGCCGAGGTCCGGAAGGAAGCGGTTCGCATCAAGGAGAAGAACGCAGCGCGCGCCGATCAGCCCCACGGTCCGCGTTCCTGACCTTCGCCCCTCGACGTGACGGCCCGGCGTCGGCTCGCGCCCCGTTCGACGGTGCTGCGCCGGCGACGGACGGCGCGGCCGGGACGGCACAAGGGCTCGCCGCACGGTCACAGACCGGAAAACGCCTTCGGGCGGGCGGCACCCGCCCCATAGCCTGCGAGTGGCAGCGGTGCACTGATGTGTGGGGGCACGGCGGGTTCGTCGGTCGGGGGGCTACGTCATGCGGGGTCGGGCGCAGGGGCGGACAGGCCTGTGGCGCCGCGGTTCGCCCGTCGTGCGGTGGAAGCGGCCGCGCCGCAGGAGCTGGAGCAGTTTGCGATGACGGCGGGAGGCCTTCCTCAGCGCTCCGCCGCACAAGCGACTGCTGGTCGGCGGACGTGACGAGCCGTTGAGGCTCGGTGTGGAGGTGGTTGCGGCTCCACTCAGCACGGCGGCTCTCGCAGCGGCGGTCCCGGTCCTGGAAGATCTGGCTCAGCAGTCCGCCGAGTGTGCCGTCGACACCGTACGGCGACGAACGCTCCCCCGGGTGCGACGGCGGCGCCCTGAGGTCACGGCCACCGAGTCGGCACCGGAGCGACTGTCGACCGAGCAGTTGACGCAGCTGCGGCAGCGCCGAGCCGCCGGAATCGGAACGGCGCTGGTCGCGACGGCCGTACGCGAGGCTCGCGCCGCAAAGTGCGAATGGCTCCATGTCGACTTCGAAGACGATCTGAAACGCTTCCGCTTCGACGCCTGCGGCTGCAGGCCGACGGACGTGGGATCGATCCCGTCTCTGAACGGAGCGCGATCGTTTCACTCGTCCGGAAGCGGGTTTGGGAGAATGATCGGTATGACAGGGTCTGAAGCTTTCGAGCCGGAGTCGGAGCGCGTCACTCGGCAGCTGCGGGACGACATTCTTGATGGTGTTCGACAGCCGGGCAGCAAGCTCGTCGAACGCGAACTCGCCGCAGAGCTCGGGGTGAGCAGACTGCCCATCCGCGATGCGCTCAAGGTGCTCGTGACCGAGGGCCTGGTCACTCCCCGGCCGCGGACCTGGGCGGTCGTCCGGGAGTTCACGTCCACGGACATCGCGGATCTCAACGAGATTCGTACGCCCCTTGAGCTGCTCACCTTCCGGCTCGCTGCTCAGCGGCGTACGCGCCCGGGCCTCGAAAAGCTTCGTTCGGACCTCGATGCCGAGCTGGAGGCCGCTCATACGGGAGATGCCGTGCGGGCTCGACGGGCCGCCGCCGACTTCCACCGGACAGTGACCTCGTTGGCCGGCAATGAGCTGCTCAGTGAGCTGGAGCGGACGCTTCGAAGCAGGATGCGATGGCTGCTGGCGCAGCATGACGACCTCATGGCAGTCGCGAAAGAGCACGAGGCCCTGTACGCCGCGATCGCCGAGCGGGACGTTCACCGAGTCGAAGAACTGGTCGTGAAGCACCTGGCGAGCAGCCGCAGCGCGGCCGCTGCACGTCGGAGGCGGTCTCAGAGTTCCTGACGGAATGCGGATGCCGGCCGGCGAGTGCGGCACGGCCGGGGCGGACACGTTCCGGTAGTGGTGCCCCCTCTGTGCGCACCACTACCGTCCGTCGCCCGCGAGCCGCCGCGCCCGCAGTGCGACATAGAGCTCGGCGGCGTCGACCGGCCGTGTCGGGGCGCGGCCTGTCAGCTCCGCGATGCGGGTGATCCGGTACAGCACCGTGTTGCGGTGGCAATGGAGCCGCCGCGCCGCCTCGGCGGTCGAACCGTCCGCAGCGAACCATGCGTCGAGGGTGTCGAGCAGGACCGCATCGCTGTCCTCGCCGGACACAAGTGGTCCGAGGACGTTCTCGCTGAGCTCGGCCGCGGACTCGGCGTGCGCCGCGACGAGGGTGTCGATCGGAGCAGTGCCGTAGCAGTGGACGCCCACCCCGGCCGGGGCCACGCACTCCAGGGCGATCCGGGCCTGACGTACCGCTTCCGGCGCGGCGGCGAGTGTGGTGAACGGCCGGCTCACTCCCACCCGTGAGGTCGCCGCTTGCTTCACGGCCCTGAGCGCCGCGGCGGACTCGGTGTCACTGGTCGGGGCGACCAGGCCCAGCCGCTCGCCCAGCTCGGTGGTCCAGACGGATGCCACGTCGACGTTCGCCAGCCGGGCGGTGATGACGGGCAGCGGGTCCTCGCCGTTCCGCCCGACCTCGCCGGCCACCACGCAGTACGACGCCCGCTCCGGCAGGCCCAGGGTTCGCTGGACGCCTGCGGCGCTCCCGAACCGGACACCGTTCGCTCCCTCGAAGACGCTGAGCAGTGTGACCCGTCGGGATACCTGCTCCTGCCGTTCCCGGTCGTCGGCGACCTGCCGGTACGCCTCTGTCGCGGCTGTGGAGAAGCGGTCGAGCAAGCCCCAGAAGTGCGACGACCGGCGCAGCAGCGCGTCGGCCTGCTCGCCGGTCGTGGCGCGGGCGATCGCCCACTCCCAGATCTCCAGTCCGCCGAGCCGGAAGGCATGCAGCAGCGCCGGGAGCGGGATGCCGTGCTCGGCCTTGATACGTCCGGCACGTCGGGCCGTCTCGTCGCCGGCGTCCGGGCCGCCGGTTTCCATGTGCAGAAGGGCCTCGATGTTGGCGTGGACGATGTTGCGGAGCAGGTCCGGGGGGAGTCGGCTCTGCGTGTAGCAGGACTCGTCCTCGGTGATCTTCCGGACGGTCACATCGGTGAGTTCACCGACCGAGGCGAGGATCTCGGCGAAGACATGGCCGCAGCCCGTGGTGTCGCGCATTCCGTAAAGGTACCCGCCTGCACACCCACCGGAATTGTGCTGCTGCACAAAGCAGTTCGGAGATTGTCGCGGTGCCTGCCCATAGCAAAGGGGCCCCGATATCCGTCATCTTGGTGTGGTCCGGAGAACCTTGTGCCTGGAACCAATTACGCAGCACGGCGCCCGCCTGTGCCGTCGCGATCGAGGGAGATCACCATGACCGCTGCAGCCCCCGCAGGCAGCGCCCGGAGGATGCCCGAGCTCGACGCGATCCTCTCCGAGCTGTCCGGGGGCGAGCGGCGCTGGGCGGCGACCTCGCCGGCCGAACGCGGTGCCCTCCTCGCCCGGGTCCATGCCGCCGTCGCCGCCGAGGCCGAGACCTGGGTGCGGATCGCGAGCCGGATCAAGCTCCTGCCTGACGACTCCCCGCTCGTCGGTGAGGAGTGGCTCTCCGGGCCCTATGCCCTGTTGACCTCCCTGGACGCGCTCAGCCGCACGCTCCGTACGGTCGCCGCGGGCCGCGGCCCGCTCGACGGCGCGAAGTTCGGGCAGGCACCGGGCGGACGGGTGAGCGTCCCCGTCCTCCCGCTCACCGCCTACGACCGCCTGCTCCTGAACGGCTTCAGCGCCGAGGTGTGGATGCCGCCGCGGGTCGACGCGGACACCGTGCGGCGCGGGGCGGGCCTCGGTGCCCGTCGGCCCGAGCGCACCACGGGCATCGGCCTCGTCCTCGGCGCCGGCAATGTCACCTCCATCGCACCGCTCGATGTGCTGTATGAACTGATTGCGCACAACCGTGTCGTCGTGCTGAAGCTCAACCCCGTCCTGGGCGACCTCGAACCGGTCTACCGGCGTGCTCTCGCACCACTTGTCGAGCACGGCGTGCTGCGCATCGTCTCGGGCGGTGGCGACGTCGGCGGCTACCTCGCCCACCATCCGGGCGTCGCGCACGTCCACATCACCGGCAGCCTCACCACCCACGACATCGTCGCCTTCGGTCCGGGCGAGGAAGGCCGTGCCCGCAAAGCCGCCGGCACCCCGCTCCTCGACAAGCCGATGACGAGCGAACTGGGCGGTGTCTCCCCGGTCATCGTGGTCCCGGGCGCCTGGAGCGCCGCCGACCTGCGCTACCAGGCCGAGCACATCGCGACCCAGCGCCTGCACAACAGCGGCCACAACTGCATCGCCTCGCAAGTGGTCGTGGTCAGCAGCGACTGGCCCCAGCGCGAGGCTTTCCTCGGCCTGCTCCGCGAGGCCCTGCGGACAGCCCCGGCGCGGCCGGCCTGGTATCCGGGCAGCGCGGAAAGGCTCGCGGACGCGGCGCGCTGCTATCCGGGAGCCGAGTGGCAGGGCGCCGAAGGCTCACGTCTGTTGGTCGAGCTCAGCGACGGCCAGGCTGCGGCGGAACTGGGAACGACCGAGTACTTCGCACCCGTGCTCGGCGTCCTCACCCTGCCCGGCAGCGGCGCCGAGTTCCTGGACCGGGCCGTCGAGACCGCCAACCTCGACCTCTTCGGCACCCTCGGGGCGAACATCGTCATCGACCCCGCCACCATGAAGCACCTCGGCCGGGCGTTCGACAATACGGTGGCCGCGCTGCGCTACGGCACGATCGCCGTCAACGCCTGGACGGCGGTCGGCTTTCTCACCGCGACGGCTCCGTGGGGCGCCTTTCCCGGCCACACCGTCACGGACGCCCAGAGCGGGATCGGCGTCGTGCACAACGCCCTGCTGATCGACGCGCCGGAGCGGACCGTCGTCCGGGGTCCGTTCCGGCCCTTCCCGAGGTCAGTCATGGGAGGCGAGCTCGCACTCTTCCCGAAGCCGCCGTGGTTCGTCACCACGCGCAGCGCCGCCGTGACGGGCCGTCGGCTCACTCGGCTGGCGAAGCAGCCGTCCTGGGCACGGGTGCCCGCAGTGTTCGCCTCGGCCTTCCGTGCCTGAGTACTGACCGCAGCCCGACGCCCGCTGACGGGCGAGGGCAGTTACGAGGCGCCGGGCGCCGTGATGATGCGTTCGGCGGCGGCGCGGGCCGCGCGCACCGACGCGGTGACGGTGCGGATCAGGGCAGCACGGTGGTCGTGCAGATAGAAGTGGCCGCCGGGGTAGAGGTGGACGCCCTGGAGGTGCGGGGAGTGGTCGGCCCAGGCCCTGAGCCTCCTGGGCTCCACGACAAGGTCCTGGTCACCGCCGAAGACGGTGAAAGGCAGCGGCGGTGAGCCGGTGTCGGGGTCGCGCGCCCACGTGTCGACAAGTTTGAAATCGCTGCGGAACACGGGCTCGAACAACTGCCAGAGATCGTCGTTGTCGAGCAGCTCGGCAGGGGTACCGCCGATCGACCGCAGCCAGTCACGCAGTTCGGCGTCGGAGCTCTCGTGCCGTCCTGGGCGGCGCCGGTACTCCGCGCCCCTGGGCGGGCCGAAGGCGGAGAGCCCGAGCCAGACCGGCATCGGCCCGCCCTGCGCGGCGAGCCTCAGGGTCAGTTCGTACGCGGTCAGGCCGCCCATGCTGTGCCCGAAGAAGGCGAACGGCCGGTCGAACAGCGGCAGCAACTCCTGATGGAAGTGGTCGACCAGATCCTCGACGCGGTCGACGGCGGGCTGATCACGCCGGTGCGCACGCCCGGGGGCGTTGAGCAGACACAACTCCCAGTCCGGCGGGAACTCCGGTACCCAGTCCCGGTAGAGCAGATGTGAGCCACCGGCGTGGTGGAAGAGGAAGAGGCGCAGGGTCGGGTCGGCGACCGGGCTCGGGCAGACGGCGGATCCACGGAAGACGGCAGTATGTGTCATGCCCCGACCCTTCCCGTGGCGGCACGGGGGCCGGGGCCGGTCAGGACCTGCTGTGCCCGGCACGGCTCGACTGACTCCAGCAACTGCACTCCCATCGTGGCAATCCTTGTCGCACAGCGCGCCAGATGACGTCGCGGGGCGATTGTCGCATCGTCCTCGGACATCGGAGCCGACTTTCGTGGCGACATCGGCTGAACGGCAGCGTGGTGGCCGGCCCGCGGACCGACTGCGGGGGAGGGCGCCGGTTTCACCGGCCGGCCGCTCGGGGCCGCGGTGCCGGCGAATGGGTTACTCGTTGTTCCGGTCGTCGGAGTCACGGTGGCGACCCCGAGGGCGATGGCCGCCATGAGCAGCAAGGTGCGGCCCGGGTGGGCGAACGGCTGGCCGAGACCCGGACTGACCGAACGCGGCAGCCGGGTGCCGCTGATCCTGCGCTGGATGCGCAGCCCGCGCCCGGTCCGCGGCGCGCTGCCCGCGGTGATCGCCCGCGCCGCGGGCAGCCGGTGCGCGCTCAGCGCGGGGATCAGTCGGGGCCCCGCCGCTCACCGTCGTCGGATGACCGCGCTGCACCCGGCCTCCGCCATCATCCGCGAAGCCAACCAGATCCTCGTCATCGAAGCCGGCCAGATCCACGAATGAGGCACCCACGACGAACTCCTCACCGCAAACGGCCTCTATGCCGACCTCTGCCACACCCATTTCGCCCAGCTGGCGCCGGCGAACCGGGAGCCCTCGACCTCGACTTCGGCTTCGAATCCCACTGACACGGAGCAGCCCAGGCGGCGCAGAGCCCGGACTTCTCACCTGGAGTGGAAAGTCCGGGCCCTGCGCGTCGTATGTCGCCTCTCCCCTACTCCTGCCCCGGTACGACCGCCGGGATGGCCTCGGGGTTCAGCAGCTGCGTCAGATGGCGGGCCGACGCGTCCCAGGACCAGGACTCCTGGGCCCACTTACGGCCGGCGGCGCCCATCTCGGCGGCCTGGTCCGCGTCGAGCAGTATCCGGGTCAGCGCGCCCGCTATCGCCGCTGTGTCGGTGCCGTCCACGACCCGGCCGGTCCTGCCGTCGAGCACCGTGTCCGGGGCGCCGCCCGAGTCGCCGACGACCACCGGCAGTCCGCTCGCCGCCGCCTCCAGGAACACGATCCCAAGCCCTTCCGCCTCCAGACCGGCCTTCCTGGTACGGCACGGCATGGCGAAGACATCCGCCGCCGCGTAGTACTGCGGAGTCTCGGTGTGCGACTTTCCGCCCACGAAACGGACCGAGCCCTCGGCGTGCCGGTGCGCCAGCTTGCGCAGCCGTGCCTCGTCCGGCCCCCGGCCGACCACGACGAGCACCGCGTCGGGCACCTCCCGCCGGATCAGCGGCAGGGCCCGGATCAGCATGTCCTGGCCCTTGCGCGGGACGAGGCGGGCCACACAAAGGATCACGCGCTTGCCGTGCAGGCCGAGCTCCGTACGCAGGTCGGATCCGGCGTCGGCGTCGGGCCGGTACACCTCCGCGTCGACCCCCGGCACCAATCGGCTCATGCGCGCACGCGGGCCCAGGGACGGCCCGATCCGGGCACGCGTGTACTGACCGAGATACGTGACGACATCCACGCCATCGCCGATACGGCGCATCATCTGACGCGGACCCGGGGTCCTGGCCCACCAGATCTCATGGCCATGGGTGGTCGCCACCATGCGCTGGACCCCACTGCGGCGCAGGGCCGGCGCCATGAGGGCCAGCGGCGCAGCAGCCCCGAACCAGACCCGGTCGCAGCCATGGCCCCTGGCGATCTCGACAGCCCTCCGGGTGACCCGCCCGGTCGGCAGCAGCATGCCGCTGGAGTCCCGTACGACAGGGAACGGAAGGGCCGCGTCGTACGCGGTGTCGCCCGGCTCGCGCGAGGTGTACACGACCACGTCGTCGTCCGGCATACGCGTGGTCATGGCGTGCACGAAGGTCTCTATGCCTCCCTGGCGCGGCGGGAAGTCATTGGTGATGACAAGGGTGGAGCCCATGAAAGTGTTGGATCCTTCAGCTGGATGCGGTCGAGCGAGCCGAGAAGAGGTAGTTGCGGCAGTCGTCGGTCACGTCGGCAATACGCTCCCAACCCCGCTTTTGCCAGCGGTACATGTCGTAGCCGAGCTCGCCGAGCCGGCTGACGAGGTCGCCCGACTTCGTGTCGTACTTCTCGAGGTGACGGTCCTCGATCTCGAGCAGGAGCGCGGGCCGGTGGCGCAGCAGCGTGCGCCGGGCCCCCGACAGCACGGCTGCCTCCGCCCCCTCGACATCGGCCTTGATGAAGTCGACGCGATCGAGGCCCATGTGGTCGCACAGACCGTCCACCGTCCGCACCGGTGTGGTCACGGGGCGGGAGGTGGGGAATTCGACGTTGGGTCCGGGCCCCGAGGCGCCCTCGGTGAGATAGGCGCGTCCGTGGACGGGCAGCAGACGGCGCCGGGGCAGGCTCATCGTTCCTTCGTGTGCCCGCGCGCCGAGAGCCATGCGGTGAACGGTGACGTTGTCACAGCCGAGGGCGGCTGCCGTGGCCCTCAGCCATTTCGCGGGGCCGTGCAGCGGTTCGACGCTGTGCACCTTCCCCGACGGTCCGGCCAGCGCGGACAGGCTCCAGGTGTACAGGCCGTACTCGGCCCCGATGTCGAGGCAGACAGCGCCCGGCCGCACCAGCGGCCGCAGGCCCGCCACTTCTTCTTCCACGAAGGGCCATCGCGAGGATGCCCAGCGAAGCGCGAGCGCGACGGATGACACACGCAGCCCCGGGTGCGGGCGACCGCCGGACCGGAGAACCGGGGGATCCGGCCGACGCGTCAACCTGCCGTTCATCAAACGCCTTTCAGTCTGCTTCGGCGTACGGTTCCTGCTGCCGGAGCGACGCCACACTCGATCGGCGTTCCATCGCATCATCAGATGCGGGGTGATCCCATCCTTCTCCAGAAGCAGATCGGCCGGCACATCAGACCTGAGATGTACATCTCAGGTCTGGGTCCACAACCGATGAAACCATCATGAAAGAGCGCAGATCATGGCTTCGCACCCCGCCCACTGTCGTGGGCGGGGTGCGAAGCCATAGGGGCGACCGCTACTTCTGTGCCATCGCATCAATCAGGCTATCGGGCCGCATGACGGTCCAGTTCTTCTCGATGCAGTCGAGGCATTCCTGACGCCCTGCCTGTCCGAAGACCGGCTTCCAGCCTTCGGGTACATTGCCGCGACCGGTCAAAGGCGGTGTCTCCTCAGTACCCGCCCGGGCGCACCAGGCCCGTCTCGTACGCGTGGATCGCGGCCTGGGTCCGGTCGCGCAGGCTGAGCTTGACCAGGATCCGGCTCACATGCGTCTTGACGGTCTGTTCGGCCACCACCAGACGCTGGGCGATCTCCGCGTTCGACAGGCCCTGCGCGATCAGGGACAGAACCTCCGTCTCGCGCTCCGTGAGGTTGCCGCTGCGGCCCTTGGCCGGACCGCGGGGGACGTCGGACATCCGGGAGAACTCGACGATGAGACGCTTGGTGATGTTCGGCGCGAGCAGGGCCTCGCCGGCCGCCACCACCCTTACCGCATGGGCGAGTTCCGTGGCCGACGCGTCCTTCAGCAGAAACCCGGACGCGCCGGCGCGCAGCGCCTCGTACACATACTCGTCGAGGTCGAAAGTGGTCAGGACGAGGACCTTGGTGGCGGCGGCGGGCGATGCCATGATGCGGCGCGTCGCCTCGATGCCGCCGACCCCGGGCATCCTTATGTCCATCAGTACGACGTCGGGGGCCAGTTCGGCGACCCTGGCGACGGCGTCGATGCCGTCCACGGCCTGGCCGACGACCTCGATGCCGGGTTCGGCATTGAGCAGGACCGTGAATCCCTGACGGACCATCATCTGATCGTCGGCGATCAGCACACGGGTGGTCGTCACGGGTTGTCCTCCACAAGGTCGGCAAGTACGGCGGGAAGCTGCGTGGGCAGCATCGCGATCACTTCGTATCCTCCGTCGGAGGTGGCGCCGAAAGCCGGCGTGCCACGAAGCATCGCAGCGCGCTCCCGCTTGCCGAGCAGACCTCGGACGGGCAGTGGTCGATCTCCACCCGTATCGCTCCCGGCGCGTGCCGCATCGCTTTGCTGAGCGCCTCCTGGAGGATACGGGACGCCGACAGCCCGATGCCCGGTGTCAAATGGGTCGGCTCACCGGTGGTGTGAGTGCTGACGGTGAACCCGGCGCTGCGCACATTGCCGAACAGCTCCTCCAGCCCCGGTCGAGGGTGGGCTGCTGGGCGTGCCACTCGCCTTCCGACATGGCGTGCTGGAAGCGCAGTACGCCGAGCGCCTGACGCAGTTCGGTGAGCGCTTCCTCGACAATCTGCGGCAGCTCGCCGGAACCGAACGTTCCGCGCCAACAACCGGTCACCTCTTCGGCTGCCGTCCCGCACCGGGCGGAGCAACGGCTGCGATCCTCCGCACCGGATCACGCGTGAGGGGCGTCCGGGGTCCGTCCGTCCACGATCCGGGCGATGTTCTTCAGGGGTACGGAACCGGGCTTCAGGTAGTCGCTGTGGCCGCCGGAACCCGCGTCGAAGGTGTGGGCGCCGAAGCCCCCGGACACCGGGTCCGCACCGAATCCGACGTCCACGGTGGGGAGTTCCAGCCGTACGTGCGGAACGTCGGCAATCCAGTCGTTGTCGCCCCGGCCCGCCCATACCGCGGCCCGGGTGTGCATCGCGGCCACGTCGTCGACTCCCACACCGGGGCTGCCGTACAGGACGATGTCCGCGACCTCCACTCCGGCCGCGGCCCGTGCGCAGACGACGGAACCGTAGGAGTGGCAGAGCAGAGAGGTCCGGGCAGCGGGCTTGACACCTTTCAACTCACCCAGGAAATCGCGTAGTTCTTGAGCGCCATCGTCGGCCCGCCCCGAGGTGGCCGCCGTCAGGCTCACAGTGGCCGGCGTCTCGTACCCGAGCCAGGCGACGACGGCGGACCGGTCGCCCAGCTCCCTCTGCAGCGCCTGGGCGCCGCCCTTCAGCCGCCAGTAGTTGTCGACACTTATGCCCGCACCCGGGACCAGCACGGCGATCCGGTCGGCCCGGGCGAGGTCGCCGAAGACCTCGACGGTACGGCCGCCGTCCCGGCCATCGAAGGAGATGAAGTGGCGCGCAGGGTCTGCCAGGACGCGCAGCGCGTCGGCCCGCTTCCCGTCGCCGTGGCCGTCGGCCATCCGCGCGGCCGCCGCGATGTCCGTACGGGTTGCCGCCCACCGCTCGGCGAGAGCGCTCGGGGTGGCGGCGGGCAACGGGCCCGGGACTGTCGGAGCGGGCGCCGGTACGCCGGTGGGCCTGACCGCACCCGATACCGGTACGGCCACCGAGGCGACGACGAATGCGGCGAGCAGGGCGCGGCACAGGCGGCTTCTGCGTGGGCGGGACGCCATGGCAGACGTTTCCTTCCGTACCTGATGTCTTTCGTGCTTCCAGTACTGAAGCTATGAATCACACCTCGTAGTCCGCGTCCCGCCCAGGAATGAACCTTCCGCGTAGTTCTGAAGTACGGGGGGGTAGGGGGCTGAGCCGATCAACCGCTGACGCGCATGTCTGTCCGGCCGGTAGGCCGTTCGACCGAGCACAGGACCCAGCCCGAGCACTTCGAGGTGGTGACCGTCGCGATCGGGGACCAACCGGGCGAGCCGGCGAGGCTGTTCGCGGATGCCGATCGCGCGGGCATCAACATTGAGGACGTCCGCATCGGGCAAGCCATCAGCCAGTTGACCGGGCTGGTCCACGTCAGCGTCGCACCAGGCCTGACGGTGCCACTGAAAGAGGCTCTCCAAGCCCGGGGACGGCGGCTGCGCCGAGTGCAGGAAGCACCAGGCCCGGCGAACACCTCGCCGCGTACCAAGGGCGGTTGTGCGTCGGTTGCGGTCCGCCGGTCCAACAAGCGAGCGGATATGGCACAGTCGTGCCGGTGGAAGAGCTGCGACCTCAGGACCCCGCGCAAATAGGCGCGTACCGGATTCTCGCCCGGCTCGGCGCGGGCGGCATGGGGCAGGTATATCTCGGTCGGTCGCCCGGCGGACGGCTGGTGGCCGTGAAGGTGATTCGCGACGAGATCAACGATCACCCCGAGGCACTCGCCCGGTTCCGGCGGGAGGCCGCGACCGTGGAGGCCGTACGCAGCGCCTACACCGCCCAGTTGATCGAGGCGTCGCTCGACTCGTCCCCGTACTGGCTGGCCACCGAGTACGTGCCAGGGCCCACGCTGCGCGGCGCCGTGGGCACGAGCGGCCCGTTCCCGCCGGACAGTGCCCTGCGACTTCTGGCCGCGCTCGCCGAGGGGCTGGCCGCGGTCCATGGCCACGAGGTCACCCACCGGGACCTGAAGCCGCAGAACGTCATCCTCGCGCCGCAGGGACCGCAACTGATCGACTTCGGCATTGCCCGGGGACTTGAGCAGACGATCCTCACCCGGGACGGAATGGCACCGGGAACGCCCGGGTACGCGGCGCCCGAGGTCGTCCTGCGCAACGAGGTCGGCCCGGCGGCGGACGTCTTCGCGCTGGGGGCGACGATCGCCTACACGGCGACCGGCCGGCCCCCTTACGGCACGGGCGACTCGGCCGCGGTGAGCTACCGGACCGTGCACGAGGACATCGACCTGGCCGGGGTGCAGCCCGCGCTGGCCGCGCTGATCCGGCAGTGTGTCGCCAAGGACCCGGCGGAGCGGCCCGAACTGGCCGCCGTGATCGCCCGCTGCGCGGTGGAATCGGCACTGGCTACGGACGCCCACTACCGCTCGGTGGCCCGCGACCCCGAACCCGCGCCCGCGCATTTGAGCACGCCACCTTCGGAGGCGGAACCGGAGACCGGGGCCCTGACGCGGCCGACGGATCGGCAGCCGGAGGGTCAGGTGCCTGAGCGGTCAGCCGGGACCGTACCGCCGGGGACGCCCGACACCACGCCGTACGACGCGCCGGATCATCAACCGCGGCATTCCGCCCGCACTACACGTCGCAGGGGCTGGCTCGCCGCATGTGCGGTGGCGCTCGTCGTGCCGGCGACGGTCTGGCTGCTCCCCGAACAGGACAGCCAAACCCCCGGAGCCGCTCCCGCGACCGACGTCTCCGCGTCCCGGTCGGCCACCGAGGGTCCGGCGGGCCGGCCACCGGACCACATCGTGAACGACCGTGTCTCGCAGGACCGCTGGACCCTGTCGGACGATCCGAAGCAGGCCGCCCAGGGCATGGGCTCCTGCGACCTGGCCGGTTTCGCCGGGTCCTCACCGCCGATGGACCTGCTGTCCTCCGTCTCGCACACCACCGGCTCGGACACCGCCGCGGTGGAGTTGCGTCCCAAGACTGCCGGCCAGGAAAAGCGGCCCGCGCCGTACTACATCTCCGTGGGGGTGCGGCCCCCGCACGAGACCGACCGCGCCACCGGCCGGCCCCTTCGGTCCGTGGGAAAGGGCATCGGCTTCACGAGCAAGCCCGTCGACATCTACTCCCGGTGGTCCTCGGGCGGAACCGTCAAACTCAAGTATCCCGACGACTTCCGGGCCCACTTCGGCAATCGGACCGTCGACGCGATCCCGGTCGGCGACGACAGGGGCGACTGGACCGTGGTGCTGTACCACGTCGAGGGCGGGCCCACGACGTACACATCCGTCGTGTGCAACGGCTTCCATGCCTAGGACACCGTTCACGGCGGTGCCGACGTGTTCCTCCCCACCCCCGCAGAACGGGACCGGGTCCGCGACCGGCACAGCGACTGGCCCTCCAGTCACCCGCTCGGCTGCCGGGACGCTGCTGTGTCGGCACCCGTACGTTCGCGGCCCGAGGACAGCCGGCCGACGAGTTCCGTGGATTGGGTCCTGTACCGAGTCACGGATGCCATCTTGATCTCCTCGTAGCCACGCACGATGTCGGGCAGTGAGGCGATCTCGACGGCCAGGCCGTGGGAGTCCATGTCGAGATTCCGGCAGACCTCGGTGATCGTGGCCTCGTACTCGACGACCAGGGCCCGTTCCGTACGCCGCACGCGCGCCGCCCCGAAGGGGTCCAGGCGCGTGCCACGGAGCCTGCGCATCGCGGCGAGGGCTCGGAAGGCCGGCTTGAACCAGGGTCCGAGTTCGATCTTGCGGTTCATGCCAAGTGCCCGCAGGACGGGCGGGTGGAGGCGGTAGGACATCCGTGCGCCGTCCCCGAAGCGGGCCTTCACCTCCCGCTCGACCTCGGGGTCGAGGGAGAGCCGGGCCACCTCGTACTCGTCCTTGTAGGCCATCAGCTTGTGCAGGTACCTGGCCACTGCCTCGGTGAGTGCGGTCGAGCCGGGGACGCGCTCACACTCGGTCCGGCGGACCTGTTCGACGAAACGTGCGTACCTCGTCGCGTAGGCGGCGTTCTGGTACGCGATGAGATCCGGAACGCGGACCTCCAGGAGCCGGGCGAGCTCCGACCCGGGGGCGGCCCCGACCAGTTCGACGGTGTGCCGGGCCTCGGCGGACAGGCCGCGCCCCGACTTCGCCGGGGTGACACGCCCTTCCAGGAGGTCGGCGAAGGCTCCGGGGTCGGCGACGGCCTGGCGGCCGAGGCGGAACGCCTTGATGTTGGCGTCGGCCTTCACGCCGTTGAGGGTGATCGCCTCCTCGATGGCGTGGGCCGGCAGCGGCAGCCCGCCGGTCTGGTAGGCCGCTCCGGTGAGCAGGAGATTGGCGAACTGGTCCTCGCCCAGCAGGTCGTTCGCGAGTCGGCGCGCGTCGAGGAAGACCGTGTCCTTGGCCTCTGCCCTGATCCGTTCCTTGAGAGGTTCGGCAGGCGGGAACGACACCTCCGGGTCGATCACCATCTGTCCGGTCGGGACCTCTGCCGTGGAGACGACCGCCACCGTTCGCGCCGGGGCGGCCGCGGTCAGATGTCCGGGTTCCGCGGCGACGAGCAGGTCACAACCGAGGTAGAGATCGCACTCGTCCAGGGCCGCCTTGCCGGCCTGATCCGTCGCCTCCTTGGTGATTTTGATGTCGGAGACGACCGCGCCGCCCTTCTGGGCCATGCCGGTCTGGTCGAGGGCCCGGACGTGCAGGCCTGCGAGCGAGGCTGCGGTGCTGAGGATCTGCGCGAGGGTGATCACCCCGGAGCCTCCGACGCCTGTGATCCGGGTGGTGTGGGAGGCCGGTACGACGGGGGCCGGATCGGGCAGCGTCGCGCCGTCCGGCATCGGGGCGGGAGTGAAGTCGGCCTTCCCCTTGGCGGGGACGACGGTGAGGAAGGAGGGGCAGTCCCCCGCCAGACAGGCGTAGTCCTTGTTGCAGGAGGACTGATCGATCCGGGTCTTGCGGCCGTACTCGGTGTCGACGGGCTGCACGGAGAGGCAGTTGGACTGCTGTCCGCAGTCGCCGCACCCCTCGCACACCCGTTCGTTGATCATCGCGCGCTCGGTGGGTTCGGGCACAAGACCACGCTTGCGCTTGCGCCGGAGTTCCGTCGCGCATTCCTGGTCGTGAATGAGCAGGGTGACGCCGGGGGTCCGGGCAAGCACCTCCTGGGCCTCGGCCAGCCGGTCGCGGTGCCAGACGACCACGCCCTTCGGAAGCGTGACCTTCCGGAAGCGCTTGACGTCCTCGGTCGTGACGATGATGCGCTCGACACCTTCCGCCAACAGCCCTTGGGCGATCGCGGGCACGGGCATGACGCCGACGGGCTGCTGTCCGCCGGTCATCGCCACCGCCGAGTTGTGGAGCAGCTTGTACGTGACGTTCACCCCGGCCGAGACCGCCGCCCGGATGGCGAGACTTCCGGAGTGGTGGAAGGTGCCGTCGCCGAGATTCTGGATCAGGTGGTCGCGTTCGAGGAACGGCTGCATGCCGATCCACTGGGCGCCTTCGCCTCCCATCTGGGTCATGCCGATCACGTCCCCGGCCTGGGAAGGGTCCATGAGCGTGACCATGGCGTGACAGCCGATCCCGGCCCCGACGGCGGCGCCCTCGGGTGCCTTGGTCGAGAGGTTGTGGGGGCAGCCGGAACAGAAGTAGGGGGTGCGGCTCAGCACAGGCAGGAGTGGCAGCTTCTTGCGCCGGGCCGCTGCCCGAGTGGCGTCCAACCAGCCCTGTACGGTGGGGAGTCCGCCCAGTGCGTTCAGACGGGGCGCAAGCCGCGCGGCGACGGTGTCGGGGTCGAGTTCGCCGTCGAGGGGGAACAGGACCGAACCGTCGGGTGCGCGCTTGCCGGAGACGGACGGCTGGTCGCCGCGCCCGTAGAGCAGGTCCTTGAGGGCGGTCTCGATGAGTGGCCGCTTCTCCTCCACGACGACGATGTGGCGCAGCCCTCTCGCGAACCGTTCGACGATCGTGGGTTCCAGCGGATGGATCATGCCCAGGTGCAGCAGGCGCACACCGCGGCGCTCCAGTTCGGTGTCGTCGAGTCCGAGGATGCGCAGGGCCTGGCGGAGGTCGAGGAACGTCTTGCCTGCCGCGACGATGCCAATGCTGTCGTCGGGGCCTGTCCTGGTGATCCGGTTGAGGTTGTTGGCGACGGCGTAGCGGCGGGCGATCTCGAGACGGGCGCCGTCCCGGCTGCGTTCCAGGTCGCCGAGGGCCGGTTGCAGCATCCGGGTGCCGACGGTGTGGCGGTACGGCACCCCGTCGGCCGTGAGGTCCGGGACGACCGGTGCGATCCGTCCGGCGCTCACGTCGACGGTGCCGGAACCGTCCGCGACCGCCGTCACGATTTTCAGTGCCACCCACAGGCCGGCTGCCCGGGACATCGCCACGCCGTGCAGCCCGAAGTCGAGCGCTTCCTGCGGGTCGGACGGGTAGAGCGTGGGCAGTCCCAGGTCGGCGAGGAGCAGTTCGGAGGCGCCGGGCACGGTCGACGACTTGGCTGCGGGGTCGTCGCCGACCAGGGCGAGCGCACCACCGTCGGGGTGGGTGCCCATCAGGTTGTTGTGCCGGATTGCGTCCGAGGCGCGGTCGAGGCCCGGGGACTTGCCGTACCAGATCGCCGTGATGCCGTCGACGCGCTTGTCCGGCTGCGCTGCGGCTAGTTGGGTGCCCTGGACGGCCGTCGCTGCGAGTTCCTCGTTGACGCCGGGGCGGAAGACGATGTCGTACTCGTCGAGGAGGGAGCGGCAGCGGGCGAGCTCCATGTCGTATCCGGCGAGCGGCGAGCCCTCGTATCCGGAGATGAATCCCGCCGTGCTGCGGCCCTCGCGACGGTCGGCGCGGCGGATGTCGAGCGGCAGGCGGGCGAGCGCCTGGATGCCGGTGAGGTGGAGGGTGCCCTCCTCGCGCACGTATCGGTCCTGAAGCGTGGGACGAGGGCCGGTTGCTTTCTGAGGGGTCACCACTGTGTTCCTCCGGGTGGGGCATGTGTGGTTGTCGGGGCGGGCGAGGAGTCGGTCCCGTACGACAGGAGCGGGGACCGGGACGGCCGTGTCGGCGGGGCGCAGCCGCCGTGCGTGGGGCGGGGCGGTGGGCGTCGACCGACACCGGTCGGCGCTGGTCGATACCAGTCGGCGTCGGCCGGAGCTGCGGCATTCGTGCGGCAGGCGTGGCGCGACCGGGGCGTCCGAACTCGGCCTTCCAGGCCGGAAGGCCGCGGTGAAGAGACTCCGGGCGAGAGACGGGAGCGCCGGGCTCGCGGCCCGGCGCTCCGCTCGCGGTCCGCGCCGGAACAGGGCCTGTCTTTCGGATCAGGCCGAACCGGCCCTAGGCGGACTGCCCGACCGCGTCGAGCAGGGCGGCGAGCGCGGACGCAGGGGATGATCCCTCGGCGCTGTGCCACGCGATGTGGCCGTCCGGTCGGACGAGGAGGGCTCCGTCCTCACCGATCCTGAGCAGCTCCGGACAGTAGCCGTCCGGGCTGGTGACATCCCGGCCGATCACGACAGTCTGTTTCGCCACGCCTTCCCCGGTCTCCGCGAAGGCATCGGCCCAGGCGGCGCCCCCGGGCCCCGTGAGGAGGGTGAAGCCCGGCATGAGGAGGTCGTGCGTCGACACCCGTTCCCCGTCACGTTCGACCCAGGCGTGCGGAAGTCGCGCTCCGGGGACGGCAGTCGGTGTGTAGTCGGTGGCCGAGAGCGGGGCTCCGCCGACGCCGTCGGCGTGCCGGCCCGCCCCGTAGATGTATCCGATCTCCTGATTGAGCGCGTCGAAGTGCGGGCGCTGCAGAGGGACGGCTTCCGCGATCCGCCGGCGTTCCGCCGCGGCAACTGACGGGTCCGGGCTTTCGAGGCGTGCGGCGATCCTGGCCGTCCCGGGCCCTATACCGACCTCGGCCATTTTGATGGCGTTGAGCACGCTGTGGCGGGCGTTGTCGACGGCGACCGGGCGACGTTCGCGCTCGTAACTGTCGAGCAGGGCGTCGGAAGCACAGTCCTCCAGCACGGCGGCGAGTTTCCAGCCGAGGTTGTCCGCGTCGGCGAGGCCGCTGTTCATGCCCAGGCCGCCTGTCGGCGGGAACTGGTGCGCCGCGTCGCCGACGAGGAGGACACGGCCGCTGCGGTAGGTCTCGGCGGTCCGGGCCGTCATGGTCCATGGCCCCACGGAGCGGATGTCCACGTCGAGTTCGGTGGCTCCGACAGCGTCCCGGATGATCTGGGCGCACCGTTCGGGCGGGTAGTCCCGCGGCGATTCGGCAGCTGGGTCGAAGCTCCGCTGGAAGGTCCACCGGCGAACGCCGTCCATCCCGATGAGGAGTCCCGGGGAGGCGCTGTTGATCAGCCAGATCAGCAGGGCGGGATCCTGCCCCATCCACGGGGACAGGTCGGCGTGGAAGTAGATGTTCAGCTGGTGGCCGAGGACCGGAGAGCCGTCCATCGCGATGCCGAGCTCATCGCGCATGCCCCCGGTCGCCCCGTCCGCCGCCACGACGTAACAGGTGCGCAGGATCTGCCGCTTGCCCACACCTTCCACGGTGACGTCGACCGAATCGCCATGGTCCGTCACCTCCACGACGGTGGTGCTGTAGTGGACGGTGGCCATGCCCTGGGCGAGGACGGCGTCGAGGAGGTGCTGCTGCACACGGTCCTGGGCGCAGGAGGTGAGCTGCTCGGCGGAGGCGTGGACCCGGCGCAGGAGTTGGTCCTCCGGCCCTTCGACGAGGTCGATCCGGCCCAGGGGTTCCCCGGCGAGGGTCTGTTTCCACAGGATCGTGCCGGCCCATGCCGGGTCGACCGCGTCCGCGCGGACGGCATCCGCGATGCCCCAGGTGCGGAACAGTTCCATGGACCGGGTGTTGACGACATGGGCCCGGGGGTGCGGATTGACCCCGTCGTACTGTTCGAAGACCATGCTGCGGACGCCATGCCGGCCCAGGACAAGCGCAGTGGCCAGCCCCACGGGGCCGGCTCCGATGATGACGACCGGGGTGTCGATGGCGGTCATGAGCGCCTGACCGGTTCGGCGAAGGACTCACCCGAATCGAAGCGGCGCGCCAGGTCGTCGGGGTCGAACTCGACGCCGATCGGATTGGCTTCGAAGGCTCCGGACCGGAACCACTCGTCGAGGGCTTCCTCGGTGGCGAAGTTGTCGATCTGGAGCTCGATGTGATTGCCGTCGGGATCCTCGAAGTACATCGAGGTGGTCGGACCGTGGTTGATGCACCAGAAGGGGAGGATGCCGTCCCCCTTCAGCCGCTGGTACGTGCCGAGCAGATCGCCGATCGTGGCGTAGGTGAATGCCGCGTGGTGCAGACCGGTGTGCGCGTCCGTCGGACGCTCGGACGCTCCGGTGGCGACCAGCGCGACACGGTGGTGTTCGTCGTCGTAGGTCAGGAATGCGAGGGCGTCATTGGCGAAGGTGACGCGGCCTTCGAGAACGCGTATGTACCACTCGGTCATGACCGGCAGACGGCCGGTGCGCAGGACGATGTGGGCGAGTTTGCCTGGAGAAGCCATGGGACAGCGACCTCCTCATCGAGGGCACGGCAGCCCTCTTGGCTGCCATACAAGAGAACCCTAGACAGGCTCTTGTATGGCAGTCAAGAGATCGCGCTCAGCGTGCCGCCGCGACGGCCACCAGCGCCTCCATGAGGAGGTCGATGAACTCCTCGGCCGGCCGGTCCGGCTCCCGGGCGCTGACCAGCAACCCCTCGAACAGCACATGGGCCATGTCCGCCACGGGCTCAACGTCGACCCCCTCGGACAGCCGGCTCGCGACGGCCGCCAGAAGACGGCCCTCCAGCCACTCCCGCATGCGGGAGTAGACGTCGGCGAGGGCCGGCGACTCATCCATGCGGTCATACGCCTCCCGGTGCAGTCCGCGATACGCCTCCAGGTCGGCAAGGAACGCCACCAGCTGCCGCCGCGGATCACCTCCGATCACGGGGTCCGCCTCGACGCGCTCCCGCTCACGCAGGAAGAGGCGGTCCAGGGTGGCGGCGAACAGGTCGTCCTTGGTCGGGAAGTACCAGCGCACGGCATTGGCCGCGACACCGGCCGCCTTACCGACCTCGGTCAGACTGGTCCCCTTGTACCCCTTGACGGCGAAGAGCTCCCAGGCACTGTCGACCAGGACGGCCTCGCGCTCGGCTTTCGGGATCTGCTGACGGTTCCGTGGCATAGCAACCCAGCCTAGGCGGCGCACCCTCACCCCCATCCGCGGCACCGGGAAACAGCAACCCGGCAGCCCGCAAACTCTTGACTCCAAAACAAGAAAGCTCTTGACTCGGCAACAAGAGAATGTGCCCCCAACACGTGGGAGTCCGTGATGCGCCTGTACAGCACAGCCCTGGGCATCGCCAGGGAGGAGAGCCCCGGCGAGCTCTCCGTACTCGATCTCCCCTTCGCCGACCTGGGCGCCCTCCTGCGCGGACCGGGTATCGCCGCCGCACGCGCGGCGGCGGTCGTCCGGCGGGTCGCGCTCGGTGAGGTCCGGGTGCACGCCCCCGTTCCCCGGCCCGGGAAGATCCTGATCGTCGGCCTCAACTACCGCAGCCACGCGGAGGAGGCCCTGGAGATGTTCGCCGCGATGGGGCGGCCCGGCATCACCCTGCCGACGGAGCCGAATTTCCAGGTGGTCGCCGGATCCGCGGTCACCGCACCGGGAGGTGACATCCGCCTGCCGGCCGTCGCGGCAGGCCAGGTCGACTATGAGGGCGAGGTGGCCGCCGTGATCGGCAGGCCCGCGAGCGCCGTCCGCGCCGCCGACGCGGAGAGCCACCTCGCCGGCCTGACCATCGCCAACGACGTCTCCGCGCGCGATGTCCAGCAGCGCGCCATGTCGGGCGATCCGACCGCGTCCATCGGCGTGGCCAAGAGCTTCGACACCTTCAAGCCGCTCGGCCCCTGCCTGGTCACCCCGGATGAGTTCGCCGACCCGCTCGACCTGAGGCTGCGCACCCTGGTCAATGGTGACGTACGCCAGGACGACCGCACCAGCGGCCTCATCCACGGCGTCGCCGGGCTGATCACCTACCTCTCCCGCTACCAGACCCTCGAACCCGGAGACGTGATCCTCACCGGAACACCGCGCGGCGCCGGCGTTTTCTCCGGTCGCCACCTGCGCCCCGGCGAT
The DNA here is from genome assembly GCF_055602785.1 of Streptomyces sp. NPDC037301. Classification (NCBI taxonomy): domain Bacteria; kingdom Bacillati; phylum Actinomycetota; class Actinomycetes; order Kitasatosporales; family Streptomycetaceae; genus Streptomyces; species Streptomyces sp. NPDC037301. The sequence continues at coordinate 41,686 of NZ_JBVJWD010000049.1, forward strand.
GTCGTCGAGGTCGAGGTCGAAAACATCGGCACGCTCCGCAACCGCGTGACGGCCGCCCCCGAGCACGGGAGCACGGGCGCATGACCGGCAGAACGCACCGTACGAGCCACTCCGCCCCGACGGCGGCGTCACCGGGCTGATGCCGCTCAATGCGGGCAGCACTGCGCCGGGCGGTGCGCGGAGGTGAACCGCGTACCGCCCGCCCCGGAAACGGCGCCCGTGGATCAGGAGTAGAAGTTGCGCTGCCACCGGTGCTTGGCCAGCACGGCGAGCTGGTCGGCGGTGAGCGCACGCCCGTCGCTCAGGGCCGTGTTGCGCTCGACGTTGCGTACAGTGCGCATGCCGGGGATGACGGTGGAGACCGCCGGCGAACTCAGTACGAACCGCAACGCGTTCTCAGCGACCTCATCGGGTGCGATGCCGAGGTCGGCGACGATCGCGGCCACCCGCTGTTCGACCTGTGCCGGGCGGTCGTCACGGAAGTAGCGGTTGCGCCAGTCGCCATCGGGGAACGTCGTACCGGCGGTGATCCGGCCGGTGAGGCCGCCCTCGTCCAGCGCAACCCGCACGATGACGCCGACGCCGTGCTCCTCACAGGCGGGCAGCAGCGCGTCGGCGGGCGCCTGGTCGAAGAGGTTGTAGATGACCTGCACGCTGTCCACGGCACCGCTGCGTACGAGTGCGAGTGCGTTGTCGGGCTGGTGGTCGTTGATGGAGACGCCGAACAGGCGGATCTTCCCCTCCTGCTTCAGTTCGGCGATCGTCTCCAGCCAGTCGCCTCGGCCGACCCAGTCGTCGCTCCAGACGTGGAACTGCAATACGTCGAAGCGGTCCACGCCGCTGATGCGCAGACTGGTCTCCAGGCTTGCGCGGATGTACTCGCCCGGAAACGTCTCGGCCGGGTCCAGACCGTCGGGCGCCGGCCACATTCCGTTCCTCGGCGGCACCTTGGTGGCGACGAGCACCTCGTCGCCGGCCCGCTCACGGACGACCCGGCCGACGATTCGCTCGCTCTCACCGTAGCCGCGGGCGGTGTCGATGAAGTTCACGCCGAGGTCGATGGCCCGGTGCAGGGCGCGTACGGATTCGTCCTCCGTGGCACCCACCCAGGCGGACTCACCGATGCCCCAGGCGCCGTAACCGATCTCGGACACGGACACCCCCCTGCGTCCCAGCTCGCGGTAGCGCACAATCATCCTCCACGTCATGGTCCTCGCCCTGGACGGTCCGAGGCCTCCGCCAGGAATCACGTCGACGATAGGCGACTGAGGCGGCGGAGTCAGGCGGGTTTCCGCGTCGCCGCGGTCCGCGAAGGCCAGGTCCGCGATGCCGGATCTCATCACCGTCAACCCGTGCATCACCATCATGGTGATCGGCGAGAAGTGCGCCGACATGATGAAGGAGGACCAACAGGGGTAGGGAACTGCTGGCGCTTTGCCGTCGCCCAAGTGCCCGGCGGCCCCGCACGCCTCGAACAATCGCTTCACAGGACCTCCCCCCGAGGTGTCCTGAACAGGCCTTCCTTTGTCAACTCCGCGTGTTCCAGAGTAGTTTGAATTGGTCGCGCGAGCACGGCTCGGTCGTCTTCCCGGTGGACGAACTGGACGGAACATGGGTGCAGTTGGCGAGCTTCGGCCAGGACGACAGGCTGGACCTGGACGTGGACGGCCAAGTGGAGTTCACCGACGCCGCGTACGCCTCGCGTCTGGAGGCCCTCCCCCTGCTGCGGGTCGAGGAGCTGGACCTGCCGGGACGGCGGGTGCGGCTGTCCGCCGAGCCGGAGCCGGGCGTGCTGCCTCACTGCACCCGTTCCTGCGCCGTTGGGACCACCGTGCGGGCACCAGGCGCCAGGGCCGCTCGGCCGGCCTGCCGGGCGGAGCCGCCCGTGTCGAGGAGGACGAATGGCTGCCTCTCGAGGACGGCGTCGAGGTGTACTTCGCCAAGGGCGGCACCTACCGCACCGGCGATCACTGGATCGTCCCGGCCCGCACCGCGACCGGCAGCGTCGAGTGGCCCGCGAACGACGCGCGCAAGCCGCTGCTCCAGGCCCCCACAGGCATCGCACGGCACTTCGCGCCGCCGGCCCTGGTGAAGGGCGAAGACGCCCCCGTCGACCTGCGGCTCGTTTTCGCCCCGCTCGGGTACGGCATTCCGGCCGCGGACGAGGCGACGCTCGCCCCGGAAGCACTCGCGGCCGAAGAGGAGTGCGCGGCGGAGACGACGCAGGGCGCCCCGGCGGAACCCCGGTCACAGACCACGTCCGAGGCGGAAACCGCACTGAAAGGAGACAAGTGATGGCCAAGCCACTGAGCGCGTCCAAGCTGGTGGAGATCCTGCGCGCGGAGGGTCTGACAGTCCACGAGGTACGCGACTGGCGTACGCACAACCGCAATTCGAAGGGCCCGTGGGGCCCGATGAACGGCGTGATGATCCACCACACCGTCACCTCGGGCACCGACTCGTCCGTGGACATCTGCTACAACGGCTACTCGGGCCTCCCCGGCCCGCTGTGCCACGGCGTGATCGACAAGAAGGGCCACGTCCACATGGTCGGCAACGGCCGCGCCAACCATGCGGGCCTCGGCGACGGCGACGTCCTGCGTGCCGTCGTCAACGAGACGAAGCTGCCGCCGGACAACGAGGCCGACACCGACGGCAACCGCCACTTCTACGGCTTCGAGTGCATCAATCTCGGCAACGGCAAGGACCCCTGGCCCGAGGCCCAGAAGGAGGCCATCGAGAAGGTCTCGGCCGCGATCTGCCGGGCCCACGGCTGGAGCGAGCGTTCCGTCATCGGCCACAAGGAGTGGCAGCCGGGCAAGCAGGACCCGCGCGGCTTCACGATGGACGGCATGCGTTCGCGCATCGCCGACCGTCTGCGGAGCCACAAGCCGGGCGGTGGCGGAAGCCCCAAACCGCCGACCAAGCCCCGGCCCGAGTACGAGCCGTTCCCCGGCTCGGCCTTCTTCCGGGCCGGACGCCACGACAAGCGGATAACCGCCATGGGCAAGCGCCTGGTCGCGGAGGGCTGCGGCCGCTACGAGGAGGGTCCCGGCCCCGAGTGGACCGACGCGGACCGCAAGTCCTACGCGGCGTGGCAGCACAAACTGGGGTACCGGGGCAAGGACGCGGACGGCGTGCCGGGCAAAGCCAGTTGGGACAGGCTGAAGGTGCCGGCGTCGCGGTAGGGCGCGCGGGGTCTGCCCGCCGAAGTGCGGGCAGACCGGCTGCCTGACCGCGGCGGCCGTGGCGCGGCGCTGTACGACGGCTCGGTCGACGTCCTCGTCCCGTAGGCCGGTGATTGGTGGCGAGGCGGCGGCAGGCCCCATGCCTGCGGCGACGACCCACTGGCGCAGGAGCAGGGCCCAGCGCCCCCCACTCTCATCGCCGCCCACGGCGGCAGCTCTCAGCGGGCGGCGAGGTCTTGGGCTGTTCGGATGATGTGGGTGCGTGAGATGCCTGCGATGTCGAGAAGTTCGGAGGGGGTTCCGGAGCCCGGCAGGTTGCGCACGGCGAGGTGGACGACTGCGGGGGCCAGTCGCTGTGCGGCGAGTGCGGACAGTACGGCCTCGCCCATACCGCCTTCGGGGTGGTGGTCCTCGACGACGACCAGTGCGCCTGTTTCCTGGGCTGCACGGGCGAGCATGTCGAGGTCCAGGGGCTTGACGGAGTACAGGTCGACAACCCGGACGGGGATGTTCTCGGCGGCGAGCTGGTCGGCGGCGGCGAGGCATTCGTGGAGGGTGACGCCGGCGCCGATGAGGGTGACCTTGTCCCTGTCGCTCGCGCGCAGGGTCTTGGACCCGCCTACGGGGAAGGTTTCGTCGGGGGCGTAGAGGACGGGGTAGGCGCCCCGGGTGGTGCGAAGGTAGGAGATGCCGTCCAGGTAGGCCATTGCAGCGGTCAGAGCGGCAGCGGATGTGGCGTCGCTGGGGTAGAGAACGGTGGAGCCATGGACGGCGCGCATCATGGCGATGTCTTCCAGGCCCATCTGGGAGGGGCCGTCCGCGCCGATCTCGACACCGCAGTGGGTCCCGCACAGGCTCATGGAGATCCGGGAGACGGCCGCCATGCGGATGAAGTCATGGGCACGGGTGAGGAAGGCGGCGAAGGTGGTGGCATAGGGGCGGTAGCCGCGTACGGCCATACCGACCGCGCCGGCGATCATCTGCTGCTCGGCGATGTACATCTGGAAGTACCGCTCGGGGTGTGCCTTGCCGAAATCCTCCGCGTGGGTGGAGTTGCCCACCTCGGCGTCCAGGGCCACGATGTCGGGCCGGGCGCCGATCGCGGCGAGCGCCTTGCCGAAGGCGACGCGGGTGGCGACGGTTTCGCCGACCTCGAAGTGCGGCAGCGTCACCTCCACGGGAGCGGCCGAGGGACCGGGGGTGGTGGCGGGCGGCTGGGGGCCGCGGACGGTGAGGTGGCGTACGCCGCCCAGTTCGGTGATGGCGCGTGCGGCAAGCTCGTCGGGCAGCGCCTTGCCGTGCCAGCCCTCGGCGTCCGCGACCTCGAAGACGCCCTGACCCTTGACGGTCTTGGCGACGATGACGGTGGGGGCCTGCCCGTCGTCCGCGGCGGCCAGGGCCTGTTCGACGGCCACGAGGTCATGGCCGTCGACGACCAGGGCGCGGCATCCGAAGGCTTCGGCGCGGCGGGCGTAGGCGCCGGTGTCCCAGCCCAGCTCCGTGGGGCCGCGCTGGCCGAGGCGGTTGACGTCGATGATCGCGACGAAGTTGGCCAAGCGGTGGCGGCCCGCCTTGTCCAGGGCTTCCCACACCGACCCTTCGGCCATTTCGCTGTCGCCGCACAGCACCCACACACGGTACGGCTGGTGTTCCAGGTCCCGTCCGGCGAGCGCGATACCGACGCCGTAGGCGATGCCCTGGCCCAGGGAGCCGGTGGCCGCATCCACCCAGGGCAGGACCGGAGTGGGGTGGCCCTGCAGTCGGGCGCCGTTGCGGCGGTAGGTGGTCATCAGTTCCTCTTCGTCGATCGCACCGGCGGCGAGGAACATCGCGTACAGCAGGGGGGAGGCGTGCCCCTTGGAGAAGATCAGGTGGTCGTTGGCCGGGTTCTTCGGGTTCTGCCAGTCGTAGCGCAGTTGGCGTGTCATGAGGACGGCCATCAGATCCGCGGCGGACAGGCTGGAGGTGGGGTGGCCGGAGCCGACGGCGGTGCTGGCGCGAACGGAGTCCACGCGCAGCTGCTGAGCCAGCTCGAAGACCTGGTCCAGGCCGCTGTCGGGCCCGAGGGAGACAGTGGGGGTGTTCTCGACCGACATCGCGGCTTCCTCTCGTGTCCTGCGTTCTGATCCGGTCGTCGACGGCTGCCGGCTCGCGGGCCGCGCGCAGAGGCTGCGTGGGGCGCCTGTGCCCTTGCCGACCGTATGTCCGTGGTGCGGTGACCGCGATCTGAACGCGCGCCGCTCAGAGGGTGCGGTCCAGGAGCGCCGTCAGTGCTTTCCAGTGGCGTTCGTCCGCCGTGCTGTCGTAGGCGGCGGTGTCCGCCTGGGTGAAACCGTGGTGTGCCCCGGTGTAGACCTCGCTGCGGTGGCGCACGCCCGCCGCGGTGAGGGCCTCGTCGAGGCGGTTGATCTGCTCGGGGGGCAGCGAGGCGTCCTGGTCGGCGTGTCCGAAGTACAGCTCCGCGGTGATCCGGTCGGCGACAAGGTGCGGGCTGTCGGCAGCGTCGGTGGCCAGGCGCCCGCCGTGGAAGCCGGCCACGGCGGCGACCCGCTCCGGGTAGGTACCGGCGGTACGCAGGGCGAGGCCGGCGCCCATGCAGTAACCCGTGATACCGACCGGCCCGTCAGTGGCCAGGGGGCAGTCTGTCAGCCAGGCCAGGTAGGCGCCCGCGTCGCGCATCGCCAGATCGGGTGTCAGTGACTGCATGATCGGGCCGAGACGCTCGAAGATCTCCGGGCGTCGGGCCGGGTCGATGAAGTCGGGCAGCTCGGCCACCGGCGCTCGCCCATGGCGGTAGAAGACGTTGGGGGCCAGGACGGTGTAGCCGGCTTCGGCGAGACGATCGGCCATCTTCTTCAGGTGAGGACGGAGTCCGAAGGCGTCCATGTAGAGCAGGATCCCGGGGTGGGGACTTCCGTCGTCGGGATGGGTCAGATAGGCGTCGGCGGTGCCGTCCTGTGTGGGGATGTCCACGGTTGTTCCGCGCGCGGCGGTCATGGGCGGTTCTCGTCTCTCGTCCGGTTGCCCCTCTGCGCTCGGAACATGAGGGACGAAGGGGTGCGGTTGCAGTCAGCGATCGTAAGCGGTCAGTGACTGCTCGGCCAGTCGCCCGGTCGGGTCGACGGGGAAACCCTGCAGAAGGCTTCAGCGCAGCCGCCGAGTGACCGACCGTGGCGACGTCTCGGAGCCGTTCTCGGCTCAGGAACGATGCAGCATGGGGCGCCAGCGCCCGGGCACCGTGTCGCCGTACTCGATGCCGGTGGCGCCGATGAGGGTGGCCAGGTCGTCGAGTTGCCCGGTGACCGCCCGGCGCAGCACCGCCGTCGGCTTGATGTCGGGCTCCAGGTACAGGCCCTCGATCAGCAGGACTCCTCGACTCCGGTCGAAACGAGGAGCGGCCCGGCCGACCAGGCGGTCGCCGTGCAGGATCGGCAACAGGTAGTAGCCGTACTGCCGTTTGGCCTTCGGTATGTACATCTCGTTGCGGAAGGCGAAGCCCCACAGCCGTTCGGTGAGACGCCGGTCGTTGATCAGGTTGTCGAACGGCGACAGCAACGCAGTGCGCCCCTGCCAGTGGCCCGCGCGGATCGTCTCCAGTTCGCCCAGTGCATCGGCATGCACGTACCACGTCTCGGACGGGGGACCTCCACCGCCGACCCGCACCGGCACAACGCGGCCCTGTTCCGTCAAGGTGCGGAGCACGCCTGCCAGACCGGTGTACTTCCCGCGAAGGAAATACTGTTTGATGTCCAGCGGACGGGCGACCCCGAGGGCGCGCAGGGTGTGCTCCGTGGCCATGGACACCATCTCGGCCGGTGACACCGCCGGCCGGTCGGCGTCGGCCGGCAGGCAGGCGTCGGGAAGCCCCCAGAGCCGCTGCCCCGCAGCGCGGCCGGCCACCATGATCTCGCCCTGGAGCCAGAGGAATGTCAGCATCCGCTCGACATTGCGGCCGGCTGTCCATCCGGTCGAGGCCCAGTCGACCACCGCGCAGTCCTCGAACGCATCGGTGGGCAGGGGAGCGCCTTCGCCGAGTCGATGCAGCACGTGCTTGCGAAGCCGGTCGTTGGCGGCCATCCACGTCGCGGTGTACGACAGGTTCGGCGGAGGATACGCGTCCATCGAAACCCGGTGTATCGGGTAGTCCTCGGTGAGTACCACGGCCGCGGCGTGCGCCCAGTACTCGAACAGCCATCGGTCCTGCCACCACAGGCCGGAGAAGAGAGAGCCGGCCCGTGGTCCGAGGCGGCTCCACAGGACCAGCTCATGGCTCGGCGCCACGACGTTGACGGGGTCCAGTTGCACATAGCGCAGTGCCCGGAGAACGCTGCGCAGACTCGTCGCGTCCGCGGACAGTCGGGGGCCGGCCAGGTGCTGCCGCGAGAGGGCCAGACGGCGTGCATCCACCTGACTGATCGTCAGGTACCGCTGGGACGTGGGCATCGTGGGGCTCCTTGCTCCGTCACCCGAGCCCGTGGGCGAGCCGTCGGACGGCCCACCCTACGGTGGCCGGCCAGTCGGTGCACCCATGGGGCGACAGCGATCCCGATCATCTCGGTATCGAGATGGGCGCGCTACAGGTGGTGTCCCCCGGGGTGCCGGACTTTCGACTCGGTATCGTCGTCCGACATCCTCGGTGAACCGACAGAACCGGCACAGACGGCAGGTGCGGTTTCCGTTAGGGAGCCATGACGGTGAAGGATTCGAAAGGCCGATGACGGACAACTCCGACATGATCGACTTCGTTCGGGCGCGTCTTGCCGAGGAAGAACAGATCGCGCAAGCGGCAGGCGGCGACAGCTGGCGGTGCCCGGCCGACGTGCCCGGCGAAGTGCACGACCGGTCCGGCGCCATCGCGTTCAGCGTGCGGCATCTCGGCTTCGACCAGCACATCGCTTTCCAGGACCCTGCGCATACACGTCGCCGCATCGAGACGAGCAGAGTTCTTCTCAATGAGTATGCGGAGGTCGCCGACAAGGACACCGACCGCCCCGACCACGACTTCCCGTCCGGCCGCGCCGTCGGGCTCGGTTTCGCCGTCCGGCAGATGGCCGCAGAGCATGCCGGCCACCCCGACTACCGGGCCAAGTGGCTGCCGCGTTTCATCCAGTAGTGCCAGGCCACTGCCGTGGGGCGCTGAGCGACGCAGTTCTCGAATCGCCTGGCGGCGGCGACCGCCCGTTGACGGGCAGGAACAGCCGGCACTCACCGGGAAATCCGAAGCGCTGGTCCCTTGCCCGGAGCCGGCCTGCGATTGTACGAGCTGCGGTTCGGCAAGGACGCCTTCCGGCCTGGCTGTTCAGCGGGGCCGAGGGCTCGGGAGGCCACCCTGCGCGCCGTGAACGCATACGAGACCAGACGGCGCAGACGAGTGCCGTCGGGCCGGTCGGAGCATGTCGCTGATCACCGACTCGCGTTCCGTCACGGGCAGCTGAAGCGGCAGCCGGGGATCCGAGGAATCGCGGACGTCACTGCTCAACCGGGGGTCTGCCAGGGCCGCGAGACCGTCGTCGTACCGCGTGACCAGCCATGCCTTCAGACCGCCGGCGATCACGGCACGGCGCACCGGACCTTCCTCGCGCAGCTGCCGGAAGAGCGGGAAGGGGGCCGCGACGAAGGCCGGGGCGGCGTAAGACCGGCTCATGATGCCCCCATGGATACATTTCGCCCCTTTAGTGCGAACTAATTCAGAACTGATGGTATATGTCAGCATGTCGCTGATCCGGGGATTCACCGAAGGGAGCGGTTGCCATGGAGCGGACCACATGCTGCGTGGTGGGCGGTGGCCCCGCCGGAATGGTGCTCGGGCTGTTGCTGGCGCGGGCCGGGGTGGCGGTCACGGTCCTGGAGAAGCACGGCGACTTCCTGCGCGACTTCCGCGGTGACACTGTGCATCCGTCCACCCTGGCGCTGCTGGAGGACCTCGGGCTGGCCGGGCGGTTCGGCCGATTGCCGCAGCGGCGGGTGACGTCGGTACAGCTGCCGCTCGGCCCGGACCGTTCGCTGGTCACCGTCGGAGACATCGGTGCGCTACGGAGCAAGTACAACTACATCGCGATGGTGCCCCAGTGGGATCTGCTCAACCTCCTCGTGGACGAGGCCGGGCGGGAGCCGTCCTTCTCCGTGCGAATGAACACCGAGGCGACCTCCTTCCTGATGGAGCACATGGGGGTCCCCCCCGGTCGAGCGGAGCCGAGGGCTCGGGGGAGGGTCACGGGGGTGCGGTACCGCACGTCGGACGGCCGTACCGGTGAGCTGCGGGCCACCCTCACCGTGGCCTGCGACGGCCGGGGTTCGCTGGCCAGGTCGTTGCCCGAACTGGGACTGCGGACGTTCGCCTGCCCGATGGACGCCTGGTGGTTCCGGCTGCCGCGGCGGGAGGGCGACCCGCACGGGCTCGTGGGAGGCGCCGGCGACCGGTTCCTCACCGCCATGATCGACCGCGGGGACTACTGGCAGTGCGCCGCGCTGATCCCCAAGGGAACCAACACCCAGCGCCGCGCCGCCGGCCTCGACCGGTTCATGGGCGAATTCACGGCCGCCGTCCCCTGGCTCGCGGACCGGATGCACACGGTCGGGTCGTGGGACGACGTGAAGCTGCTCGATGTACGGCTCGACCGCCTACGGCGCTGGCACCGCCCGGGACTGCTGTGCATCGGCGACGCGGCACACGCGATGTCACCGGTCTTCGGCATCGGCATCAACCTCGCCGTCGAGGACGCGGTGGCCGCCGCCCGGTATCTCGTCGAACCGCTGCTCGGGGGCGCGGTCGGCCTGCGGACCGTACGCCGCGTCCAGCGCCGCCGCTGGCCCACTACCGCCGCGACACAGGCCCTTCAGCGCTTCGCCCACACGAACGTCATCGAACCGGTCCTTTCGGGCCGCCCGGCGTTCGGCGACCCGAAGCGCGCCCAGCGGCTGAGCCGGCTCATCACGACCTCACGGTGGCTGAACCGCCTGCCGGCGTACTTCCTCGGCTACGGCGCCCTGCGCGAGCGGCCGCCGGCCGCATCGGTGCGCTGAGCCCGCCTGCCGTGCTCCACCTGGAGGCCGGTCGCTGCGCCCACGACCCCAGCACACGGCGCACCATGTCTGCGAGGGGACCACGCAGATCCTGCGCGAGCGCTTCGACCGTATGGAACACCTGCTCACAGGTCCCGGGAGGAAGCCGCAGGAATGGCCGGGCGCTCGCGACGGCCTCAGCCCGCCTTGCCGCTCACGCTTCCTCTCCGGGCCCCGCTGCATCAGCCGGCCACCGGAAGCTGTGCATCGTCCCGCAGCAGAAGTGGAATGCGGTCGACGCAGGCGAGTCCGGCCGGATCGTGGGGCGCGACGGCGTCCGCCCGAACACCGGAAGTCGTCGTCCGCCACAGGCGACCACAGGACCCCGATGACCGGCTACTACGGACCGTCATCGAAGTCGAGGCCTGCCGCCCGCAGACGCCGCGCCCCACCGCAGGGCCACCTGCAATGGCCGTTACCGGTTGACACGCCGAAGGACCGGCATGGGCAGCGGTGCTGCCGCCTGTGCCGGTCCTGGCTTGCGGTGCGGGTGCTGAGTCTGTGGCTCAGTAGGCGGAGTTGACGTTGTCGATCGACCCGTAGCGGTGGGCGGCGT
>NZ_JBVJWD010000050.1:0-49676 GCF_055602785.1 Streptomyces sp. NPDC037301
TGGCTGGCGGACGACCTGGCGATGATCGGCCGGGTCGACGAGGCACGCCAGCTCTTCGAGCGGCTGCTGTCCCTGCGCAACGATCTGGGCCTGCTCGCGGAGGAATGGGATCCCAGGCTGCAGCGCCAGGTGGGGAACTTCCCGCAAGCCTTTTCCATGCTCGCGCTGATCGACAGCGCCCTCGCGCTCAAGAAGGCCCAAGCCGAGCACAACAGCGGTCACCACTTGAAGGTGACTCTGCCGAAACAGCTCCGACTCGCCGGGTCGATGAGCTTGCCGTCTTCGCCACAGGGCCCGTCGGCGGCCAGCAGTCCCGCAGCGGCAGAGGCGTCACGTTGAAGGGCCAACTCATTCTCCGCCTTGTCGGCTGCGCCACCGTGTGGTTCTCCGGCCTCGAACTCGCACCCCCGACGCGCCGATGACCCGTATCCAGGCCCTCGACCAAGGCCGACTTCATCGGTCCGACCGCCGCGCCCCTGCAAGGACATCCTGTGTATGCCATACGACCAGCCGAGTCCGCCGACCTTCCCGCCATACAACACCTGCGGGTCGCAAGGGCCCGACGGGCAACCCGGAAGTGTATCGGCACCGCCCGGTACCGGCAGCTGACACAGGCAGAGAAGGAGACAGCCCATCCGCTGGTCGTCACCTGGGACGGCGAGGTCATCGCCACCGCCACCCTGGTCGATCAGCCGCCGTATGCGGGCTGGACCCGACGCGAGTCGGCGCAGCGGACGATCGGCCTGGTCCGTGTGATCACGACACCGCCGCCGGAGCACAGCCTCAGCTGGCTCCTCACTTCCTGGGCCGTCGACTACGCGGCCCGCTCAGAGCACGAGTGGGTCCGCGTCTGTGTACCGGCCTTGCGGCTGGCCGACCGCTGGTGCACGGACCTCGGCTGGGAATACGTCCGGAGCCGTCATGAGCAGGACAGAGCACTGCATCTGTTGCAGCGTCCGGCCGAGCGGATGTCCGGTCCGGGTCTTGCCGCGCTCGTCGAAGACAGCGTGCCCATGCCGCACAGCCCCGTGCAGTCCTCCACATACCCCATCCCTGGCCTCTGAAAGGGCTTCAAATCTTGTCTACGTCGTCAAATACCGCCTTCCCAGCGACCCCGTTGAGCCTCAAGCAACAACTTGAGACTCAACCTGCAGTTGAGGTATCTGCCGTCACGAATGATGCATCTGCCGGCATCAGCGGGCCACGGTCTCCTCGCGACGAGTTGAGTTCCTACGCCTGGCTCGGGCCTATTCGTCCCCGGCACCCGGCTCACACTGCGCGAACTGCACGACTTCACCAGGTGCTCGGCCTGCGAACAGCGCCCCGCGCCGATGCAGTTGACCGATGCGGGACCCCTCGGCGACCGGTGGCGGGTGACCGACCACCGCCCTGCCGACTACACCGTCCACCGCACACGCAGCCTCCTCGCCGGTGAGAGGCCGTCGTGGGCCGATGACGGGTGCGCCCTGGTGCCGGGCCCGCCCCGGTTCCGAGCCCGCATCACCGCCCCGTGCCGGCCGGACCGCCCACCGCCATAGGGCTCCGCATCCCCCAACAAGTCAAATGGAATCGATTCACATGTCCGAGTTACCTGAAGTCGTATCCCTGCTGGCGCGAGGTGCCTTGTTCCTGCACCTCGTTGTCGCCCTGGGGCTGGTCCTGCGGAACGCTGACCGGAGCACTGCACGGAGCGTGTGGGCCGGGTGCCTGTTCCTCGACGCAGCCGGGCAGAAGCGCCTCGTCGGGGTCTACTTCCTCGTTGAGGCTGCGCTGATCTCCGCTGCGGCGATCACGAGCCTGGTCCGCGGCAACGCGCCGGGTTGGGCCCTGACGTTCACATTGCTCGCCCTCGGCTGCCTGGCTGTTGCCTACGTATGGTCAGCGCCCGCCGGCCCGGACAGCAGCGGCCCGGCTCAGCCGTCTGCCACCGGTGCCACCACCGCTGCTCCGGGCGAGACCGCAGCACAGCGGCAGGACTCCGAATGCGACCCATTACAACAGGGCCCTTCAGACCCGGTGACTGCAGTGCAGCACGATCCTGCCCGCTCCCTCGATGCTCGTCCTGGAGGTCTCCGCATGGTTCTCAGCTCTGGCCACACGAATCTTGTCATCGTCCCGTTGACTGATAGCGAGAAGCGGGCCCTTGAGCAGTTGTCCCTCGGGCGTGACATCACTGCCGGCGCCGCCGAACTCGGCGTCACAAAAGGCACGTTCAACGTGTACTTGACAAGAGCGGGCCACAAGCTTCAGGTCAAAGGGGCAGCTGTTCGGGTGCAGATGGCCTATGTGATGAAACAGCTCGCCCTGCCGGAGCCGGCCGTACCGTCCGTCACGTTCAGTGAGGCGGATCGCCGTCTGTGGCTGGCGCTCGCACTGCACTCCGCCCCCGCTCTCCTCGGCGCCGCAGCGGGGGTGGAGCCAAGCGCTGTCACCAGGGCCAGTCGGGACTTGATGGACAAGGCGGGGGCGAACAGTCCGGCGCACCTGGTCCGCCTCGGCCACGCCTTCCGAGTGGTTACCACCGATGCGGTCCCCCCGGCGTATCCGTAGATGCGCACGCGCGCCAACGACGACCACAAGGCCGCAAACGAAGTGTTCACGCGGACAGAGTCAGTCGGTCACCACTACGGCCTCCGCCGCCGGTTGATCTCGCGACACGGCTCGGCAGAGCCAGGTCGCCCCTGAGATCGCCTCAACTGCACAAGCCCTGCACTGCGCCGCCGAGCTGAAGGGCAGAAGGAGACGGACCGATCAAGGGTCGCCTGCGTGCGCAATGCACTCAGAACCACAGCCCAGTTTCCCGTAGCCAGGAATGCAGAACGTCATGAAAAACCTGTCTGATAAGCCCGACACGCACTCGTTCGTTCTGCGCCCGGGGGCACCGAGCCTCCCTGGGGTACGAACGAATGCCCGCTGGAGAGTCCCCGTCTTCACGGGACGGCGTCTCCCCAAAGCCTTGGCTCCCCACGCGGCACCCATTTTCTCGTGGGAATGGATGATTCAGGACGTTCTGAACAAGCGGCTGCCGCCTCCTCCCGTAACGCGGGAGCGCCCGCCTCTTCGGGCATATCAGGACGAGCCGGTGAGACTGATGCAGGAGGCGCGCGCGTCCGGGGCGCCCGGCTTCCTCCTGGCGTATCCGACGGGCTCAGGCAAGACCGCAATGTCCATATGCGCAACACACGACCTGCCCGATGTACACACAGTGCTCGTCGTCACCAAACTGGACGTCGTCCCGGCTTGGCGCAAGGCAATCGGCCACTTCGGCAGTGGCGGCAAGCGCTGGGCGGTGATCAATCCCGAGCAGCTGTGGAGACTGTTCATCCACCCTGTAAGGGACCTCAACTCTCTGCCGGTGGACAAGGCCGCCGAGTTCGCGGCCCAGGGCGGGATCCTGCGGATTCCGTTCGACGTGGTGATCGTGGACGAGTCGCACATGCTGGCCTCACCCACCTCACTGCGGTCCCGGACCGTCAAGCGGCTGCTCCTCCCCATGCACGGATCCAACCGGCGGCCGTGGTTTCTGCGCGCCTCGGCATCCCCCTTCTCCAACCCGGAGGAAACGGCCTACCTGAGTGACCTGATGGCCCATGCCGCGGGCGTGGAGGCCCCGGGTGTGCTGAGCCGGTCCGATTACCAGGCATGGCTGAGCAGCCTCGGGTTCGAGCTGAACACCGACCACGCACACCGGTGGTCCCATGACGTGAACCAAGACGACGTGAAGAAGGTCGACCACCTGTTGTTCTCCCAGGGCGTCGGAGCAACGGCCACTGCCGAGGAGCTGGGGCTGCCGTCCATGACGCGGGAGCTTCGTCCGGTGGAGCTCTCTCCCGGTGACCAGGTCCGGTACGAGTCCGCTTGGAGCGAGTTCCGGGCTCACCACGGTCTGGAAGTCAGCGACAGCACGCTCGACGGTGAGTCCGAGGTGCTGCGCCGTGTGCAGAAGGCGTCGCTGCTCAAGGCTCCGAAGGTGGCGAAGATCGTGGCAGGTCTGGTGGAAGACGGCTACCAGGTCGTGGTTCCCGCCTGGTATCTCGACAGCGTCTCCGCGATCGCGCGCCTGACCGCGGCGGAACTGAAGGCGCGGGGGCTGCCGGACCGGGTGGTGGAGATCACGGGTGCCGAGCGTCACCTGCGGGAGCGGAAGCGGCAGTTGTTCCAGGGAGGCCAGGCCCTGGTCGCGGTCACCAACTCGCTGGATGGCGTGAACTTCCACGCCGGCGAACGCGGTGGTGCGGGCAGAGGGGAGGACGCCACGCTGACCCCCCGCGCCTGTGTGATCGCTGATGTCCTGACCGGTGGCAGGCGCGCCTTGCAGGCCGAGGGGCGTACGCAACGGGACGGCCAGCGCTCGCTGACTCTCTATGTGTACGCGGAGAACACCACGGAGGAGGAGTGGCTGGCGCGGGTGCTGCGGGCCACTGCTGGTACGCAGGCTCTGGTCCAGTCACCTGAGGATGCCCGCGCGCTGATGGACCTGGCCACGCAGCTGACCGGTACCGCGGACGGGGAGCCGGGCCAGTGACGCGTGGCATGCCGGAGACGTCATGGCCCTCGGCCAGCCTGGCCGTTCTGCCGTTCGTCGAAACGGTGTATCCGTCAGGGAAGTGCGCGGTCCTGTCACTCGCACAGGTCTTGGAAGAGGCGGACCAGGTCCGTCTCGCCACGACTGACCCGCTGCTGTGGGCCGCAACGGCCCGGTTGCTCACCGCAGTCGCGTACACGGCGGGGTGCGGACCGTCCGGGCAGCACGAGTACTGGCAGCAGATCCGTGACGGCATCGACCTGACGCCGGCGGTGCACTGGGTTCACGACCACGCCGATGACCTGGACGTGTTCCATCCGACCAAGCCGCTGTTCCAGGACGGCTCCCTGCACACAGTCGCCGAGGGCCTGCCCGACGTCGGAATCGAGGTGCTGTACCTGGACATGACGGCGGCCATCCGGCGGCCGCTGCTGTCCGACCACCGCCACCTTTACACCTCCACGCCGGTGAGTGCCGCTCGCGCCACTGAGCTGCTGCTCGTCCAGCAGATGTGGTGCCTGGGCGGCCGGATTTCCGCCCGGGAGTCCGTCTACGGAAAGGAGTGTTATATCGGGCGCAGGTCTGCTGCGTGCGGTGGACTGGTCATCCAGCCGGACGGCGTCGTGGCGCAGATGCTCGCCTGGCGGCTGATGCCTCTGCCCGGCCCCGGGCTCGGCACAGCCCACTGGACCTACTTCCCCCGCCCGGAACCCTCAAAGGGGCAGGACGTGGGCGAGGACGGCCCGGCTCCCGATGGGGAGGCGGATGCGTTGACCTGGCATCCTCGCAGGGTCCTTCTTCTACCGCAGGCCGACGGCACAGTGGCCCGTGCGATGTTCGCCCAAGGTTGGCCGGCTGGCACGCAGACAGACCGGGTCACCGAGCACCCCGGCTGCCGAGACCTCCTGACGACTGACGCAGGAGGCCGCCTGCCCGCAGAAATTGTGACCAGCGAGGAGGACGTCGCGCCCCTCCTCCACGGCTGGTGGACAGCACCCGAATCCAGCTGGGCCCACACCGCGCGCCTGGCCGCCGAAGCCACCACCCGTCACCCGCCGGACGTTCGTGTCACCGGCCTGACTACGTCTCGCAAGAAGATCGAATGCCTGCGGCACGTCTTTCTGCCCGGCTCGCTGCTCGCCGATGCCGGAGGGAAGAACGCTGCGGCCTGCGTCATGGAAGCCCGCCGCCGAACCGCGGGCGCCGCGCCCGGTTTCGGCTCCTCCCACCTGTTCCAGGAGAGTTTCATGTTCGCGTCCGACGATGAGCGGACCCATGCCCTGCTCGACGGGGGACCCGATGTCGACCTCGACGAGAGCCTGTTCACCACGGCCGAAACGCCACACAGCCCCGAGGACGACGAGTCCATCGATCCCGTTGACGTGCTGACCCGGAAGCTGGGCAAATGGGCACTCAGCCGCCACACCCGGGACCTCATGGCGTACCTGGTCTCCTGGGCCGCTGTCCCGTCAGTGACCAACCCAGCCTACGCATCCGTGACCCGGCTCCTCCCCGACAATCTGCATCAGCCGGGCATGCTGACCGCCGCGCTCTTCGCCGTGCACCGAAAGACGTCCCGGGCCGAGAACCCGTACGGGAACGCTCCGCTGGCCCGGCTGATGCGCGCCTTCGGCACCGGACTCAGCTACGGGCCCCGGCATCAGCCCACCCGCGCGGCCATGACGCTGATGCTCGGTGCGCAGCGACTTGAGGACCTCAGGCCCTTGCTCGTGCAACAGATCCGCTTCGCCGCGAATCAGGGACTGACCCCGGACTGGAGCAGTCTCATGAACGATCTCGCGCACTGGGGCCCAGGCACCAGGGACCGCTGGCAGACGCAGTTCTACACCCGCGGCCGGCTGCCGCTCCGCGAACGACAGTTCGCGCCCGCTGGAATAGGAGACCTCCTCACATGACCACTCACGCCACTGACCTTGCTGCCAGGCCCGTTCGGGCCGAGGGACAGGTCACCGACGTCACGCGGAGTCCCGGTCCCTTCGTGGTGGTGCACTCACTCACCACTGTGGTTGGGGTGAATCTCAACAGGGACATGAATGACCTTCCCAAGTCTCTTTGGCATGGCGGGACCGAGCGGATGCGGGTCTCCTCCCAGTCCCTGGTCCGGGCCGCCCGCGAGTACA
The DNA here is from genome assembly GCF_055602785.1 of Streptomyces sp. NPDC037301. Taxonomy (NCBI): domain Bacteria; kingdom Bacillati; phylum Actinomycetota; class Actinomycetes; order Kitasatosporales; family Streptomycetaceae; genus Streptomyces; species Streptomyces sp. NPDC037301. The sequence goes on from NZ_JBVJWD010000050.1 coordinate 6,667, forward strand.
TGCGCGCGGATGGCAGTCATGACCGCATCAGCGCTCTCTCCACCAAGTCCCTGCCCCACGCGGTGGCCCAGCATCTGGAGACGGAGCACGACGTCGACCCCGCCGACGCGGGACCCGCCGCAGCCCTCATCGTCGCCGCGACCGGCCTGGGCGTCAGCCCGGCCGATCCTGGCCGGACCAATGTCATGGCCTATATACCCGAAGACAGTGCGCAGCAGCTCAGTCGGCTCGTGATCTCACACTGGGACGAGCTCGCCGTCCAGCGCGAGCGAGTGGAGGATCTGATCGCCGAAGCACTCCAGCCGGCTGAGCGAGGCACGTCGTCCCGGAGGAAGCCGCATGCACCCATTCCGGTCGCGGACCTGCCAGAGAGCGTGGTCACCGCCGCCCAGGCCGTCCTGGAACCCGGCACCGTGGAAGAGATCGCGCTGTTCGGCCGGATGCTTGCCGGGCTCCCCGGCGGCAGGGTCATCTCCGCCGCTCACGTCGCCCACGGTTTTGGCGTTGACCCTCTCCGGCTGATCACTGACGAATTCGCGGCGGGTGACGACTACCAGGACGGCGGTGTCTTCGCCGGCACTGGCATGCTCGGACGCCAGTACCTGGTCTCGGGCACATTCTACCGGCAAGCGGCGCTGGACCGGCGCCAACTTCGCAAGACGCTAGCCCTGTCTGGGAAGACCCAGGACGAGGTCGAAGCCCTGGCCCAGAGCGCCGAACGCAGGTGGACACGAGCGATCGTCCGCAGCCTGCCTTCGGGCAAACGCTCCCGCACCGGCTCCCCGCCTCGCCCCACCCTGGCCGTGGTCACCACCACCGATGAGGCGCTGACCGCCTCGCCGGCCTTCGAAGACGCGATCCGTGAGCAGCCCGCAGGCCCTCACGCCGCTACCCGCCTGGCCACCTATCTCCACGAGCTCGGCCTGCGCGGTGGAACGGCTCTGTGGCACTCGCCCACGGGCGACGCACCACCCGACCTCCCGGACGTCCTGGCCGTGACGGGGTACTGACGTGGCCACCGTGCTCCTCCGCCTCTCCGGCCCGATGCAGGCCTACGGAACCTCATCTCATTGGGAAGAACGCGCCACCCGGTCACGCCCCACGAAAAGCGCGGTCATCGGTCTGATCGTCAACGCTCTCGATCTCAGCGCCGACACACCGCTGGACGACTTCATCAGCATGACCTTTACCGTCCGCGTCGACCGTCCCGGCCGACAGATGCGCGACGAGCAGACCGCCGGCGGTGGCTGTTTCCCTCCAGCCGATCCGCGAAACCCGAACCCGGGCCCGGACTATGGCGCCCCGCGCGACCCAGCCCTGACACCCGAGGGCACGCTCCGAGCCTCGCGGAAGAAGGGCAGCCGCCAATCGGTCCAGGTCACAAAGCACTACCTGGAGGACGCCGCGTTCCTCGCCGGGCTGAGCACCGAGGACCTCCAGCTCGCCCACACCATCGACAGCGCCCTGCGTCGTCCGGCTCGGCTGCTCTTCCTGGGCCGGCACTGCTGCCCACCCGCCCGGCCGATCGCCTACGGCGTGACCTCGCACGGGCCTGATCTGTGGCCCAGCCAGGTCAGTCTGCTTCCCGAAGCCACCGATGCACAGCCCACCGTGTGGACCGAAGTGCCGCCCACGACCGGTGCGTTTCCCAGTGCCGAGAACCCTGTCAGTTTCGCCGACCGCAGCCACAGAGCTCTGTTCCTCCAAACCTCGACGGTCACACCCCCCGCCCTGGAGTCCTGGTCATGACCACCCGCACGGTCACCCGATTCACCACAGTCCGGTCCGCGCTTACTCTTTCCCCGCCCGAGCAGGCCGCGTGCGACGACGTACACCAGCTGCACTCGCTGGTCCTCACCGGCTTCAGCACCCCGAACTCGCCCCGCCCCAAGCACGTACTGTTCGCCGCGCGCCGAGGAACACCCCAACACAACCGATCCCGAAAGCTCCAGGCCGCACCACCCGAACAAATTCTCGTCCAAGCGCCAGCCCCTCCCCGTTGGGAGCCCCTCCTGACCTCAGGACGCCTCATCAAAGCCGAGGTCTTCCCTGTCGAACACAACTTCGCCGTCGGCGACATCATCAACGTCCAGGTGATCGCCAACCCCTTCATGCGCAGTCTCCACTCCAGGAAGCGCGTCAGCCTGACGGCCCCCGACGACGCCTCGCGCTGGCTGCAGGGCTACCTGGCCCGCGGCGGACTGGAGACATCCCTCAACCTCATCCGTCCCGGCGAAAACATCTGCGCCACCGGCACGCACGCCCAGTCAGACAACCGCATCACCGTGGTCTACCGGGACATGACGGCACGCTGCCGCATACTCGCCCCTGACCTCCTCAAACAGGCCATGACACAAGGCCTGGGACAGGCCAAGGCCTACGGGTGCGGGCTCCTGCGTATAAGGCATGTCCAATGAACCACAGCGCACCCTCCCACCAGGTATATTCTGCTGTTGAGCGTCATCTCCTCACATCGGTGAGGCTGCACCAAGCTTTCGGGAATCCTGATAGGGCGCTCTCCCACATCCCCACACTGGTGGGGCAGCAACATCCCATACGGGAATGGGCCTCCCTCCCTTCGTCGTCGGCGGGCGCGGGAGGCTCATTCCCGTGTGCATGGTGCACTGGCGGATTTCGACGCCCACGGCAGATCGGCCCTCCCAGCGCGCCAATTCTCCCGGCGTTAACTGTCGTTGCCACTAGTGAAGTCCTAGCGGACGGCGGGGCCGCCGAAGTAGCCCCGGACGATGTGTGGCTGTCGCTGGCGTCTGCGGGCCCGCGCGACGTGTGGGCCGAGCTCAAAGATGTGCTGGTCCGGGCGGGTCTCAACCCGGCTGGTGCTGATCGCGTAAGACCAGACAGGGCACCGCCCCGTCCGGCAGCCTGAGCTCGAAATCCCCGCTCAGTCCTGGAGGGTAGGAAACTCCTCCCCTCCAGGGAGGGGAGGTTTCAATCAGTTGTGCCGTTCTGGATGTCGGTGATGAACGCGGCGAACGCGGCCGGTCCGACAATAATGGCGGGGCCAGTCGGGTTCTTCGAATCTCGGACGGCGATGCCCTGGTGTGAAGGTACGTCAGCGATTTCGACGCACTGGCTTTCTCCACCTCCGGAGTAGGACGGCTTGCGCCACCGAACTGGTCCCAGGTCGGGAGCACGAAGGACGGTCTTGCTAGGCACGGGGGTTTCCTTCCATATAGCTTTTGAGCTTTTGCCGAGATTCTTCTGCGGGCAGCGCGGCGTCGAGAACGGCGTCGAATGCCTCCGAGAAGGCCGCCACGTCCTCTGGCTGTTCCAGGAACATTCCTCCGCGGAGGTGATCGACCATCACCAGGGAGGGCCAGGGGTACCGGAAGTCCATGATGGTCATGTTGCTGGTGAGCCCAGGGTGCGGTGGTGCTCCCAGCGGCATGACGCGGATGGTGATGTTGCCGCGCTCCGACATGTCGAGCAGGCTGCGGATTTGATCTCGCATCACATCGGGGGTGGTACTCACACGGGGATACAGGGCGGACTCGTCGATCACCGTGTGGAGGGCGACGGGGTTCTCGGGCCGGGTGAGGACCGCTTTGCGCGCCTGCCGCACCTGGACGAAGGAATCCGCGTGCTTGCGGACGGCCTCGCTGGGTGAGCTGAAGATGGCCGCTTGCGCGTAGGCCGGCGTCTGCAGCAAGGCGTTGATGAGCTGGGGGAAGTACGCGCGGATGGTCAGCGCCTGCGATTCCAGAGCGATGCTGTCGGCGTACGGCCGGGGGAGGATGTCGTCGTATGCCGCCCACCACTGCCGGGGTCCGCCCTCTGCCGCCTCGCAGAGCGCAGCGACGGCCTCAGGGTCGTCGGCGTGGTACGCCTTCAGTAGCGTCCGGATTTCCGAGGCCTTGATGAGGTATTGCCCGGTCTCTACGCGTGACAGCCTCGTGCTCTCCCATTCGAGGGACTTGGCGGCTTTGGCGAGGGTGAGGCCTGCTTCGGCTCTGAAGCGGCGCAGCTGACCCCCAAGTCGCCGCCTCATGACCGGCGGTGTCGTCTGAGTAGTGGCCATGTGCGGAGTCTCCCACAACATTGTGGCGGTGGCAGGAGAACGGGAGTTCCAATCTCTTGCGGATTGAGCCCGCAATATTGCGGAGTTGCAGCAAACAGGAGCATGCTATCCACAGGCCGGGGTAGTCCGCTTCAGTTGCCACCCGTGTGCCCACACACAGCTATGCCATTGAGCTGCTGAGTCCGCCCTGGACCCGGCTGGTAGTCCCGTCACAACGGGACCGCCTCTCCACAACCCCGACTCCACGAGGTCGATATGACGGACCGGAGCACCTTCCCTCGACGCATCTCCACACGGCACAGTCCGGCCACGAGAAGGTTCGCGCACGCCCACGGCGGCAGCTCGCCCTGGCCCTCCGAAACCTTCCGCCCCTGCATCGAGCTTTCCTGCGCCTCTGACACGCACACAGCCATGAGGAGGCAGGTGTGACCGCAACCGCCACGCACACCGCCCCCATCGGGCCGCCCCAGTACGGCGAGCGATACGCCGCCGACAGCACCGCGCCCGCCGAAGCCCGTCACCACGTCGGCCTTGCCCTGGCTGCCTGGGACCTGGACCACGTGACCGATGCCGCCAGGCAGGTCGTATCCGAACTGCTCACCAACGCCCTCGACCACACGAACTCCCCCGTGATCGACATGTCCGTGACCCGTACCAGCCAGGACACAGTGCGGGTCACGGTCACCGACACCTCCTGTCGCACCCTTCCCGCCACGGCGCCGCTCCCCGGGCCTGACGCCGAGTCCGGCCGCGGGATCGTCATCGTCGCCTCGATCGCGAGGGCGTGGGGCAGCGAACTCGTCGACGGTGGCAAGCAGGTGTGGGCTGACCTCGACACGTCGCGGCCAGCGCGGTGAGCGCCACCGCGCACGGCGGGTTACCCGGCCCCGTTCTTTCTCCGCTCCGGTCCCGGGGTAGTGGCCGCCATCGCGCACCACGCTCCGAAAGTACGTTCGCCGTCTTGTACAGCCCGATGAACGCGACGGGCCTGGCGCTCACCGCCTGGATCACCATCACCGAAGTCGCCGGAGCCCCGACCGCCCTTCCCGCCGTTCCCTCCCCCGTGGTCGCGGACCAGTCCCTTGCCGAAGCGCAGCCGCCCACCCCGGTGGCCAATGCCACGGCAGCCCGCCCACGCCGCGCGCGCCCAGCGCACGACCTCACGTACGCAACTGCCACTGCGCCGCACGCATCACCTACGGCTGGCAGGGCCCGGGACATCCCGCGATCGGGCACGGTCACCGGCTACAAGCGCCTGCCGCCGAACTCCTGGCCAACCGGGCCGTCTCCCTGCAAAGCCGCCATCGACGTCGCCGCCACGACGGCCAGATCAAGCGGCAGCCCGCTCCAGAAGCTCAGGAATTCCCTGGGCTCCCGGGTGTTCCTCGAAACGCGGGATGAGATCGCGTACGAGCTGAACGCAACGGGGAGCACCGATTCGCTGAGCGAGTTCCAGCGATTTGAGAGCGGCCGCGGCAGCAAGTTCGGGCTCGTTCAGGTCGAGATGGCTCTTGGCTTGGTACGTGAGGAAGACTCCTCGGGTCTTGTCGCGGCTCGGCGGGAGGAGGTCCTGGCCTTCGCGGATGAGCTGGTGGGCGCGGCGGGTTTCTCCGAGGTCGAGGAGGCATTGTCCGGTGTCGACGGCGAGGTCGGCTTCAGACATCCAGGAGCACCATGCGGGCACGGGGCGTCCGGAGGCGGCGGCAAGCGACTTCTCTGCGACGGTGATGGCTGCGTGTGTGGCCCGAGTATCACCTTGTGCCGCATGAGCTCGGGCCAGGCGGAGTTGGAGCAGGGAACGGGCTGTGGGGTGCGAGGTGCGGGTCAATGCCCGTTCGAGAATGCCAGCTGCTGTTTGGGGGTACCCGCGCCAGCTGGCCTGGTAGGCGAGGTCACCAAGGAGGGCTGCGCCCATGTCTCGATCCCCGTTGGCATGGGCGCTGTGCAGGCCGGCAATCCAGAGCTTCGCGGCGGCGGTATGCAGGCCCCGGTCGAACCGGTTCCAGGCAACGGTCTGCGACAGGGATGCAGCCATCGTGTGGAGTCGCTGGGCGATGGCGGGGGTGTGGCGGCCGTGTCTGATCAGGTTGACCACGGTGGACAGGTGGGCGTCGAGGAGGATGACGGCGTGCTGGCGCTGCTCAGTGGCGAGGCGGTTCAGCTGAGGGCTGGTCTCTTCCAGCATCGTCACGAGGTCCTCATCGACAGTGCCGCCATTCATGGCCTGCGCGAGGGGTCGGGTGTCGCTGGTGGACCAGCTCGTAGCCAGGGCGGTGAGTGCAGAGCCGGAGAAGGTCAGGAAGTTGCGGCGGTCCAGGGGGTCCATAGCAGCTCGCAATGCCTCTCGGAGGGCTGGGACGGCACTGTCAGGCCCGAGCGGGATCACTCTCTCGTCTGCTCCGGGCAGCCAGTATGGCCAGTCGCGGGCGAGTACGTCCTCAAAGGGGATTGTGAAGACGTCGGCGATGTAGGTCCTGGAGTTCTTGTCAGGGGTGACGCCGTTCTCCCACTTGTGCACCCGACTCTTGTCCGTTCCCGATCGCAGGCCTCGGCGCTCTGCGGCCGCGCAGATTTCCTGGGCCAGTTCGGCGCGGGTCATGCCGCGGATGCGCCGGGCGTACGCGAGGGGATGGAGGATCAGCTCGTCCACACAGGAATCCAATCACCGGGTGTCCTCAGCAGCGTAGTGCTGGAACGGGCGGGACCCCTGCGGGACCCCCGTCAACTCCTTGAATTTGTCGCATTGTTGAGCTGAACTCGATCTCCTGATCGAGAGCTGCCGATCTGCGTGGCGGCTCACGGAGCCGCATCCAGCATTGCCGCACGCGCGTACGCGGCCCGGCCCACTCACCTGTTCTGCGGCCTCCGGCCGTCTATATCGCCGAACCCCAAGGGGAGTTCATGGACTTCAGCTCGGTACCGCTTCCGACCGGTACGCACACCATTGGCAAGCAGTTCGACTTCGAGGCCGGCCACCGGCTGCCCGGCCTGCCGCCCGATCACAAGTGCTCGCATCAGCACGGGCACAGCTACCAGGTCGACGTCATCCTGACCGCTCCCGCGTTGGAGAAGCCCGGCTTCGTCACCGATTTCGGGGCCCTCGCTCCGTTCAAGAAGTTCCTTGACGCCGAGCTTGACCACCACAACTTGCACGAGGTCCTGCCCTTCGAGCCAACCTCGGAGCGTCTGGCCCAGTTTCTGGCTGGCTGGTTCATCCAGAACCTCCAGCCGACGATCCCCGGCCGCTTGGTCGCCGTTTGCGTCCGGGAGACCGGACGGAGCTGGGCCCGGTTCGATGTGGAGGGGCAGTGACCGTCCCCGGGCCGGCCTCGGTTGAACTGTCGACGAGCGACGCCGAGCCTTCTCTGATCGTCGCGGAGTGCTTCGGTATCGAGACGCCGACGTTCCAAGGAGAGGGCCCCAGCTGCGGGCATCCGGCCCTGTTCGTCCGCCTGTCGCGGTGCAACCTGACTTGCACGTCGTGCGACACGAAGTACACCTGGGACTGGTCCCGGTTCGACCCACGTCAGGAGTCAACGAGGAGGACGGTCGCAAGTCTGGTGGCCTGGGCCGCGTCTTCGCCGGTCGAGCTGGTCGTGATCACCGGCGGTGAGCCGCTGATCCAGCAGCCGCGTCTGGTACCCCTTGTTCAGGGGCTGCTGGCCGCCGGGAAGCGGGTTGAGTTCGAGACGAACGGCACCATCGAACCCGACCCCTCTCTGCTGGTCGACGGGGTTCGGTTCAACGTGTCGCCCAAACTCGCCAGTTTCGGGGTGGACGAGGCCAAGAGCATTGTGCCCGCCGCGCTGGCAGCGTTGACGGCGACGGACCGGGCCGTGTTCAAGTTCGTCGCATCCTCGGTCTCCGACCTCGACCGGATCGCCGAGCTGGCCGATGCCCACCAGCTCTCCCCGGTGTGGGTGATGCCGGAAGGCACCACGGCGGAAACCCTCACTGCGGCGACGCGAGTGCTCGCGGACGCGGTCGCGGTCCGGCACTGGCACTTCACCACCCGGCTTCATGTGCTGGCCTTCGCCGACGCCCGAGGCCGGTGACCACACCCACCGCTCACTCCCCCTGTCGTTCCCCGTCCCGGAAGCGAGAAGACACTCATGACGAGCTCTGTCGCCAGCCCCATCCCCGCCGTGAGCACCGCTATACCCGCGCCCGGCCAGCCGGTCGACACCGGCCGGGTCGCCGACCTCATCAACCAGCTCCTGGTCGAGCTGGGCGAGGACCCCACCCGCGAAGGTCTGGCCGATACCCCGGACCGGGTCGCGGCCTGGTGGAAAGCGTTCCTGTCCCCGGACGGCACCGCGACGATCACGTGCTTCACCGAGTCCCACCTGAGCGGCCAACTGGTCGTCGTGGGCGGCATGAGCGTGTGGTCGCTCTGCGAGCACCACATGCTGCCCATGAACCTGCAGGTCGCCGCTGGATATGTGCCGGACGGCGAGGTAGTGGGCCTGTCGAAGTTCGGCCGGATCGCCCAGCACTTCGCCGGACGGCTCCAGGTCCAGGAGCGCTTCACCCGACAGGTCATCGAGCGACTCACCGAGGTGATCGGACGGAAGGACGTCGCCGTCGCCGTGCGCGGTGTGCACCTGTGCATGAGCATGCGCGGCGTGCGGATGGAGACCGCGCACACCACCACGGTGCGCACCGGCGGCCGGTTCAGAAGCGACCCGGTGCTCAACCAGCAGTTCCTCACCCTCGCCGCCGCCCAGTGGAACGCGGCCTGATTCCCGACCGGCAAGCAGACCAAGAAGGAGGTGAAACAGATGGCCATGTCACCGACGCCGTCGGCGCACGACGCTGACCGGCCCGGCCCCCTGTACCTGACGTGGGACGACATCAGCGCCGCGACAAGGGCCCTTGCCGAGCAGGTGGCGGCTGCGGGGGCGCCGCAGGCCGTGGTGGGCATTGTGCGGGGCGGCATGATCCCGGCCGTGTGGCTCGCCCATCGTCTCGGGATCCGCGACGTGCGGACCGTCGAGGTCACCCGCACCACCAGTGATGGCATCAACGCCGCCAAGACCGCGCTGCCGACCGCCCGCAACCCCGCATCGCTCGGCGACCTGACGGGCCTGGACGTGCTGCTCGTCGACGACATCGCCGGCAGCGGCGCGACCCTCGCCCACACGGCGGACATGCTCCGCGACCTCGGCCCCACCCGCGTGCGCACTGCAGTCCTCGCCGTGAACCGAGCCAACTGGGCACAGGGGCCCGAGCCCCACCGCGAAATCGACCACATCGCATCGCTGACCGACACCTGGATCGTCTTCCCCTGGGAGGAGAAGCATGAGCGCTGACGCTGAACGAGCAGTACCGCACCCGGCTGGGCAGGCCGGTGATCGGCCGGAGGCCAGCACGATCACCATCACGCCTCCCGCCCCCCGCGCCGATGACGATTCCGGCCGGCCTCTGTGGGTGAGCGTGGAGGGCATCAACGGCATCGGGAAGACCAGCGCGGTCTACGCGACGGCCGCATCCCTCGGCTCGCGGTGTCTGTGTCTGGACGAGCTAACCGATCAGACCACCGACTCCTTGCCCGGCCGGGTGATCGCCGCCCTCAGTGCGAGCGGGGACGTCTTCCTGCGGACCGGGCACCCGGTCGTCGAAACCCTGGCGCTGTTGGCCCTGAAGTTCCGCGAATTCGAGCGCCTCAACTCCGCGCGTCTTGACGGCGTTGATGTGATCGTTGAGGACCGCGGCGTGGACAGCGTGGCCGTCTACCAGGGGGCGATCCTGCACGGCGCGCACCGTCCGACGCCCGCCCGGACGGTGGCTCAACAGATCCTGGCCACCGCCCGCCGGTGGCGGCCGGTGCCGGACGCCACCATCCTGCTGACCGGCGACCGCAAGGTGAGCGCGGCTCGCTTCGCCGCACGGATCGGCCGCGAGCTCACGACACACGACCAGGAAGTGATCGAACAGGCCGACCAGCTGTACCGCGACCTGGCCGCCGCCGAACCCGACCGGTTCACCGTGATCGACGTGACCGGCCAGGACGCGGAGGGGACCGGCAAGGCCGTCGAAGCCGCTGTCCGAGCCGCCGTGGCGCACAGGGAGGTCAACCATGCCTCGTGACATCACCCTGCTGTGGGCCTTGAGGTCGCCCTGCTCGTTCGCCTGCCCGCACTGCTACTTCGGGGAGCTGGAGGACCATAAGAGAGTCCTCCCGGAAGGCTTGGGCGTCCTGTCTCACATCCCCGTCCGCGACCTCGACCGGACGGTTATGGACGCGTTCGCGCGGACCCTGGCCGACTCGCCGGTCGAACGGGTCATCATGGCCGGCGGCGAACCGCTGGACTGGCTGCCCACCCTCACCCTGATCGAGACGATCAAGCAGGCCGGGTGCCAGGTCGTCGTCGCGACCAACGGCGTACCGCTCACCCGGCCCGGCATCGCCCGGCGGCTCGTTGACCTCGGTGTCGACGGGGTTTCGGTGTCCCTCGACAGCGCGGACGCTGCTACGAACGACCTGCTGCGACCCTCGCGGTCCGGCCGGGTCGGGCACCATGAGGTCTTGGCCGGCATCCGCACCCTGCTGAGCGAGCGAGGATCCGGGCCGGGCCCCCGGGTCGGCATCTACACGGTGGTCGTGCGCGACCGCCCCCAGGAGATCACCGACGTGGCCCGGATCGCCCGCGAGGTCGGCGTCGACTACTACGTTCCGCAGCCCATCTCCCTCCCGCCCGACCACAAGCTCTTCAAGGAGCGGTGCCACACCCTCCAGGACGTCCCCGCGGTAGCCGACCAACTGCGTCGGCTCCAGGAGGACCCCGGCAGCCTCACGATCCCGGACCCCGCCTACATGCAGCAGTTCCTCGCCTCGATCTCCACCCAGGCCAGTGGCCGGGTCGAAAACTGCTTCGGCGGGGCCCAGCTGTTCTTCATCCAGCCCGACGGCTCGCTGTGGGACTGCCCCTCCGACCGGCGGACCGCTGCCACAGCGCTCGAGGCGCAGCGCACCATCATCGGCGCCGACGCACGGACCCTGTTCGCCGACCGCCCGGCGTGCACGGACTGCTCCCACTTCAGTCGGGACTGCGTGAACATGGGCCCCCTCGTGCTCGGCATGCCCCGCCTCCTCGCCCAGGGAGCAACATGACCGGCCTGCCACCCCTCCCCGGCGGGGAGGCCCTCGGCGAGGCCATGGCGGCCGCACTGTCGGGGATGCCAGACCCTGCCGGAACCGAGTTCACCACCCGGCTCGAGCACGACCTCGCGGAGGCGTTCTCCACCCGCGACGCGGTCGCGGTGTCCTCAGGTACGACGGCCTTGCACGCCGCGCTGTCCGCGATCGGCATCGGGCCGGGCGACGAAGTCCTCCTCCCGGCCCTCACCGTCGTCATGACTGCCGCACCGCTCGTTCTGCTCGGTGCGACACCGGTATTCGTCGACAGCGACCCCGACACCCTCGACCTGGACTACGCCGACGCCGCAGCGAAGGTCACGGCTCGTACCAAGGCGATCGTGCCTGTGCACCTGTGGGGCAGGATGGGAGACCCAGCCAGGCTCCGTTCGTTCGCGGCCGCGCGGGGTCTCACCATCGTCGAGGACGCCGCCCAGGCCATGGGAACGTCGCGCGCCGGCATCAAGGCCGGAACGGTGGGCGCAGCCGGATGCTTCAGCCTGAAGGACGGCAAGATCCTCTGGAGTGGTGAGGGCGGCTTCATCCTGGCTGACGGCAGCCGACTCTCCGCGGACGCCCGGGCTTTCCGTAGCCATTGGCTGCAGCCCCCGCCCGGCAGCCGCCCCCAGGAACGGAGCTCTCTCAACGGGCGCCTGGCCGAACCGCTCGCCGCGCTCGCCCAAGCCAACCTGCGCAGGTTTCCCTCCCTGCTGGAGCACCGCCGCGCCCAGACCGCACACCTGATCCGCGCTCTGGAGGGCATCCGCGGCATCACGCCTCTCGAGCCGGCAGCTGACGAGACGTGGAACCACTACGCCCCGCTTCTCCGTGTCAGCTTGACGAATCCCCGGTTGTTCGCCGAGCGCCTCGCCCAACAGGGAGTGCCGAACTCCACTGGCAGCTTCAGGCTCGTGCCGTGCGACACCCGGCCCATGTTCACCAGCCCGGACCGGACGCCGTGTCGCGGCGCCGCCCAGATCCTTGATCGCACCCTCGCTCTCGTCCTCACCGAGCGCGACTCCGAAGCGGTGCTCGACCGCTACGCCGCCGTCATCGCCCGGGAAGCCGCCGCATGGAGCGCGTAGTCGACACCCCCGAGCCCACGCCGAACACCCCGAACGGATGCTGCTACATGACGGTCACACCGGTACGCCCTTCCTGCACCCGCGGGCCGCTGATCTCCGCCGAAGGCCTCAACGGAGTCGGCAAGACGTATCTCACCAACCGCGCAGTTGAAGCCCTCGACGACCAGCCGCTGATGCTCGACGAGTTCTCCCAGAGGGCGGACGGGCGCCCTGGGCTCGGGGGCGCCCTGCTCCGCTCGCTGCGTGAGGCCTGCGCAGGGGATCCGTTCCTGCTCGGGGGCACCCCCATGACCGAGGCCCTGCTTCTCATGGCCATCAAGCGGCATGACCTGGACACTGTCATTCCCGACCTGGCCAGCGGGCGTGCCGTCGTTGAGGGCCGCAGTGTGGACACCACGGCGGTGTGCCAGGCGGTGCTGCTGCATCCCGATGACCCGGATGCTGCTCTGGAGACGGCAGTTGCCCTGCTGGACCTCGCGTCCTCCTACAGGCCACTGCCGGATCTCACGATCCTCGTCACCGACGACGCCTCCGAGGCGCGGGTGCGCGCACAACGGCGTGATGAGCGCGTCTTCACCCGCGAGCAGGCGATGTTCATGCGCGAGGCGTGCACGCTCTTCGAGCGCGTCGCTGCCACCGATCCGGGCCGCTACCGGGTCGTGGACCGGCGCCTGATGGACGAGCATGAGGCGGTCAAGCAGATCCGGGCATGGATCCAGGGTGCCGGGGGCGACCTGGGCTGCATGGTTGAGCCGTGGCAGGGCCCGGGAGCTCCGTGCATGTGCTGCGGCCACCGCGCCGACGTGGAGCCGACATGAGCGAGGCAGCCCGGCTTTCCGCTTGCCCGGGCCGGCCGCCAGCAGGGAACTGTATGCCCGCGATCCCCGACGGCGTCGAGGCTGTGATCTTCGACTTCGATGGGACTCTCGCTGATACGACCCCCAGCCACGAGGAGGCGCTGCGAGCGGCCCTGCATCCGTACGGCATCGAGCTGGACCACGAGTGGTATGGCCGGCACGTCGGCCTGTCCATCCACGATCTCCTGGCAGCCCTGCCCGGCGGCCGGTCGCTGCCCACCGACACGGTCATTCTGCAGAGCCGCACCCACCTGCTGGCCGCAACCCATACCATCGCACCCATCGCGTGTGTCGTCTCGCTCCTGCAGCAGGCGTGCCGTGCCGGGCTGCCCTGCGCCGTGGCGTCGGGCGCCAGTCGGCTCCTAGTCGAACCGGGGCTCGACGCTCTGAGCCTGAAGGACGAGCTCGCAGCCGTCGTCGCGCGCGAGGACGTCACGTACGGCAAACCGGCCCCGGAACTGTTCCTGGCGGCCGCCCGGCGCCTGGGCGTCTCGCCGGGTCGCTGCCTCGCGGTCGACGATGCTCCCGACGGCATCGCCTCCGCCCGCGCCGCGGGCATGCAGGTGATCACCGTGCTCGGCGGCCACCTGGCACCCGTCGATGAAGAGGCGGCATGGGAGTCCGTCACCCCACACGCAAGGACCCGGTCCGGCGGACTCAGTCCAACTGCTGCCGATGGCACCACTGCGCCCCGATCCGCAGATCCCACCCGATGACGGCGCGACGCCGTCGGACCCGAGGAGCATGATGCCCGTCCTCCACTCGACCAAGGATCTCCAGGTCGTCGAACCGCCCACGGCCACGAGAGAAGGTGTCGGCGTCTTCGAGTACACGGACAACTACACCGTCTTCCACTACGGCCGGATGCCGGACCTGATCCCGGGCAAAGGCGAGGCGATCTGCCGCATGGCCGTCTTCAACTTCACCATGCTGGAGAAGGCAGGTGTACGGACTCACTTCCGCCGGTTCATCGCCCCGAACCGGATCGAGTTCACCCTCGCGCGCCTTCCGGACCCGGCGGCCCGCCCCCTCACCCCGGACTCCGGCAACTACCTCATCCCCCTCCAGGTTCTCTTCCGCAACGAGCTCCCAGCGGGAAGCTCCGTCCACCGGCGGCTGACCACCGGTGACCTGACACCGGCCGCCATCGGGCTCCGCGCGATCCCCGCGGTCGGCGAGAAGCTGGAGCAGCCGCTCATCGAGTACGCAACGACACGGGAAGACGTCAACCGCTTCATCACCCCCTCCGAGGCCCAGCGCCTCGCCGGCCTGGACGAAGAACAATTCCAGTCCCTGCGCGAGATCACCGTCAAGGTCAACGAGGTGCTGACCAGGCACGCGGCAGGGCTCGGGCTGAGCCACTGCGACGGCAAAGCCGAGTACTTGGTGGCGAGCAATGAGGAGTTGGTGCTCGCCGATAGCCCCGGCACGCCTGACGAGAGCCGTCTGATGTTCAACGGCGTGCACTGCGGCAAGCAGGTCCTGCGGGACTGGTACGTGGACAACGGGCAAGAGATCCCGGTCAGCAGGCTGATCGCCAACGGCGTGCCCAGGAATCAGTGGCCGAAGCCTGCACCGCTCCCGCTCGATTTCCCGCTGGTGATGGCGGACCTGTACCGGTCCTTGAGTGAGACCTGGACAGGCGAGCGCCTGTGGAACGCGCCGAACCTGTCGGCCGCCGTGCAGGCCGTGGCCGGCCTTAGCAGTCGGTGACGGCACACCACGGGGGCCGGCTCTCGGGCATGCTCCTCCATGCGCGTACGCGGGCCCGGGTCGGCGGCGCCACGGAACCTAGGAGAACGGTGAACACATGGGCTTGACTCAGGACCCGAGCTTCCGGGCGACGACGTTCGTGGTCATCGACTTCGAGACGACGACCCCCACCGGTTACCCGGCGCAGCCCATCGAGGTCGCCGCCCTCGCATTCCGCTACGCGGAAGGCGCGTGGCAGGAGACCGGACGGAGTGAGTCCCTGATCCGGCCTCCCGCGTTCGCCCCGGTGACACCAGCTGACACAGCTCAGACGGGCCTGACTCCCGAGCAGCTTCAGCAGGCACCCACCCCGGCCGAGGCACTGGGTGCGCTTGACCGGCGGCTCACGGCCGGTAGCACGTACCTGCTGGTGGCTCAGCACGCTGCCACCGAGGCCAACGTCATCCGCAACCAGGCGGAGCACTGTCCGAAGCTGGCCCGAACCGACTTTCTTGACACGATCCCGCTGGCCAAGCACCTCATCCCGGGGCTGCCGAACTACAAACTCGACACGCTGCTCGGGCACTTCGGCATCCCCCAGCCGGCAGACCGGCACAGGGCCGCCGCCGACGTCGACGTCACCGCCCAGGTGTTCCGCCGGCTCATTGGCGCCGCCGACGAGAACGCTCAGTTCAGGGACCTCGCGGCTGTGGTGAAGACCGCGGGGCGTACGGCCAAGTTCAACCTGCCTGTCCAAGCCGGGCTGTTCGACGTCTAGCCGCGACGGGCGTGACACCTGCAAGACCGATCTGAGAGAGGATGGTGCTCAATTCAATGAGTAAGGAACAGCCGGAACTCGACGACGTTCCCTTCTGGTTCGACCCGCTGTGTCCCTGGGCGTGGATCACCTCACGCTGGCTCCTGGAAGTCGAGCAGGTCCGGCCGGTGCGCGCGGACTGGCGGATCATGTCCCTGGCCTACCTGAACCTCGAACAGCGCCAGGGCAAGGGGCTCAGCGACGACTACCGCGCGCTGATGGAGAAGGCGTGGGGTTCGGTGCGGGTCTGCCAGGCAGCCGCTGAACACGCAGGCCCGGATGTCCTTGGCTCGCTGTATACCGCCATCGGCACCCGCCTTCACAACCAGAGGCGACGCGAAGATCCCACCGTGATCACCGAGGCGCTCGCCGAGGCGGGCCTTCCCGTCTCGCTGGCATCGGCCGCCACAAGCACTGAGTTCGACCAACTCATCAAGGACTCGCACAACGAGGCGTTCAACGAGGTCGGCCTCGACGTCGGTACGCCCATTCTCCGTATCGGCGGCACTGCCCTGTTCGGCCCCGTGCTCAGACAGGCCCCCCGCGGCGAACCTGCCGGACAGCTCTGGGACGCCCTGGTCATTGTGGCCGGGACGGACGGCTTCTTCGAGCTCAAGCGAAGCCGGGACAGCAAGCCTTCCTTCGATTGAGTGGAACCACAGCCCGGTCGGCGTGGAGTCCGGCTGTATCCATCGAGGCTCCTGCCTTCGGACCGACCTGCGGGCGAACGACGGCCGCGGAGCCTCGATGGTGCGCCCCGAGCCGGTGACGCCCGGAAGCACTCAATGTGCCCTATCACCCCGACCCGCTTGGCCCCCGATGACGAGATGAGCCGCTCGACACGCCGCAGCACCCACCCATGAAGCGAGGCTGCCACATTGGCACAAGACGCCCTTACCGGCTGGGACGACGACACCACCGCCGAGTCCTATGCCGCATTCACCCGCACCTTCCCCATGTACAGCGCCTCCAGCCGTGACCTCGCCAGCCGCGCCCACCTCACCGACAGCCACCTGATCGTTGACCTGTGCGGCGGCACCGGAACGACTGCCGAGGCACTCCTCGCCCTTGCCCCGCCTGACGCCAGAGTCGTCTCCCTCGACAACTCCGCCGCAATGCAGCGCATCGGCCGCCACACCCTGAACGATCCACGACTGTCCTGGGTCGGCGCACCCGCAGAGGACCTCGCCGAACACGTCCCGGCCAACAGCGTCGACGCCGTCGTGTGCAACTCGGCCATCTGGAAAACCGATGTTCCTGCCGTGTTCGCCGCAGTCCGTCGTGTTCTGCGGCCCGGAGGCCGGTTTGTGTTCAACGTCGGCGGAAGTTTCGCCGGAGTCACCCACCCCGACGGACAGACCGGACCTGCCAGCCCCTCGCTTTACTCGTTGGTTCATCACATCGCCGCCCGGGACTACGGCTATACCCCGCCTCCGCCGAGCGGCCCCCCGAAGCTGCCGCTCCCGGCCGTCACCCGCCACCTGGCCGAAGCCGGGCTGACGCTGGTAGACGCAGAGGTTACGGCCCAGCACACCACCACGGCAGAGAGGAAGGCGTGGCTGTCCATCCCGGTCTTCGCCCGCCCCGACGGTCACTTCTCCTACGAACAGCAGATGGAGATCCTCAAAGAGGCGTACGCCCAGACTAGGGCCGACGAAGTCGCGGTGACGAGCTGGCTTGTCGTCGTTGCCCAGCTCGATGGGGGGCGGGAGTGACAGCTCCGTCGTGCCGCGATCCCCGTGCGATCACTCAAGCCACCACAGTTCGGCAGACGTCGGGTGAGGCTGCGCGCGTCGAGGCTCCCGCGTTCGGTTTGGCAAGGAGGCAACCAACGACCGCGGAGCCTCGACCGGTGCGCAGGGTGATCCGGTGCCACTGCAGACCGGAAGCGTTCACAGGGGGCTGGTCAGCCGATTCCGGCCGGCGCGCTGATCGCTCGCGCGATGCGGTGACCGACCAGGCGCTCGGCCAGGGCCACTGGGTACCAGTCAGCCCCGGTCACCTCAGACTCCTGAATTCGCCCGACCTCGGCGTGGGCTGTCGTGAAGGCATACCCGATGTCGAGGTGGTAGTGCTCGGGCTCGTTCTTCTTGGGCCGGGCTGGAACCCGGCCGTATTCGATGTAGACGGGAGCCTGCGAGGCGGGGAACACCTGGCTAGGGTCGATGCCGGTCTCCTCCGTCAACTCGCGCACTGCCGCGTCGATCAGGGTGGTGTCGGTCGGCTCGAGGTGGCCGCCAGGCTGGAGGGTGATCCCGTACGCGACATGTTCGATGAGCAGGATCTCGGTGTCACCGCGGACGAGGAGTGCGCCGACGGTCACGTGCATCGGGAAGCTCCGGCGGGAACTGAAGTCTTGACCTTGAGCCAGGAGCCGCTGCGGCTCGGACATCTGCTCGGCCTCTTCAGGGTAGCGCTTGAGGTAAGCAGCAAGGACAGCAGAGATGTCCGAATCACTGATCGCCACGGGTCACCTCCACACCAGTCCGAGGCGTGTATGCCGCCCGGGTCCCTTCCAGCCAGGCCCGTCCGCTGTGAACCTCCAGCGCAGCAATGCGGACGTCAGAGACTGCCTCATTCAGAACCATTTGCCCAAGCTCCCCATGACCCACTCGCCACACCCTATGCGGCCGGCGAGCACGCGGGGCGCAGCGGCCCGCACGTCACCCGGTCGTGTTCAACCGAATCCCTGAGCCGCGGTGGGCCGGGCATGGTGGCCGGTCGCGTCGAGGCGGTCAGCAGTGCGTGTCCCTCCGTTGGGTCTGCTTCAGGAAGGAATCCCGGTCATGAACGGTGACAACAGAACAGAACGAGGTGCCTGGGTAGTCCTGGGCGGAATCCACCTCCTCAACCAGACGACGCCGCAGCGGCCGGACGAGCTGATCGTCCTTGTCCGCGTGGCCCCACAAGAGATCTGTTTGCCGAGCACCACCGTGGTCATCCGATGGGACACGCTCGGGATGTGCCCGGTCGAGGCTCTGAGTACGAGCGGCACTCGGCTCGGGTCCGCCCGGGTTGACGGCAGCGCCCTGTTCCCCGACGCCATCGCCGGGTCCGCTCTGCAAGAACTGGTCGGTGCCAGCGCCGCCCCGGGGCTCGTGCCACTGTGTTACTTGTCCGAACATCCCGGCGGCGGATACCACGCGTACGCGCAGATCCGGTTCCACCCCGAGGACGCCTGCTTCGTCCGAACCACCCGTGAGCCGGTCGGTCACGGCCCGGCCGAGGCCCTGCGCTGGCTGGACCAGGTGCTATCCGCACACGCAGAGTCGAGCCTGGCGCTCAACAACCACCTGCGGTACTTCCGCACGCACTTCGCCGGAACCGAGTTGGAGTTCAAGTACACCCTCGACCCGACGCCGGACATCTGGGCGGCGTCTATAGAGCTGCTGAAAGCCTTGCGTGACGGCAAACTGAAGGGCTGCCGACCGGAGTACCGGGAGGAGTTCCAGATCCACCACACCGAGAACCACCTATTCGACGTCACGGGGCCCGAGAAGGAAATCGGCTATGCCTCGTTCATCCCCACGGTCTCCGCCGGGCACGTACTCAAGCGAAAGTGGTTCGCCGAGGACGCCTTCGCCCGCCGCGAGGAGCTGTTCTCCAACATCGCCATCACATCCGACGGCTTCGAGGAGTACCTGCGCAAGGAACTGGGGCTCCAAGTTCGGGCCATGCCGCCCTTCCGGCGCGTCCGCTACGACGTCCAGTGCGAGTCGATGGGCACCGGCCACGTCTACGGAATCTTCTTCGACCGCTGCTCCCTCCTAGCAGCACCCGAGGTTGTCCTGTCCCAGTGCGAGCTGGAGTACAGGCGCTCGCGCAGCGTCTTGATCCAGGACGAGAACGAGATCCTGAGCGAGATGAAACGCATCGACCACTGGCTCCGGAGCCACCTCGCCGCCCGCGGTTGGGCAAAGAATCACACCTTCTACTCCAAGCGGAGCTTTCTGCGCGATACGGTCGCAGCCCGGCCCGACCTGGCTCTCGGCCACTAACGAGAACCGCTCCCGCGTAAGACGGTGTCCTACGTGGTGATCGCTCGTTGGGCTGTGCATGGGGCGGGATACGTGGAGTTGGATTGTCCCGGACGGGCTGTGGGAGATTGCGAAGCCGCTGATCCCGCCGTCGAAGCTGCGGCCGCAGGGCGGCGAGACTCAGGACACGCCTGATGAAATGCTGTTCGCCGCGATCGTCTATGTGCTGGTGAGTGGGTGTGCCTGGCGGGCTCTGCCACCGTGTTTCCGGATCTCGAAGTCCACCGCCAACCGCCGCTTCGCAATCTGGTCCAGAGCCGGACTTTGGGGCCGGCTGCACGAAGCCGTCCTCGACCGCATTCACGAGTGCGGACTGCTCGATCTCTCCCGCGTGGTCCTCGACTCCGCAAACGACGAGTACACGACCAGGTACTACACGCACGTCCGCGACATGGCTGTGCTGGCCGCCGAAGTCGAGACTCTGCGCGAGAAGTAGCTCTCCGACCGGGAAGATTCGCCCGGCTCGCGGTCGCGGCGGTTGGATGCATGCGGTGACGTCCGACCCGACCGCTGGAGGCGCAATGGCCAAGCCTGTCCGTGTGCGCAGGTTATCCGACCAGGAGGAGCAGAACCTGCAGCAGATCGCGCCGGGGCAGCACCAGTTCGATGCGGTTCCGGCGCGCGATGATGCTGCTGGCCTCGGCTGGCGGGAACCGGGTCCCGGTGATCGCGAAACTGGTCCAGGCCGAGCAGCTCCCAGACCGGCTCGGTCTGTCCGCCGTGAGCACGCCCTCTCAGGCACACATGCTGCGCAGCATGCCTCGCCTCAGCTGCAGCCGTCCGCGGTCCGGTTGCTTCCGGAACCGGCTGCCGGTATCGGCTCTGGAGCGGCCTCGCGGCCCAGCTCCGAGCTGGCGGGGGCTGGTTCGTACGTGGGCCCCAAGTCAGCTATCGGTCCATGAGTCGTCAGCCGCGGCCTTGCAAGCATGTTGCCTCGAAACTCCCGCACAGAACCGGGTTCACCAGCGTCAGTGGGCCGCCCGAGCCGACCGCACGACAAACCATTTCACCGGAGCGTCGGCTACGAGCCGCGGAAACTCGGCTGGTCGAGGACTGCTCAGAGCGTCGTCTCCGGTCCGAATCACCCATCCAGCCGTCAACATGAGCCTGCATCGGAGAGCAGATGACACTCGTCCCCAATGACCCATCCCCTTCCAAAACGGCGATGACGGACGCGGAATACGGCGCGTCCAGAGTGACCCTGTGGACGGGCGCCTCCGCCCTGATCACCGACACCTACGGACGAGTCCTCGTCCAGAGGGTCGACTACCGCGATGTCCACCTGCTGCCCGGCGGTGCCGTCGACGCCCACGAATCGCCCTCCCGGGCCGCCGCGCGCGAGACGCTCGAAGAACTCGGTGTCACAGCCCGGTACACTCGTGGCCTCGCCGTCGACTGGATTCCCTCCAGCGCCCCCGGGTACCCCGGCGAAACTCGTTTCCCCGGCGAAGTGCTGTTCGTGTACGACGGCGGTACCTGGAGCGCCAAGCAGATCGCCGCAGTCCGCCTGCCCGACCGCGAGATCCTCGCGATCGAATTCGCCGAACCCGCCCAACTCCCTGACATCATGAAACCCGGAGATGCACGCCGTACTCTGTCCGCGCTCCGAGCACGCATCAACGGCACCACCGCTCTGCTCGAAGACAGTCGCCCCCTCGATCCGACACCGCTGGACCGGTACGAAGTCCTGGCCACCACCCGGAAGCCCCAACGCTGGTCCTGGCACAGCGCAACGGTCCCGAGCGGCCTCCCCGTCCAGCAAAGCTGGGGCTGGCTCTTTGCACCCGACGGCCGAGTCCTCGTCCTGATCGGCACCGACACCGGATCGGCGTGCCTGCCCGGCGGCACTCTCGATCCGGGCGACCACGGCGACCCCTCCGCGGCCCTGCGCCGCGAAGCCGCAGAAGAAGCCCACGCCCGCATCGGTGAACGGCTGCTCCACCTCGGGTACCTGTACGACGACAGCGCCGTCCGGCAGCCCGGCCCGTGCGCCCGCGTACGCATGGCCGGCCGGCTCACGAGTTTCGGGCCATGGCGGCCCGACCCCGCAACGGGACACACCTACGCCCGTCTCCTCGCCACCTCAGAACAAGTCCGCCAATTGTTCGACTGGGGTCCGGAAGGAGACCATCAGCTTGCCGCCGTTCACGCCGCACGGGAACGACTCGGCCTGCCCCGTCCGGTCCGGCAACCCGTCACCGAGCTCCCCCACACGGGCGGGATCCTGTGAGCTCGTGGCTGAGCACGGCCTCGCTCGCTTTCGCATACCGCCGTCGCTCTGCCAAGTGGAGGAATCCGAACGCGGGCCGTTCGGTCCCGAATGCCAACCATCTTCGGCCCGTGAACACTCAGGCCGGCCAGCGGTCCGCGCGTGACCGCTTCCCGCGCCTAGTCTCAGCCGCCTTGATACCCACGGGAGGACACCAGTGACCTGCACCCACCCGGTGACGGTGCTCGTCGGGACTCCCTCGGGCCTGGAAGATCAGGACGTTGGTTGAGTGGAGGGGATGGGCGGAAGCCATGCGGGGGTTATGTCACGGTAGCTGTGACCGATGGG
This sequence comes from Streptomyces sp. NPDC037301, assembly GCF_055602785.1. Taxonomy (NCBI): domain Bacteria; kingdom Bacillati; phylum Actinomycetota; class Actinomycetes; order Kitasatosporales; family Streptomycetaceae; genus Streptomyces; species Streptomyces sp. NPDC037301. The sequence continues at coordinate 28,889 of NZ_JBVJWD010000050.1, forward strand.
GGTGATCCCGGCCCAGTTGTCCAGGGCCGGGAGACAAATCCCGAGGTACTCCGCCCCGTCGCCCGCCCCTCCCAGGGGCGTTCCGCAGAAGGAACAGAACCACCGCTCCATCGTGGGCCAGGACCGAAACGAAGTGGGTATGCCGGGCCCGGTCCAGGTGAAGGCGCTTCGGCGGAAACCGACCCAGCCCATGAGCGGGCCGCCAGACAGGCGGGCGCAGTGGGGGCAGGAACACAAGTGGGGGTCGTAAGGCTCCCCGGTCGCCTCGAAACGGATGTGCCCGCATAGGCAGCCGCCGGTGAACACCTCTGGTGTGAGGTTGTCGATCATGGGGGTTTCCTCGCTGTCGCGGCATCGTCGGGGTGGTGGAGGCGCGTCGCCGTGCCGCAAGAGGGCAGGTGCGCTGGCGGAGTTGGGGCGGGTGGGGGCGCCGCGGTGGGTGGCAGCCTGGCACGCCGGCTCGGCGGCGGGGGTGTGGCCGCACGGAATTGGGCCATTGCTGCCGCCGTGACTCCGTGCGGCGCGCGCCGTCGGTGCGCTGTTCCTGCACGGGTCGGCCGGGGCTTCAGGTTGGCCGGAAACTCTCCGAGGTAGCGGCCGAACGGGCGACCATCCCTCGAACGAGGGCGTTTCAAAGGACCCGCCCCACGGCGCCTGGCATCGGCCTCGGCATTCGTACAGGCGTCCCGCATTCCCCCCGCCGTCACCCGTTACGGCGAGCCAGAAGTCCCGTTTCTAGAGCATCCGTGCCATTCGATGGCCTGCTGGAGGACACGATGAATCCTGTACCCGCCCCCGCGCATCAGCCCCTCGGATTCGAACGACGGCGGCCCGTCCCGGCCCTTCCCACCCCCGGGGTGCAGCAGGTTGACACCTGCGACCGCCGTTCAGCACGCCCGGATACGAGGTGGAGGGCATGAGTGAGGAGTCCGCTGACCAGACGAAGGCCGGCGCTGAGGTCTCGGATTCCGAACGCCTTCTGTTTGGCGGGGAGTTGGCATACGACATCGGCTGGAACCGGCACCAGGGGGCGTGGCTCGCCCTCGATCTGTGGGCGATGGCGCGTACGCTGCCGAAGCTGGTTGCCATCGCTGTCCGGCTGGCGCACCAGGCTGACGCGCGGGCGCTGCGCACGGTGTGGATGGCCGAGTTGGGCCGGGGCATTGCTCAGGCTGTTGGTCTCGTTGCGGTCAACGTGGTCCTGGGGCATCTGCTGGCTGGCGGTTCGACGGTCGAGCGGCTGGACCGGGCTGTGCCGGCCTTGACCGCTGTCGCCGTCACCGGGGTGATCGGGTCGTTGCTGCGGTCGGCGTCGACTTCGGCGACTGGTGGGCTGGAGCCGAAGGTGCAGCGTGTGGCGACCGAGCGGTATTTGTCGCTGGTGGCCCGGGTGGAGCTGTCCGCGATCGAGGACGATGAGTTTCACCGGTTGCTGGACTCTGCCAGCTACGGGGCTGAATCGGCGCGGCGGATGGTGAAGTACTGCACCGCGGTCCTCAACTCGCTGATCTCGTTGGTCGCCGCGGCGGGTGTATTGACTGTTCTGCACGTGGCGCTGTTGCCGTTGCTGGTGGCGATGACGCTGCCGAGCGCGTGGAGTTCGCTGACGATCGCGAAGATGCGCTACGTCTCCTTTCATCAGTTCGTTCAGCATGCCCGAGCTGGGCAGTTGCTGGGGCGGCTGCTGATCGATCAGCAGGCGGCCGCAGAGGTCCGGGTCCATGATGTCGGCCCGTTCCTGCTGACTCACTTCCGCGGCATGGCGCAGACCAGTGAGCGTGAGCAGACACGCCTGGCCCGCGAGTCCGCGCGCAAAGGGCTGATCGCCGACGGCGCCACGGGCCTGGCGGCGGTCTTCACCTACGGGGTGCTGGGTGTGCTGCTGTGGACCGGGGGGATGGAACTCTCGGTGGCCGGCACCGCGGTCCTGGCGATCCGCACCGGCTCGGCAAGCCTTGACCAGCTCGTGCTGCAGATCACCGACCTGCACCAGGAAGCCTTGTTCGTCGCCGACTTCGAGAAGCTGTGCGTGGAGGCCACGGACCGGGCCATCCCCACAACCGGGCTCGACCTGCCGGAGCGGGTGGAGGGGATCCGCTTTGAGAAGGTGACCTTCACCTACCCCGGCAGCACCACCCCGGAGCCCTCCCTGCGCGATGTCGACGTCACCATTCCGGCAGGGAAGATCGTCGCGCTCGTGGGGAGCAACGGCAGCGGCAAGTCGACGCTCGTGAAACTGCTGTGCGGCCTCTACCAACCGGATCCGGGAAGCGGACGGGTCCTGTGGGGCAACGTCGACACTGCCGAGGCGGACCGGTCCCAGATCTTCGGGCGGGTTGCCATGGTGGCCCAGGACTTCTACAGGTGGCCGTTCACCGCGCGGGTCAATATCGGCATCGGCCGCTCCACCGGGCCGATGGACGACACCGCCGTCGAGGCTGCGGCCGCCTATGCGGGCGCCGATGAGGTCCTGGCCAAGCTCCCGCGGGGTCTGTCGACGCTGCTGGCCCGTGGGTACCGGGGCGGGCATCAGATCTCCGGAGGGCAGTGGCAGCGCCTGGGTATCGCCCGGGCCCGGTTCCGAAGCGCCGAGGTACTGATCGTGGACGAACCCACCAGCGCCCTCGACGCGGTCACTGAGCAGCGGGTCTTCGACCAGATCCGCAATCTCGCCGGCCAGGGCCAGACGGTCATCCTGATCACGCACCGGCTGCACTCGGTACGCCATGCCGACCTGATCTACGTCCTCGACCAGGGACGTGTCGCCGAGTCCGGGACGTTCGAGGAGCTCATGAATCCGGAGGCGGGTACGGGAGCGTTCCGGGACGCGTATCTGCTGCAGTCCCGTGCCTACCACCCCACGGTCCCCGCCCAGAGCAGCGGCGTGAAGGACGACAAGCAGCCTGCTGGGGAAGGGGCGTGAGGGCGGATCCGCAGGCCGGAACCGGTGTAGTTGCCGGGACTGCCGCTGGCGTACGCGCGAGGTCAGGCAAGGCCCCGCAGGCACCGACACCCGCAACTGCGTCGTCCGGGCCTGCGGCAGCTGACGATCTGACCCTCGCGAGCCACCAGGAAGACACCGCCCCGCCGGGCGACCGCCGCCTCCACCAGCGGCAGTTGCCCCGTCAAACCTGAGGAGATACATGTGAGCGGAGACTGGATCCCGCCCGCCGCGCACGTGGCCACGCTGCCCAAGGCCGCGGTGCATGGCTGCTTCTTCGTCACCGACACGGTCGACCATCCAATCCAGCTGCGCGCTGCCCGGAACCCAAGGGTGTGGCAGTGGCCCGGCGAGACTGATGTGCAGGGCTCCGCTTCGGCTCGGGAAGTGTAGGAGATCTCGGCATGGACACCTTCGACAGTCTCCAGAGCGTGCGAGCGCCGCGGCTGCGGCCCGGGGATCGGGTGCGGATCGTTTCTCCGGCCAGTCCGCCCAACCGTGAGGGAGTCGCCCGTGGCGTCGGGCTACTGACGTCATGGGGGCTTGAGGCCGAGTTGGGTGAGCACGTCTTCGACCAATGGGGGTATATGGCTGGTCGGGATGAGGATCGTGCCTTCGACTTAAACTCCGCGTTCGGCGACCCAGGAGTCCGCGCCGTGATCGCCACACGGGGCGGCAAGGGCGCCTACCGTATCGTCGACTGCTTGGACACCGACGCCCTGCAGCGCGTCCCGAAACCCCTGGTCGGCTTCAGCGACATCACGCACATCCACCTTGCCCTGTGGGCGCAATGCCGCCTGGCATCACTGCATGGCCCGTTCGCTAACTGGAGCGACGAATGGTCCGGGCCCGCTTCGGCCGGCGCGCTTCGCAGCGCGCTGATGACCACCGACCCCGTGATTCTCCACCGGGACTCCAGCGAGGCCAGCGCGGCGGTCACCCTCGACGGCACCGCGACCGGAGTCCTGATCGGCGGCAACCTTGACGCGCTCCGTACCGAGGCCGGAGCCGGCCTTCCGAACCTTCAGGGGGCCATCCTCTTTCTCGAACACCAGAGAGGCACAGGGCTTGGGGAGGTCGACCGCGCACTGACCCAGCTGACCCGTAGTGGGGCCCTGGAGGGGCTGCGCGGTGTCGCGCTCGGTCAGTTCCTCGGCTTCGACCAGGATGCCGGAGATCCGACCCTGGGAGGATGGGGCATCGCCGACGTGCTGCGTGACCGGCTGACCTGCCTGGGCGTCCCCGTCCTCGGCGGACTCCCCGCCGGACACGGTTTGCACCCTCCGACGATCCCGCTCGGCACCCAGGCCACGATCGACACCACCCAAGGAACCCTCACGGTTCAGTCAGCCGTCACCTGACCACCGACTGCCTCATCCGGCGGGCCAGACTGCCCAGCGGTGACAGACTCCCGAGTCCGTCACCGTGTGTGGTCGCCGGGAACGTATCGGCTCCAGGTTCAGCCAGCTTCGGTGACCAGCCGGGTGGCCGTACGCGCTCGTGGGCACGCCGTGTCTTCATCTGAACTACCCGCCCGGTCCGGCATCCTGTGCCCATGGCCGACACCTTTGAACACGCACCGCAGGTATGGAACGCGGCGCAGCTCCGCGAAGCAATCAGGGGCCTGCCCGATGATGTTCCCATCCATATCGGCGTCGCTGAAGACCCGGGGAGCTTCGATGGATACCGCGATTGTGTGCTGATGGATGCCCGCCACGTGGAGAACTGGTGGCCAGCAACCTCCACCACAGCCGAACGCACGCAGACTGAGAAGGCATTCACGCTCTTCGCTGATTGGGCGGCTGGTGAGTACGACGTGCTCGACTGAACAGGCCGATGACAATCACGTTCCTCTCGTCTTGACGCCAAGTCGGCAAGGCAATCATCACCGTCCCGGCTTGACACGCCGTTGAACCGGGCGACGCCGCGTGGACCGCGAACGGGTCAAGGAGTCGCCAGACCCCGTCCGCCAGCCCTGCGGGTGACCCTCGTCGGCCGCCCCCTCCATGACCAGGGAAACGCCGTCTGCCCGGACGTTCCGGGCTGGCACGGCCCAGCAGTGACCGGAGGCCACCGAGGCCTGGGCACGCTGCTGGTCATCGACCTCGACCAGCCGTCCGGCACCCACCCGACCGCACCCGCCGAAGCCGACGCGGCCGTCATGCTCCTCTCCCGCACCGCCACCCTGCTCACCGCCCTGGCCGAAGACGCCCTCACCCTGCGCCAACACCTCGACCAGGTCCTGACCGACCTCCCGAGCCACTACGCCAAGCACCAAGCCGGGCACCAAACAGGGCTTCACGGAGCGGCCGAAAGGCACATGCTCGAAAGCCCGGCGGATCTGGCGATTGAGCCCCGCTGTCCACGGCGGACGCTGCCGCCCCCGAGGTGCAGGCAAACAGGCATGCAGGCATGGGCCGATACGACGGCATGGCCGCTTTGGCCGAGTTCAAGTGGCGGTTTTCAGCCAACGGTTGCCAGTGGGGTAGCCGGGGAGGAGGCAGTGGGGGCTGTCTCGGTTGACTATTGATCAATTACCTTGTGCTGTAAGCCAGTCACTGACCTTGAGGGAGCCCCATGTCCACCGCGCAGCAGGTGCCCGACATCCTCTCGCCCGAGTTCGCCGCGGACCCCTACCCGGCGTACCGTCTGATGCGCGACGCCGCGCCCCTCATCTGGCACGAGGCCACGCAGAGTTACATCATCTCGCGCTACGAGGACGTCGAGCGCGTCTTCAAGGACAAGAACGGCGAGTTCACCACCAACAACTACGACTGGCAGATCGAGCCCGTGCACGGCAAGACGATCCTCCAGCTCAGCGGCCGTGAGCACGCCGTGCGCCGCGCCCTCGTCGCCCCCGCCTTCCGCGGCGCCGACCTCCAGGAGAAGTTCCTCCCCGTCATCGAGCGCAACTCGCGCGAACTGCTCGACACCTTCCGGAACTCCGGCTCCGCCGACCTGGTCAACGACTACGCCACCCGCTTCCCGGTCAACGTGATCGCCGACATGCTGGGCCTCGACAAGGCGGACCACGCGCGCTTCCACCATTGGTACACGTCCGTCATCGCCTTCCTCGGCAACCTCTCGGGTGACCCCGAGGTGGCCGCGGCGGGCGAACGGACCCGTGTCGAGTTCGCCGAGTACATGCTGCCGATCATCCGGGAACGCCGCGAGAACCTGGGCGACGACCTGCTGTCCACGCTGTGCGCCGCCGAGGTCGACGGTGTGCGGATGAGCGACGAGGACATCAAGGCGTTCTGCAGCCTGCTGCTCGCCGCCGGCGGCGAAACCACCGACAAGGCGATCGCCAGCATCTTCGCGAACCTGCTGCTCCACCCCGACCAGCTCGCCGCCGTCCGCGCGAACCGCGACCTGATCCCGCGAGCCTTCGCCGAGACCCTGCGATACAGCCCGCCCGTCCACATGATCATGCGGCAGTCCGCGACCGAGGTGAAGCTCAGCGGCGGCACCATACCCGCCGGTGTCACCGTCACCTGCCTGATAGGCGCCGCCAACCGCGACGAGAGCCGCTACCGCGCCCCCGACCGCTTCGATATCTTCCGCGACGACCTGACCACCACGACCGCCTTCTCCGCCGCCGCCGACCACCTCGCCTTCGCGCTCGGCCGGCACTTCTGCGTCGGCGCGCTGCTCGCCAAGGCGGAGGTCGAGATCGGCGTCAGCCAGCTGCTGGACGCCATGCCCGACATACGCCTCGCCGACGGCTTCGACCCGGTCGAGGAAGGCGTCTTCACCCGCGGACCGCAGCGCCTGCCGGTGCGGTTCACGCCCGTGACGGCCGCCTGACCGCCTTACCGGCACCACCGCCGAGGTGACGGGCCCCGCCCAGGAGCCCATGTGCCCGCGCTGCCGCATCACCAGGTGGGCCGGGCAGCCGCACGACCGGGCGCCTGCCCTACCGGGTCATCGGGCGCCCGGCCTACTGGACCACTGGTGTGAACTGCACCGGCAGCGCCGTCAGCCCCCGCATCCAGATCGACGGGCGCCAGGTCAGCGTCTCCGGCTCCACCGACAGCACCAGGTCGGGCAGCCGCTCCAGCAGCGTCTCGACCGCCGTCCGCGCCATCACGTCAGCCAGCAGCGGTGCCGGATAGGGGCAGCGGTGCTCGCCGTTGCTGAACGACAGGTGCGCGGCGTTCTCCGCGCCCACGTGCGAATCGGGCCAGATCTGCGGATCGGTATTGGCTGCGGCCAGCCCCAGCACCAGGCAGTCGCCCGCCCGTATCTGCCGCCCGCCCAGCTGGGTGTCCCGAACGGCCCAGCGCCCGATGAAGTTCTGTGTCGGCGTGTCCAGCCACAGCGCCTCGTTGAGTGCCTCGCCCACACTGAGCCGGCCGCCCGACACGTTCACCGCGAACCGCTCGTCCGTCAGCAGCAGCCGCAGCGTGTTGCAGATCCAGTTCGCGGTCGGCTGCTGCGCCGCGGCGATCACCGAGATCAGGTCCTGGACGATCTCCTCGTCCGTCAGTCCCGCCGGATCCAGCAGCATGCGCGAGGTGACGTCCGGACCGGGGCTTTCCCGCTTGTCCTTCACCAGCTGCCGCAGCCGTTCGCCCACGCGCCCGTACGCCGCCACCGGGTCGTCGCCCTCCGCCGCGTCCAGCGAGATCCGCAGGTCCTCGACGAGCTGCTGGGTATCCTCACCCGAGGTCGGCATCCCGCACATCTGCACCACGGCCCGCATCGGCAGGGCGTGCGCGTATCCGGTCATCAGCTCCGCCTGCCCGCTGCCCGCGAAGTCGGCGATGAGCCGGTCGGCGATCAGCTGGCAGTTGCGCGCCAGCTCGAACTGGTCGACGCCCTCCAGCGCCTGAGTGATCACTCCGGCCCGCCGCCGGTGCTCGTCGCCCTCGGTGAACAGAACCGACGGCTGGTAGCCGACGTACGGCAGCAGCGGCCAGTCCGCCGGGATGTTCTCCCACTGGTTCCAGCGCCGGGAGTCCCGCGCGAACAGCTCGTCGTGGCTGGTCACGTACGTTACCTCGGAATAGCCGAGCACCAGCCAGGCCGGGATGTCCCCGTCGAGCAGCACCGGCGCGACCGTGCCGTGCTCGCGGCGCATCGCGCGGTACAGCTGCGACGGCGTCTGCTGGTACTCGAGCCCCGCCAGGCGCACCGCGTCGGTGTGGGCGGGGCAGCCCGGCGGAGCCGGTTGCGCGGAAGAGGGGTCGGTCATGGTGTCGCCTCCTGGGCCATCGCCAGTTCGTACAGGTGGTCCACGAGGGTGACCAGCACGTCCTTGCCGGACTGCCGGACCCGCGCGTCGCAGTCGAGCATCGGCACGTGCTCGGGCAGCGCGAGCGCCTGGCGGATCTCCTCCAGGGAGTACCGGTGGGTGTCGTCGTCGAACCGGTTGACGGCCACCACGAACGGCGTCTTGTGGTGCTCCAGCCGGTCTATCGCGTACCAGGAGTCGTTCATCCGGCGCGTGTCCACGATCACCACGGCACCCAGCGTTCCGGAGAACAGCCTGTCCCACAGGAACCAGAAGCGTTCCTGGCCCGGCGCGCCGAACAGGTAGAGCACCATGCGTTCGTTGAGGCTGATCCGTCCGAAGTCGAACGCCACCGTCGTGGTCGTCTTCGTCGCGACCGCGCTGGTCTCGTCGACGCCGACGCCGGCCTGCGTCATCACCTCCTCGGTGTTCAGCGGCCGGATCTCGCTCACCGAGCGGACCAGGGTCGTCTTGCCGACACCGAAACCGCCCACGATGACGATCTTCAGGCCGGTCTCCGCCGCGTCGGCCAGTGGCGTGCGGTGGGAGGGCAGCTCAGAGGTTGCGGAGCCCATGGAGCACCTCCTTGAGAAGGGCGGAATCGGGGAGCGAGGCGACGGACCGCGCCGCGCGCGGGTGGCGGGCGGTGATGCGGCCCATGTCGAGCAGGTCGCCGAGCAGGATCCGCACCACCGTGATGGGCAGTTTCAGCTCCGCGGCGATCTCGACGACAGCCGTGGGGTGTTGGCACAGCTCCAGGATCCGGGCGTGCTCCGACTGCATTCCCGCCGTGGGCCGGCACTCACTGACGATCAGGGTGACCAGGTCGAAGGAGTCGTCGGCGCGGCTCCGGCCGGCCGTGACCGTGTAGAGCCGGTCGGGGTCACCGGTGTCCACGGGCTTGCGTATCACGACGCGGCACTCCCCGGAACGGGCTCTCGGGGTTCGGCGCGCAGGTGCTCGCCGATCTGCTCCACCAGATCCGTCATCTGATGGCCCACCACGCCGGGGTCGGCGTCCTCCTCGGCGAGGACGGCCAGATGCGCTCCCTCGCCGGCCTCCACGATGAACAGCAGGCCGCCGTGGAACCCGGTCATGGACTGCCGGACGCCGCCGGTGCCGTCGCCGAACTCCACGGACGCGCCGTGGGCCAGCGCCTGCATGCCGGAGCAGATCGCCGCCAGCTGGTCACCCTGGTCGACCGTCAGGTGTTCGGTCCAGCAGAGCTTCAGGCCGTCCCGGGACAGGGCCAGAGCGTGCCGGGTGCCGGGGGTGCGCTCCAGGAGGCTCTGGAGGAGCCAGGTGAGGCTGTTGTCGGTGGTCTGCATGATGGGTGATGGGACGGTGGTGCCGGTTGACCGGTCACCGGCCCGTTCCTCCAATCTCAGGAACTCGAGCGGGAAGTGGGCGCCGACGCCCCGGGCGCCGTGCGGGAAAGGGGTCGGCGGCTACGGGGCGGCCGGCGGTTCGGACTCGGGCCGGGCATCCGGCCCTGCGGTGCCGCCCGCGGCCTGGCGCCCGCGGTGGAAGGCGCCGAATTGTGCGCCGGCGTCGCGTGCCGGGCGCTGCTCCGGGCGGTCCCCGTCCTCCGTCTCGGACGCGGCCCCGGATGCCACCTCGGACGCCGACCGGCGCAGCTCGCGCTCCCGGTCCGCCTCGGCCATGGTGCGGCCGGGGGCGCGGACGGTCAGGCCGTTCCGCGTGGAGCCGGTGGCGAGCCCGGGCTGTCCCTGTTCGGGCAGCTCCCGCCAGGCGGCGGGCCGCTCCGGGACGCCGGGGCGCGAGGAGGGCTCGGGCGCCGGGGCCGGGGCGGGCGAGGCGGCGGGGCCCGGCGTGGGCGCGGTCCCCGCGGCGGGGCGGCCAGCCGCCTCACGCGACACCGACTCGCGCTGCTGAGCGAGCAGTTGCTGGGGCAACAGGACGACGACGCCGGTGCCGCCGCGCGACGAGGGGCGGTAGTTGACGCTGATGCCGTACTTCACCGCGAGCCGTCCGACCACGGCGAGGCCGAGCCGGGTGCCCTGGAGCGAGGCGAGGTCGGTCATGTGACCAGACACCGCCTCCTCGGCGCGGCGCATGGCCGCGTCGGCCATCTTCAGGCCGCTGTCCTCGATGGTGACGACCATGCCGGCGCTGCGGTCCTCGACGTAGACGTGCACCTCGTCGATGGGCGGGGAGAAGTTCGCGGCGTTGTCCATCAGTTCGGCGAGCAGATGCATGACGCCCTCGGCGGCGAAGCCGGAGATCGCGGCGGTGGTGGAGCAGTGCAGGCGCACCCGCTGGTAGGCGGCGATTCGGCCGACGGCGCCGCGCAGGATGCTCTCCATCACGATCGGCTTGTTCCAGGCGCGGCTGGACCGGCCGCCCATGAGCAGCGCGAGCCGGTCGGTCATCAGGCCGAGCTGGGAGGTGCTGTGGTCCAGCTTCAGCAGGTCGCCGAAGACCTCCTCGCCATGTCGTTCCTGCATGTCCCGCAGGTCGGCGAGCATGCTGACGGACTTGGCCTGGACGCGGCTGAGCGCCCTGGCAGAGGCGGCCTGTGCCGCGGCGGCGCGCCGCTCGCTGTGGGCGAGTTCGCGGACGAACGACTCGGTCGGGGTGCGGACCATGGGCAGCCGCGGCAGGTCGAGTTCGGCGAGCACCGTGTTGGCGGACTGGCCCTCGCGCAGCCGGGCGAGCGCGGCGGGCAGGGTCTCCTGCGCCAGCCGCTCCAGCGCGGTGGCCGCCTCGTTCAGCTCGTACTGGGCCTGCCGGCGCTCGCCGTCCAGGGCGGCCGCGTGTTGCACGCCTTCCTCGACGGCGGCGGCGAACGTGTGCACGATCCGGCCCAGCTGCGGGTCGGACGGCGGGGGCACGCTGCCCAGCGCGTCGGCCGCGCTCGTGCCGTCCCGCAGCCGCTTGGCCACGGCGGGCAGCGTCACGTTGACCAGGTGCGCGGTCTGCGCCGACAGCTGCGCCGACTGCGCCTTGAGTCGGCCGGTCTCGGAGGTCTGCGCGGCGGCGGTGCGCCGGGCCCGCTGGACGAGCCGGTGGCTGACGAGGGCGGCCGCGGCCACGCACACCCAGGCGACCGCCGCCACGGTCAGCGCCCAGGAGCGGGCGCCGGACGGCGCGAGGGCGACGGCCACGCCGCTGGCCGCGGCACTCACCACCAGCACGACCAGGGGCGTGGTCGGTGAGGTGCGCGGCGCTTTCGCCGGCCGGTGCTGACTGAGCGGTGCAGGCACTGACATTCCGCGGTCCCTCGGTCCATGAGATCAGAAGAAACGGGGCAGCCGACTCATGGCGGCCGCAGGTCGGAAAGGGGGTCGCCAAGAGGACGACGATCTTCCGACCGGGTACTCGCTCATGCTAGCCACACTGCCGCGCGAGAAGATCTGACTATCTGCATAGTCTGCCGGTGACCCGAGTTCGTCGTGAACCAGCCTCTTGAACGCCCGGCCGTGATATGGGAGATGGCTTCCCCTCAGCCAGGCTGGCGCACAGGGACAGGCTGCAAATGCGTTGACGAAGTGTCCAAGTTGTAAAAGTGAGCACCTTCCACACGCCAACTCCGAACACCAACAGCCACTTTCAAGCCAACCACACTCATGCCGAAACCGAACCCACCCAACTTCCAGGGCTGTTGGGACACCCGACGAGGGCGGAGGCGGCTGAGGTGAACCCCGGTCAGCGGAAGGGCGGCACGCCCCGGGCGAGGTGACCGGCGGACGAGTCGGGCTGTACGCCGGGTTCTGTTCCCCGGGTTCCCCGCGGAGCCCCGGGCGACGGCCATCCATCTGGTGCCCTGACCGCACTGGTTCGCCGGGTGGGATCCGGCAGGATCTTGTGCATGTTCGAAGAGAAGCTCGAAGCGCTCTCGCAGGCGATGGCCGAGCACACGGTCATGCCGTTCCCGCCAAGCTTCCGCGGCCTGGACATCGAGGACCAGGACATGGTGACGCTTGATGCGGACGCCTACGGCTACGCCCTGGGCGTTCTCAAAGGCCCGCTCGACGAACGGCGCGGTGAAGGCTTGATCCGGCTGACGGCGGTGTTCGAGAAGGTTCTCCCTGCGATCGACGACGAGTACGCGACCAGGTACTACACGCACGTCCGCGACATGGCTGTGCTGGCCGCCGAAGTCGAGACTCTGCGCGAGAAGTAGTCCTCCGACCGGGAAGATTCGCCCGTCCTGTGGTGGCGTCGGGGAGTGGAGGCCTCGCGAGGGCCGGACTCGTTCCGCCCCCGGCGGCGAGGACTGCCGTCAGCCCGGACACCAGCAAACGCCGACCGGATCGACCCGGACACTGGCAGGATCCGCCGCACCTATCCCCGGGCACCCAACCAGCCGTCCGGAATCACCTGCTACCCCTCCGACGCGGAATGGCTCCTCGAAGACCTCAAGGGCGGCCACGACGTCTACAACCTGCCGGAGAACAAGGCGGCCTACCGTGTCCGGTCCGATGGCGAAGTCCTCGACAAGCTGGACCTGATGGTCGACTTCCTCCCAGTCGTTCACGTCACGAACACGATCCCGGACGCCGGGGAGCACTGGGGCCAGCCCATCCTCGCGAAGGTCATCCAGGGCCTGGACGAGATCGCCGCGACTGACACCGACTCCTCCGCCGCCTCGGCTACCACAGGCTCACCGATCCTCACCGTGTCCGGCGCCAATCTGCCCGTCGACCGCACCACCGGCCAGCCCCAGCCGCTGACCGCCACACCGGGCATGGTCCTGTGCCTCCGTGAGGGCGGCAGCATGGACGTCCTCGACACCTCCAACCAGCTCGCCGAACTCCGCAACCGCACCGACCACCTCATCGACCGGGTCGCCACGAACAGCCGGATCACGGCCGCCGGCCTCGGCACCATCGACCCCACCGCGCTCCCCTGCGGCTACGCTCTCGCGCTGTGGCTGGGCCCGCTGGATGCGCTCGTCGGGCAGCTGCGTCTGGCTCGGGCGCACAAGTACGCCGTGCTGCTCCGCATGGTTACGCGCCTCCACCAGGCCGGCCGGGTCTGGCCCGCCGGGCAGACCCTGCCCGCCCGCATTGCGTTCGGCCCCCACACCCCGACCGACCGGGCCGCGATCCTGGAAGATGTCGTGAAGGCCGTCGGTGCGGGGGTCATGTCGCTGGAGACCGGTGTGCGGATGTTCATGGACGCCGGATACCCGATCGAGGACGCCTCCGAAGAGATCGCCCGTATCCAGGCCAGGGCGTTCGAGCAGGCCGCGCGCCTCGCCGACGCCACAGCGGACAATGCTGCGGTGCGTGACTATCTGGGGCTGCCGGAGGCGGGTTCCGAGATCGGGAATGTTCCGCTCGTGCACGCCCCCGGGTGAGGCCGTCCCCGAGGAGGAAGAGCAGCGCGTCGAGTGACCGCGGCGGCCAAGGACCGTTTGCACCCGATCGATGGAGGAACCGACAATCCCGTCCTCCCGACCGAACTCACCGCATAGCCTACAAACGGATCACCGAGTGGCCAACGGCACACCATTCCGGAAGCCGTGACCGATCGTGAGTGAGGTGTCATGCGAGGACGACCGGCCCTGGTCTTGGTGCACAGCCCTCTCGTGGGGGCCTTGACCTGGCAGCCCGTCGCGAGAGTGCTGCGCGCCCGAGAGCACGTGACGATCGTGCCCTCGTTGGCGAGGGTATTCGGCGGCACCGGACCGTTCTACCCGAGGGTTGCTGCGGCTGTCGCGGAGGAGGTCGACCGACACGAAGGTGGGAGACAGATCGTGCTGGTGGGGCACAGCGGTGCAGGTGCCCTGTTGCCCGCCATCACCAGCACGACGACAGCGACGGTCGTTGGCACGATCTTCGTCGATGCCCTCCTGCCACACGCCGACCTCAGGTGGTTCGACACAGCCCCGGTGGAACTTCGTGAGCAGTTGTGGGGGCTTGCTCTGGACGGAAGGCTGCCGCCCTGGAACGAGTGGTTCCCGCCGGGCACCGTTGAGGAACTGCTGCCCGACCCGCACCTGCGTGCTCGCTTCTGCGCGGAGCTCCCCCGTCTTCCCTTGGCCTACTTCGAGGAACGTGCCCCGGCACATCCAGGCCCCGCCCCTTCCCGGAGTGCCTACCTGCAGTTGAGCGATGCCTACGAGGCCGAAGCTCTCCAGGCCAAGCGAGAGGGCTGGTGCGTCAAACGTCGAACCGCTCACCATCTGACCATGCTCACCGAACCGCAAGAGATCAGCGCGGCGCTGGAGGAACTGATCGACGGCCTCGTGCACTGACGGAGTCCGGATGAGCGGCGTACCGGCCAGCAACCCCAACCAGAGTGACGTCAACCGCGTCCACCCAAGTCAAGCACATGTGATCGGGCCTGCCGCCCGACCTGCTGCGCCTCCGCACCCTGCGGATATGCACTGCGGCGTGCCTGAGGGAGATCGACGAAGCGATCAAGGCGGCCGAGCGGCGGGAGGCCGCGAGCCAGCAGGGCGAGGAGCGCCGCCCGCCCCCACCGGACTGGATGCTCGAACTGGGCATCGGTGCTGGATCACCCCCACTGAGGTCCATGCCGGTCACTGCTACGTCATTGGGAAGAAGCACCGCGCCATCACCCGTGAGCAAGCAGTGGCCGCACTCATGGGCGGAGTCCGGGCCTGCCTCCACTGTCGGCCAGACACTGATCTCCGCGTACTCGACTGACCGGGCTCTGTCCCTCGCAAGGGTGGGACACAGGCCTTCCCGGAACCGCATCAGCGGCGGTTGGCGTGGGTGTGGTCGTGACGATGACGACAGAGCAGATCACGGCCGCCCTGCCACGCCCCGGCCTGGTGCATGTAGAGGTGACAGCGGGGCGGTGGGGAGCTCGCTTCGGTCGTGCTGCACCACACCGTGTGGGTCACCACCGGCGACGGCCACCTCCACCCCGCCCCGTGCACACCGGCCGAGCACCTGTGGTGGGGCAAAGGCTGGGGCGACCGGCCCAGTGAGGCCGCGACGGTCGTCGACGCGCTCCTGGCCGACCTCGGCGCCATCCTCAACCTGCGCGAACACTGGAAGACGCCCAAGGGCCTGACCGCGCTGTTCAACGAGGACCACAAGCAGGGCGCCGAACTCACCCGCAGCGCCCTGCTGCATGCCCGGATGAATCCGCCCCGCGCCCGCTGAGACACGAACACCGAGGGGGCGCCCCCATCGGTCGCATCAGCGCAGGTGCCAGGCGCTTTCTCCCCGCATCACGTTACGAACAGCCCGATACACAGTTGAACCGGAGATACCTCTACGTCTTCGGCATAGGCCGGCACGATGGGTCGAGACCGGGTCAACTATCCGAAGCCAGGGCGTTGAGGTCCAAGGTGATGGTGATAGCTGCGTGATCAGACAAGCCCAGATGCACAGGCTCCATGTGGACGTTGTATTGAGTAACGAGAGGGACGAGCGGAGGGCTGACAAGAATGAGGTCCTGGCGGCGAGTAACGTCGCCGGCTTCGAATCCGCCGGTCGGAAGACCTTCCTGCCCCTTCAGGGCGGCGGTGTCAACTAGACCGGAGGAAATCAGCAGTTCGGCAGCGGTCCGTGCATGCCGGGACGGATCGGCAATCTCTCGGTGGTGGAGCCGGGAGTGCCGGGGCAGAGTCTCCCAGTCCGCCTCCGGAGCCGTCGGCGGTACAGAGTTGAAGTCCCCCAGGATGATCGACAGTCTGCTGGGGTCACCGTGAATCTTGAGCGGCTCGACTTCGGTGATCCTTCCATGCGGGCCGAAAGGGTCCAGGTGAACATTTCGGACTTCCAGTTTCCGGGCCAGGCCAGGGATGAAGAAGTCCGCCCAGCCCAGGGTGTGATGGTACTTTTCCCGGTTCGCTCCTTCACCGGCGAGAAGGACCCTAGAGCTGGCTAGGATCGCGGTGTGAAAGCGGTGCCCGGCCGTGGTGTGGTTTGCCTCGGCCAGTACCCCAGCGGCCATCCCAGCGTCGCGAACAGCCAGGTGCAGGCGCTGCCTGCCCAGTACGTCCCACCCGTTGCACTCCTGAAGTGCGATGACGTCCGAGCCCAGCTTGCGCAGAAACTCCATCTGCCCTGTCCACCGCTCCGGGGCTCCGAACCCCTGCATGGAGTGTCCACCAAAGAGGGTATTGAACGTGGTGATGCGCAGCTGCACACGGTCCCCCAAAGCAATGTCGGTGTGCTGCAGACCATAGCCAACAGGCCGGGGGCACGGCCGTTCCCTGCCTTTCACCATCTGTCGATTTCAGGATTGAAGGCAGGAAGAGCTGAACATTTCGACCAGACGATGCTTCTGATGGCGTGGTCACTCTGGGCGTGCAGCGTGCCAATAGTTGTTCCGCTCCGAGCCGCTTGGGCGTGACCTGGCGGTGGGCCGGGCTGCGTGCGCCCATCCACACGGCGGCATCGGGGCGGAGAGGACGGCACGGAAGTAGGGGGTCTGGGCACGGGTGGCGAAGGCGTGACCGTGGCCCACGACGTGCCGGTCGGCGGCGGCACCGAACACTCCGTCCTTGGCTGATCACATCCCGGATCGACTCAGTGATCCTGGTGTGGCCGCTCGTTCACATCGCTACCCTGACTGCGTGGACCGACGACTGTGTGGGAGTACGAGTGGTTGACAGGATGGCCCCTGACGACGTCCTTCGGGCCTGCGGGTACCTGGAGGCGGTCTGGAGGGAGGACGCGGCAAGTATGGCGGCGCTCCTGGACCACGGTCCTGCAGAGACATCCACGCCGGTCCTGGTCACCCAACTCGGTGACAACATCATGCAACTCCTGCTGACCGGCCGGTTCGGTATCCACGACGGTCTGTCCCCACAGGAACTGCAGGACGCTGCCGAGGCGATGCACGCCGACCCAGCTGTACGGGTGTCGAAGCTCCTCATTGACACGCTCACCAACATCGCGCCGACCGCGAGTCCAGCACAGTCGGAGGCCATCGCACGGGCCGTCCTCAGCTACATCATCCTTGTCGGCGACGCTACGCCGGAGACCCTTCTGCCACTGCTGGCCCACCTGCGCGAGAGCACGCTCCCACGCATCGGAGGTACGGGCCCGTGACGTGACTGCGGCACGGTCTGGCGAGGGTGGTCCCTGCCTGCCAGACCGCCGGACCGAGGGCCCGTTCGGAGTGCATCACTCCACCTCGGGGCCACTGCAGATCGCGGCAACCAGCGTGCCGAACCTGCCCAGGACCTGGTCCTGTTCGGCCAGGGCCTGCGGCAGCGTCTCTAGCAGTGCGGTGAACCGCTGGTCGATGCCCGGTACTTCGAGTGCCGCTGTGCATGCGGCAGGCACCGCGTCCAGTCGGGCTCGCACCCGCTGGGCATCAGGCTGCTCCGCCTCCAGAACGTCCTGGAAGGACGTCCACAGTCGCTCCCAGAGGACCGCAGCCGCGTCCATGTCCGGCTGCAGGATCAACCAGTTCCCAGACGTCAGCGCGCGAACAGCATCCTGAAAGACCGTCTCAAAGAGGGTTCTCGTCACCCCTTGACCCTATGTGGTGGTCGGCAAGCCGTTCATGGCAACTACGGAACCGATGCTTGTCAGCGCTACGCGGCCGCCCGGGATCTCCCGGACACCCTCGGCGTTCATTAGGCAAGTCGGTTGTCGGAGAACAATGTGTCGGGCTGGGGCATGGGGCAGTACTGGACAAGAATCATGTGCCCTTCTTGGCCGACTCCGACGGCGGCCAGCGTTCGCCCCGGGCCATGACGTCCTCGAGTGGCTGGAGGTCTTCCGTCAGCTCGGCCCACGTCCGGGACCAGAAATCGCCCGAGGGATCACTAGGATCGCTCACCTCAGCCAACGCAGCCGCGAGTTGCAGGGCCGCGTCTGTGGGCTGTGCCGTGATCGTCATGCCGACGACCGCGTTTCTCAAGAAGGGCGCAATCCCGGGCTCGCGGGCGTGCCGGAATACGTGCTCGCATGCCTCGGCTATCCATCCGAAGTCGAGAAGCAGTCGGACAGTCTCGTAGTGGACGCCGTCTTCGCCGGTTCGGGCCGCGACATTCAAGATTTCCGCTCGGACGGCGAGGGGATCGCCATCGCTCAGTTGTTTGACGATGGCCCCGATGGCCGAGGAATCGTTGACCCGTTCTCCCGCTCGTCTGCGAAAGCGCGTCGCCTCCGCTTCCATGTCTAAGGTATCGGCCAGCAAGGCCGCCTGCCACCATGCGCCGTCCGACTTGTCCATGTCTGTGGGGAGTGCGGTGACCAGTGCCGGGCGACGTCACGGTCCTCGGCAGAACAGGCGGCAACGGTACGGGCACGCGCGTCGGCGGGGCATCCGATCCCGGGTGGACCCGGAGCCGACTCCGGTCACCGCCGAGCCCGCACCGGATCCCGTTCGGGTAATCGTCTCGGCCGGTCGCTTCGGCTGGACGAAGGTCTACTACACCGGCTCCCACCGTCAGCTGCGCGGACACAAGTTGCACGCCGAGCTGTGCATGTGCGACGACACCCCGGGATGCCGTGGGTTCGACCTCTACACCGGCAACGACGCGCACGTGGCGCGACACGTGCGGGCCACGTCGTTGACCGTCGCGGATCAGCAGTCCGCCACTCCTCGCGGCTGACTCCCGCGCCAGTGCGCGGCAGCCGTCGTCAGGCCCTGACGACGGCTGGTCGCCGCACCAACAACGCTCCCATTGCAAGTTCTCAGGTAGAGAGGAAGCAGATGACCGAGGTGACTGTCGACCAGGAATGGCGCGACATGGCCAAGGACCAGCTTGCACGCGATCGGCGGCTGCGGGTCGTTGCCATCGCCGAGGACCGCGCCGAGTGCGTCGTCACCCATGACGCCCACGGAACGACGGGGAAGTCCGTCAAGATCGCCCTGAAGCGGTTCAGCGCACCGGCCTTCCAGCTCGTCAAGGATGCTGTTCCCGAGGCGGAGCTGGACCTGTACACGCTGCTGCTCGCGGAGATCACCCGAATCCACCGTCCTGGGGCATCGGCGGCTGAATATGCCCAGGCGGCCTTGCGCGTCGTCCGGTCAACGTCCTGACGCGGGCCCGCTGCCGTCGGCGATGACCTGCTCAGTGGAAAGCTGATGTCTCCACCGGGCAGGTCGTCGCCGCTGTTCACGACTTCTGCCTCATCACCAAGTCCGCACCCTCCTTTGGCAGTCACGGCATCGCCTGTCCGCCCTCGGGCGCACGTGCCCTTCGCCAACTGCATGCGCCCGGCAGATTCTCGCGACGCTGCAGGTCATTGCGCTCTCTGACCTCATCGTCCACCTCGTCAGTCGCAGCCGACCGCCGAGGAAACCCAATGGCCGTCCCCCCGTCCACACCGCCGTCTCCTGTCGGTCTGCGTGCACGTCCCAGTGCAGCTGAATCCGCCGCGGCACAGAACGTGACCCTGGTAGAGACCCTGCGCATCGCCGTTCCACTCCACATCGCCGACCTCAGCCGCCTCAAGCCTGCCGCGCTTCAGCGGATAGCTGTGGAGGCGGCCGGCGTCATCGGTTCCAAGGGAGACGTCCTCCAGTTCGTGTCGCCGAAGAAGGGTGAGGCAGCGCAGGCGTTCAACGCCTTGGCCCGCGGTCTCACGGCCGCCGCGTTGATCGCGTGGGGAGGCGATACCTTCGCCGGACTGCACTGGTGCACCGTCCGGGCCTGCCCGGGCCCCGACGGCGAGCATCCGGAACCCCTGTTCGGCAGCACGGCCAACACCTGAACGACGCGTGTCTGCGCAGGCACGCCACCACATCACCAGACCGGATACAGGAGCACCGCGATGAACAACCGTCTACCCGTCCCCGCGTCCGAGCCTCTCCTCAAGGAAGACTGTAGCTACCGCGTGTGATGGTGCGCTGGCAACGTCGTGCTGTCACGCCCTGTGCTCTCTACAGATCGCCGGCACGCCAGCGCTCATACTCGTCGTCGAGCTGTTGCTCGTTGACGCGTCGGCCTCGCAGCACGTCGACCCAGCCAGCGACCAGGGAGTGGAACGTGTCGAGTTGAGCGGGCCGGAGCGTTGCGTTGATGGCGAAGAAGGCCAGGAGGCCGTCCGCTGCCGGTTCGCCATGGTCGCAAGCCGGGCAGAGAACGGCTTCCCGCAGCGCATGGTTCTCTTCGCCGCGAGGGGTGTCCGCAGGCACAGCCCGCGGCCCCGGGCGACGGCTTCCGATATGTCTGTCGCTCCAGGGTTGCCGGAACTCGACGTGCAGCAGCGTGTCCCCGCCGCACCATGCGCAGCGCGGCGGGGTGCTAACCCGTAGGACAATCTCGTCCCCTTGGGCCGCTGTCATACGGCCATACCCTGCCAGGCGTCGGGGCCAAAAGTTCCCTTGATGTCGGAGGCGACGGACGTCGGGTCTACCAGGAAGCCCAGCTCATACAGGACAGTCTTCGCGGGCGTCTGAACTCGCATCCGTACCGGGCTCTCGCCCTTGTGCGCGGCGAGGATGCGCTTGAGCTCGGAAACCGTCGGCTCGTTGATTTTGTGAGCAGGGAACGACAGCGTGACCGGCGGCCGGCCGCCGCTCTCTGCTGAGGACACGTCCAGTACCTGGATCTCCTGCCCGTAGATGCTGACCGCGCCGTCACGGTCGTTGAGGCGTCCTTGGACGGAGACGACGGTGTCGGCGATCAGAGCATGCTGGACCAGGTTGTAGGTGGCCGGGAAGAGAAGGATCTCCATCTCGCCGTCGCGGTCCGC
>NZ_JBVJWD010000051.1:0-49286 GCF_055602785.1 Streptomyces sp. NPDC037301
AAGCGTCAGAACTCCCATCATCGCAGGTCAGCAGGCACCTCTTCTCGTTTCCTCATCCACAGGACGCGAGTCACTCGGTGGATCGAGGCTTAGAGGTCACGCAGATAGGTGTCGGGGGTAGGTGGGACAGACACAGGTTCCGTGATCATGGAGTTGCCACGCTCTGTGATCACCGAGGGACCTGTGCCTGTACTGCCAGCATGGCTGACCGAGCCGCTACGGGACCAGTTCGCCGCTCTGCTGTCCCAACGGCCCGAGTTCGATCAAGGCCACCCGCTGGGCTGCCACCGGCGGCGCATCAGTGACCGCACTGTCTTCGACAAGCTGTTGCAGGTCCTGCGGTTCGGCTGCTCATACGAGGCGATTGCGGACGCCACCTGCTCGGCGACGACCATCCGCAACCGTCGGGATGAGTGGATAGGCCTGGGCGTCTTCGCCCGTCTCAAGCAGATCGGCCTCGACGCCTACGACCGCATCGTCGCTGAGCACGGACGCAGCGCGCACCGGCCCCGATCCTTGGACCGGGGCCGGTGCGCCGTACGGCGGCTATTTGCACTTTTCGTCGATCTTGTACTGGAGTGCCCGCGGGTAGTCGTGCCGGTTGAGCCGGACCCGGACCAGGATCGGGGCGTGGTTGATGTCACTGCCCGGATCGGCGATGTCGAGCAGCAGTGACTCCAGCTCGGTGTGGGTGGTGAGCTCCCGCCCGTGCATCCGGTCCTTCTCCGAGCCGAAGACCTCTGCCAGCTTCTCGTACTGCCACGGGTGCAGCACGTTGTAGAAGTCGGCCCCGTCGGACGGCTTCTCCTTGTAGTAGCAGGGGCTGACCAGCATCTGCTCGATACCGTAGAAGCCCTCGTTGTCCAGGACGAAGACCACCGGCCGCAGGTGGTGGCGCACGTGCGTGGACAGCTCCTGGCAGGTCTCCTGGAACGATCCGTCCCCGACGAACACCAGCGGCCGCTTGAGCGGCTGCTGGCGGGCCAGCGCCACCCCGGTGGCCGCGCCGACCGAGTAGCCGATGGACAGCCAGCTGTTCTGCGCCACGAAGCTCGCCCGCTCCGCCATCTGTAGATTCATCGAGCCCAGCAGTGCGAACGCTGCGTCCGAGACCACCGTGAACGGCGAGGTGGCCTCCGGGCCGTCGCCCTGCGCTTGGCTCAGCAGGAAGGCGTTCATGTGCTGGAAGAACCCGTCGTACGTGAGCTCCTCGGGGTAGTCCGTGCTGCTCAGGCCGGTCAGGAAGGCGATCGTGCTTGCCGGGACCTGCCGGTCCTTGGCGTGTGCCAGCGCGAAGAGGTCGGTTTCGAACGCCCGCTTGCCGAAAGCGACACCCAGCGCGTCCCGCAGTGCCGGGACGAACCGCGCCAGCTGGACGTCCGGGAAGTACTGCGCGCCGACGCTGACGCCCTCGTGGGCGGCCACGATCCAGTCGTCGCCGATCGACTTCTCGCCGCCGAGGTTCTTCGACGTCGACCAGGTGCCCAGGCCGATCCGGCACCCGGCGGCCTTGAAGGCCTTGCGCACCTCCGGCAGGCTCGCCTTGCCGTTGTAGACGCCTGTGAAGCCCGGGGTGTTCTCGGAGACCACGGACTTCGCGCCGACGGTGGTGCAGAACGGGATGCCGGTCAGCTGCACCAGCGAGACCAGCTCCCGCTCCAGCCGGTTGCGCTCGATCTCCTCGCCCGCCCACAGCACCGGCGTGCCGAGCCGTTCGACCAGCTTCACCGAGGCCTCCACCGCCTTGGCGAGCATTTCCTCGTTCTTCTTGGTGAACGGCCTTTCCTGACCACGGAGTTCGCCCTGCGGCTCGGCGCACGGGGCATTCCAAAGGTCGTCCATCACCTCCAGGTAGACCGGCCTGCGCTCGGTCAGGCCGGCGATGATCGCGCTGTCGATCTGCGAGGGCGCGAGCCCGGGGTTGGAGATCACCTGCGCGTCCACCGTGACCTGCCGGTAGACCTCCAGATTGCTCTCCCGGCGCTGGCTCATGTGCGAGGTGAGCAGACCGACCGCCTGGTAGTTGAGCCACTGCTCGTACGACGGCGCCGCGTTGATCGCGATCACCGGCACGTACTCGACGTAGGCGCCGCCGATCGGGTTGAGCAGGCTGAACGCGCCCACGCCGTAGGTGACCGCGACTGCGGCGACGCCCTGCTCGCCCTTGGCGAGGTCGGCGTCGGCGGCCCGCACCCGGGCGTAGGCGTCGGCGGCGTAGCCGCCACCGATCTCGGTCGGGGTGCCGACCCAGCGCACCCCGGTGGTGGCGTGCATGATCGTCAGGAACGGGCCGAGGTGGTCGCCCGGCACCCCGAACAGGTGCCGGATGCCCAACTGCTCAAGTCTCGTGGCCAGGTAACGGCCCACCGTCCATTCGCCGTTGCCGCTCATCCGCTCAGCACCTCCGCTCTGCGTGCGCGTCCGGCCCGCACCTCTGGAAAGATCTCCGGTTTGGCGCGGGGTGGTGGTGTGGGTGCCTCGTGCACGGCGATCGCCGCGCGGACGGCGGTCTCCACCGCGCCCTCGATCCAGGCGTGCTTGAGCGAGACGTGCTCGCCGGCGAAGTGCACCGGGCCCTCCGGCTTGACCACGTCGAGGTGGAAGCTGGTCATCTGGTGCGGGGTGTACACCGCCGCCTCGCCGAAGGCGTACGGGTCGCGCAGCCAGCTCTGGGTCTGGCCATAGCCGGTGTAGAACACCTCGATCCTCCGGCCGTGCACCGACTGGAGGTTGCGCAACGCGTACACGTACCGCTCGGCGTCGGCCATCGAGTCCCAGCGCACCGCGTCATCCGACCAGCTGTAGCTGGCCAGCACCACGCCGCCGCCGTCGCTGTCGGGCACCGGGTGCGAGGGGTAGTACATGAAGCGGTTCGGGTTGTCGGTGGTCGAACCGCCGCCGAAGCAGTTGGTGGCGGGGCGCACGCTCGCCCGGCGCAGCGGGGTGTGCCGGAAGACCTCCAACTGCTCCTGGCTGATCCGGCTGGAGTCCACGCTCCGGTGGGCGCCGAGCAGCACCCTCGGTAGATTGGGCGGTGGCCGGTGCCCGTTGTGCGCGGCCAGCGCGGCCGCCTCGGCGTCCTCCTCGCCAGCCCGCTGGTAGTACTCGTACAGGCCGGGCTCGATGGAGTCGAGCTCGTCCTTCCAGTCCGCCTCGGTGAACTCCCACCACCGGCGGGAAAACTCCAGCAGCACCTTGGTGGCCTGGTCGTAGTGTGTCTCGATGATCGCCCGGCGCTTCTTGTACGAGTACGGGGGCGAGACCTGGACGAACCGCAGCGCGGAGAACGGGACGGTGACGATCGCGAAGTCACCCTTCCAGACCGTGGGTTCGGCCTCTGGGTCGCCCTCGGGCACGGTGTGGACGGCGACCTGGGGCCCGTTCGGCCCGACGTCTTGGCCTGCCCCGCCGTCGCGGCGCGGATCCCAGTACTCCATCCGGATCATCCGCTCGCCCATTTCGAGTTCGTCCTGGAGCTCATCGGCGAGGGCGTAGGGCAGCTGCCAGCTGCCGCCCTCGATCTCCCAATAGGTGGCGTCCGGGTTGATGTCGCTGCGGCCCAGGAAGGTGTGGAAGAAGGACAGGTGCAGCCGCGAGGTCATGTTCTCGATCGTGCCGATCGCCTCGATGGCCTCGTCACTGAAACTCGCGTACTCGCGCAGGAAGCGGCCCATCGAGTAGCCGTCGAAGTCGCGGATCACCCGGGCCCAGCCGTCCAGCCACTCGGCGAACGGCTTGCGCACCCGCTTGCCGTTCTCGGTGTACGAGTAGTAGTCGCGGACCGGCTCCAGCGCCTGGTTGACCATCTCGCCGGCTGTGATCCGCACCTCGTCGCCGGTGAGGTGGAAGCCCTCGTTGACGCTGCTCGGGTCGGCGGCGTACTCGCTGCGGCGGGCCTGGATCCGGTTGGTGCGGATCCAGCTGTTGAAGCGCTTGACCGGCTCGCGGAAGTCCGGGCTGTCCTCGCCGTACTTCCAGACCTTGCCGTCCTCGAAGGACTCGTAGACCACCGGCGGGACGGGCGTGTTCTGGTTGCCGGTGTCGGGATCGACGTCGACGTTGCAGAACAGCTGCCGTTTCAGGCCGAGTCTGTCGACCAGGGCCAGGGTGAGCGGGTGGAAGCTGGGCAGCCGCATCGCTCCGGCCTCCCCGTACTGCACCGGGTCGTAGAATGGGCCGTCCTGCTCGTCATCGGTGGAGCGGAAGGTCTTGATCCGCCCGCCGACCCGGTTGGCGTTGGCCTCCAGGATGGTGACGTTGTGCCCGGCGTCCTTGAGCAGCTTCCCGGCAACCAGACCGGCGATCCCGGCGCCGACGATCAGCACGTCCTTGGGCTCGTCGGTCTCCGGGATGCCCTCCTTGATCAGGATGTCGAGGTAGCGCAGCTTCAGGTCCTTGTCGTCCCGACCGACCAGCAGCAGCTCGCGGGCCAGCTGCCAGCAGGTCTGCTGGCGGGCGCGGTCGTTGGCCGCGCCCTCGACGGTGGGTCTCTCGTTCATGGCTTCTCCTCGCCGCTCAGGAGCCGATTGACTTGTTGGGAAGGTCCTCGCCCTCGGCGAGCAGCCGCAGCGTGCTGATCGAGGGGGTGAAGGCGTAGAGCGCGCCCGCGGTGCGGACGAAGCGCTTCATGTCGACCGTGCCGAAGGTGCCGTCCGCGACGGTGTTGAGGATCGCGGAGAGCCAGCCGCGGCCCTTGGCGGCGTCCGGGAAGCGCAGGTAGCGGAAGTCCATGAAGTCCTTGTTGAACGCGGCCAGGATGTTGCCCTGGATGTCGGTGGACCCGCGCAGCTCCGGCTGGGGCAGCTGCTCGATGGACGGGACGGCGGTGGGACGGGTGGGGGTCGTGGTCACGGTGGGGCTCCTCGCGTGGGGTGGAGGGCGGCGGCAGATTCGTAGGGGGACGGCACGATCACCATCGATCACGTAACGTAATGAATCAGACACTTTAAGTAACTATGTCGCCCTGAGCTCTGTCAAACGGAGGCCATCCCCTAGGCGGGTCACACGGCGTCGCCGGGCGGAGCGTCCCCGCGCAGGCGCGGACGGGGACCGGCACCCGGCCGCGGCCTGCGGGGCCGTCGCGAGCCGCCGCTGCCGGCCGCCTGGGTCACGCCGAGGTGCTGCGCCGGTACCGGCGGGTGTACCGGGTTGTCGATGGTGAGCAGCGTCAGTTCAAACGGGATCAGTGGTGGACCTCAAAGCGGTCGATCGCCGATCAGGACAAGCACGAGGCGATGCGCAGCAGCAGGAAGCCGCGCGAGCGGAGCGGGAGGCCCGCCAGCAAGAGCAGGAGGAGGCCGCGGAACGGCGCCACAAGGAGCTGGAGGAGCAGGAGCGGGTGCGGAAGGCCGAGGAGGACGAACGCCGGCGGCTGCAGCGGGAGGAGGAGCAGCGCGTCTACATGGAACAGATGCGGCGGCGGTGGGCGGAGGAGGACGCGCGCCGGGAGCAAGAGAGGGTGGAGCGTGAGGCACGTCTCGCCCGTGAGCAGGCCGAGCATGCGGAGAGAGCGCCAGGACCTGGAGACCGCGCGGGCGTGGTGGGGCCGGCTGTCGCCGCAGCAGCAGACCGAGCTGTTCGCCGCCGTCGCCGAGTACGCCTGGCGGACGTCGAACCTGCGGGTGGAGATCCCGGAGAAGCCGATGATGTGGTCGCAGTACGCCCGCGGCGTCCCGGTCCACGTGGCCGACAAGCGGCGGTCGCTGTACGGGATCGTGCGGCCCTGCCCCGGCCTGGCCGCTGCCTGTTCCAAGCTCGCGGAGGAGCTGGTCCTGGCCCGCAGCGCCCAGGAGGCGCGCGAGCTCGCCGACGTCCTTCCCAGAGCCGGATCGTCCACCTCGACCTGCCCGAGCACGAGCACGAGCAGCTCACCATGTGCTGAGGCACCCGCCGGGGCCAGGGTCGCCCTCCTATCCCCACCGGACTCGAAGCAGACCTCTTCCCCTCGGCTATCGCGTGGCAAAGAGGTGTCGTCGTCCGGGACTGGCTTGCCCACCAGGGTTGACCTGCGAGAACGGGCGGTGTCCGATTCGAGAGGCCCACACCTTCGGTCACACCTGCGGTACCCCGCTGGAGGCAACTGTCCGGCCAACGGTGCAGCCGCCGCTCGGTGCAACCCTCTCCGGGGCAGGCGCGGTCTCCAGGCGGTCCAGGCGTTCGTAGAGGGCGCGAACGAGGCGGGCGCGGTTCTGGACGCAGCGCACGGTGCCCTCCAGTTTCGCGGACAGCCGGCCTTCCGCCTCGGCCAGGACGACGTCGGCGAGTGCCCGGGGCCCGCTGCTCTTGGGCAGCTGGCCGGCGCGGCGGCGGAGGTCGGAGGCGATGGCGCGGGCGTGGCCGGTGAGCTGGAGGGCGATCTGCTCGTAGTCGCGTTCTGCCAGTGCGTCCTTGTCGGTCCAGGCGAGGACGGCTTTGACGAGGCTCTCGTACGGTTCGCGGTCGAGCGGGAGCTCCGCTTCGATCAGTCCGTCGGGGTCGTACAGAACCGTGTGGGTGCTGGTGTGCATGGCGGGCCTCGCTGCCGGGGCGGTCTCGCGTGGGTGGCCGGCGGTCACCGCTGGGTGTCCTCGCCGCCGTCGGCTCCGTCGTCGTGGTCCTCGGTCTGCTGGGCGAGGAACCGGGCGAGGCCCCGGTCCGCGCGGGCGCGCAGGGCCGGGGAGGGGACGCCGTAGGCGGGCGGCTGGAGGCCGCGGCCCTCCGGGGCCGGGGCAATGCTGTCGGTGTGTGCGCATGCGGCCCCGCCTCTCCGGCTGGTGGTCCGTCGGTTCCTTCGACGCTACGCAGCTGCCCGCCGTGCTCTCAACAAAGTTGCGGGTAATTGCGGAGGTTCATTCCAGGGCGTCAATCGCGGCCTGGATGAGCGCGCGTGCCGCGTCGCCGTACACGGCCATCTCCGCGAGTCCGGCAAACGCCTTCGCGTAGTCGGCGAGCTCGCGCGGCTGGGTCACCTTGATCTCCGCCGTCAGCGTCTCCACCACGGCCATGGTGTCGTCGTGGACGTAGAACGCTTCCAGCGGCCACACGGTGCGCCGTGCGGTGAACGGGATGATCCCCAGCGAGACGGACTCGAGCGGCATCACGGCCAGGAGGTGGCACAGCTGGCCTCGCATCGTCTCGGGGTCGGCCGTTTGGTAGCGCAGGACGGATTCCTCCATGAGGACGACGTAGCGGTGGCCGCCCTTGTAGAGGAAGCGGGAGCGGGCGACGCGGGCAGCGACGGCTTCGGCGACGTCGTCGGGGGTGCCCTGGAAGGTGGTGATCTGGTTCATGAGGGCGGTCGCGAACGCCGGTGTCTGGAGGAAGCCGGGGGGCACGTTGGAGAGGTAGACGCGGCAGTGACGGGTCTGCTGGTGGAGGGTGTACCAGTCCTGTTGGACCTTGCGCATGCCGGTGCGGTGCAGGCGGCGCCACTCCAGGTACATGGAGTCGACGGCGCGGGCGGTGGCGATGAGGTCGTCGGCCTGGTCGCCGGCGCCGCACGCCGCGCACCAGGTGCGGATGTCCGTGTCCGAGGGCGGGGCGTCGCCCTTCTGGATGCGGGTGGTCTTCGCGGGGTGCCAGCCGCACCGGGCGGAGAGTTCCTTCCCGGTGAGGCCGGCGTCCTTGCGCAGGTGCTGCAACCGCACGGCGAGCGCTTCACGGGCCCCCTGGGCGCTGGACGATGGAGAGGCGGTCGTCATGACGTGGCGGCCCTTGGGTATGCGTCGGTCAGATGCGGTAATCGGCGTGCGGAACGGCCAGGTCCCACACCGAGCGGAACGCCTCGGCACACAGCTTGACCGCGCTGGGATCTTCGGTGTGCTCAGGCTCAAGGGCCTGGCCGTCACCGGAGAAGACGTTGAAGCGCACGATCCGGTCGTCGATGAGCCAGAAGTCGTTGCCGGGCAGCGCGAGCGTGGAGGCACGGCGGCGGGGCAGCCAGCGGACCTCCTCGCCGGCGCGGAGGTTGGCGTCGGTGATGGCGTGCTCGAAGCGGATGTACTCGGTGACGGGCTCGGAGACGACCCGGGCGCGCAGGACCCTCACCCCGCGGGCAACGGTCTGCTCCACCAACGGCAGCCACCCGCCCCAGAACTCCGAGTCGTCCGCAGGCACGCTCCCGTCCCGCAGGAACGCCTCAAAGACCTCCCGCTCCTCCCCCACGGCGTAGACGTCCCGCAGTTCCAGGTGCAGGGTGTGCTGCCGGGCGGAGTCGAGCAGGCCCTCAAAGCTGGGTGCCGGCGGCTTCTGCGGCATCACACGCCTTCCTGATCTGCGACACCATCCGGGCCGGGATACGGATGACCGCCTCGTCGTCCGCCGGCGGACTGTCCTGGCCACAGGCGGACCGCGTCGCCGCGTCGGCCGTCTTGCCCTGCAGGACCAGTTCCGGCCCCTCAGCGGTGTCGGTGTCCACCCACACTGCGGGGCAGTTCCCTCCACCCGAGTTCGGGTCCGTGCCGAAGAAAAGTAACGCCGTGATCGCCTCCCGGGCGAGCCAGTTGCGTTCAATTGCGCACCGACCGTCCCGCGTACCGACCCCCCTCGGTCAAGGGCGCAGCCGATCGTCGCAGGAGACGGCCGACCTTCTCGGGAAAAAGGTTGAGGCGCATGCGGGCGGCCAGGCAGATCTCGCCGAAGAGCCTCGGGGTGCGGTTCGGTTTCCGCTGGATGTACCAGTCGAGGAGCTTCACCACATCGGTCCTGATGTCTCCGAGAGAAACCTCGGCCTCCCCCATTTCCGGGCGTTCTCGACGTCCTCGGCGAGGCCGCCGATGACGGCCTTGATCAGCGTCGTGCGCAGTGCCGAGACAGGAATCAGGCTGTTGGGGCCGTCGGTGAGGGCGACCGCCGGCCACCAGGCGAGGGTTGAGGCGGTCTCCTCAAGGGGCACTGTCACGTTGTCGGGTGGGTGTCTGACGGCGTGACAGTGCCTGCTGGAGTATTAGAGCAGCATCAGGTCGGGTCTCTGGCTATCGGCGGGCAGACCGAAAGGCAGGAACTGGGCGGTGACCGAACCGACCCCAGCATCCGGACGATCAGACCGTTCGACGAGGAATGTCAAATAGATACTCAGCGGTTCAGCTGCGCCATCAGCTCCCGGTTCGCGGCGCGTGCGGCGGCAAGTTCGGCACGAAGGTCGAGGGTCTGCTGCTCCAGTTCGACGACCCGGCAGCGGGCTAGGGCAGAGCAGTCCTGGAAGATCCAGCCGAAATGGTCTGGGGCACCGCGATGCTGCACCGTGGCGGGTGCAGCATGTACAAGAGCGAGCTCGGGTACATCAACCGCGACGAGGCGGGGATCGCCCTGGCGGAGCCGGACATCGGGCCGTGCTATAGATCTGCAAGCCCGAGACGGGGCTGGAGCATTGTGGCTGAGCGCCCCTGATCCTCTACCACCTCTCCGGCCTACGATTGCGGATCGGTCATGTCACCGACCCGCCCGCCATCGTCATCAGCCGCGGCGTCCAGCTCCATCTCCTCGACCTCCTCGGCCTGGAGCCAACACATCCCCGCTGGCCAGAGACCTGAACGAGCTACCCGCGAAGTACAGGGCCAGATCGCCCCGTTGACGCCTTCTCGCGCCGCGTGCTTGCATCCCGCCATGACGCCACTGGAGCCTCTGGCGCGCCGCCGCGCCCCCGCACTGTGGACCTCGGCCGCCTTCCCGGCGCGCCGCCCAGTGCGCCGGCTCGCACTGTCCTCTCCCATGTCTGTCTGCTGTCTCAACGACGAGGAAATGTCATGCCTTCACCCGTCTCCGCCAGCCGCCACGACGAATCCGCGTACGACCGCCGCAGGCTGAGCCAGTGGCTCTCCGGGGAGGCAAGGGCGGACGGGGTCACCCGCCGCCGGCTGCTGACCCTGCTCGCCGCGACCGCCGCCGGGGCCGCGCTCCCCCCGCCGTACCTTGCCCATGCCACCGATCCCACGATTGTCAAGCCGCTGCCGCCTGAGTGGTTCATCCGGCGCGGCACCAATGCCGAGACCCGCTGGGAGGCGTTACGCGGAACCGGCCACCACACCCCCAACGAACTGTTCTTCGTGCGCAACCACACCGCCACCCCTGTCCTGGAAGCCGCCGACTGGCGGCTGAGGCTGTGGGGCAGCGGGCTGCGTGGCGCGCCCCGTGAGGACAGGCCGGTGGAGTTCGGGTACGACGATCTGCGCGCCCTGCCCGCCGTGACCCGTACAGCGTTCGTCGAGTGCGCCGGAAACGGCCGCAGCTACTTCACGACGCAGCAGGGCGAGAAGGTCACAGGCACCCCGTGGACGCTGGGGGCGATCGGCGTCGCGCGCTGGCGCGGGGTACGCCTGGCCGATGTCCTGCGCAAGGCCGGGCTGTCCTCGTACGCCATGGATGTGCAGCCCCGCGGTCTGGACGCCGAGTTCTTCAGCGGCGGCGAGAACCTCGGGCGGGTACGCCGTCCGCTGCCGCTGGCCAAGGCGCTGGACGATGTGCTGCTGGCGTACGAGATGAACGGCGAACCGCTTCCGTACGATCACGGGTATCCGGTGCGGGTGCTGGTGCCGTGGTGGGTGGGGATCGCGTCGATCAAGTGGGTCGGCGACATCGAGGTGTCCACGCAGCCGCTCTACTCGCCCTGGAACACCATCTTCTACCGTCTGTTCGGCCCCGCATACCCGGAGGAGGGCAGCGCGCCGCTGAGTCGGCAGGTGGTCAGGAGTGCCTTCGAGCTTGCGAGCGGGGCGAGGTTCACGGTGGGGAAGGGGCAGGTGCTGCACGGCCGGTCGTGGTCGGGTGCGGGGGCCATCGCGCGGGTCGATGTCAGCACGGACGGCGGGGCGAGCTGGCGGCCCGCCCGCCTCCACGACCGGCCCCGTGCTGGCACCTGGACCCGCTGGTCCCTGAACTGGAAGCCCGACACAGTCGGCGACACTCGCCTCCTGGCCCGCGCCACCGACACGGCCGGTCACGCCCAGCCGGACACCGCCGTGGCCAACACGCAGGGCTTTCTCTTCGACGCAGTGGTGCGGCACCCGGTGACCGTGATCTGATCACCATCACCGCGGGCAGTTCACTCCCGGCCGGGCGTAGGCCTGTGGCCGGTACACGGCCGGCCCCCATCCTCACGATAAGTCAGCCGGCCCTGCCTGCTTCTTCCAGATGTGGATGGCGGCGGCCGCGGCGGCATCGAGGACGTTCAGCAGCCCTGTACCGCGTGGACTTCACGGCTGTGTGGCGTAAGAAGAATGTGATCCGGTCGGTCGGCACTGTCACGTTGTTGGGTGGGTGTCTGACGGCGTGACAGGGTGTGGTGCGGTCGGGTTCCGGCTGTGTGCTCAGGGTGGGGTGGGCAGGCCGGTGGCGCCGGTGATCTGCTCCCAGATGGTGAAGCGGACGGTCATTTCGGCGCGGTGGTCGGGTGCGGCCATGAGGTGGCGGCGGGGTCGGAAGTGGGGTGAGATGCCGCTGAACGCGGACAGGAAGCGTTGTGCTCCGCCGGCGGAGCGGAAGCCTTTCATCGCGCGTTCACGCTGTCTGGTGGGCTGGTGACTGTTCTCGGCCCGGTTGTTCAGGCCCTTGTGGGAGCGGTGCTCGATGGAGGGCATTACCTCGCGGTGAGCGGCACCGTAGGAGCGAAGCCTGTCCGTGACGACCACCCGCGGAACCGCACCGGTCTTCTTCATCAGCCTGCGGAAGAAGCGCCTGGCCGCGGCCTTGTCCCGCTTCCTCTGGACGAGGATGTCGAGCACGTTGCCGTCCTGGTCGACGGCCCGCCGCAGGTACTTCCGCTCGCCGTTGATCTTGATGAAGGCCTCATCCAGATGCCATTTGTCCCCGGGCCGGGGCCGTCGGCGGCGCAGTCCGTCGGCGTAGGCCTGCCCGAACTTCACACACCACCGGCGGACCGTCTCGTACGAGACGGTGACACCGCGCCGGAGCATCAGCTCCTCCACCTCACGGAAGCTGAGCGGAAAGCGGAAGTACAGCCACACGCAGTGGGAGATGACCTCGACCGGGTACCGGTGCCCCTATACGACGGCAACGCGCTCACCACGGACGATCCCCCTCCAGCATGATCAACTTCGAGGATCCTCCCACGCCGCCCGCCAACGTGACAGTGCCCACTAGGGTGCTCACCTGTGGGTTGGCCGTCTCCGACCGCACCGGCGAGATCGCGGAGTTGATCGCGCGCTCGCACACCGACCCGTCGCCCAGTCGGGATCACTTGCGCGCGGGTTCGGCCGCGTAGCTGCACGGTCAGGCCGGCCTGGCCTTCGGCTGAGTTCCGTGGCTCTGCTGCCACCTTTTCGTGTCCGTGGTGCCTCGGTCCTGAGCATGGAAGCGGCGCTGCAACCGGGGGTACAGCGCCGTACGTTCAACGACCAGGGTCAGGCAACGCGGAGCTTCTCGCAGCGTTCGAGGGCGAGCTGTTCGCGGTAGTCCTCGACGGCCTGGTGGTACCGGGCGACGAAGTCCGGGT
This sequence comes from Streptomyces sp. NPDC037301, assembly GCF_055602785.1. Lineage (NCBI taxonomy): Bacteria > Bacillati > Actinomycetota > Actinomycetes > Kitasatosporales > Streptomycetaceae > Streptomyces > Streptomyces sp. NPDC037301. The sequence continues at coordinate 12,428 of NZ_JBVJWD010000051.1, forward strand.
CGTCCAGCCGGTCGTCGACGTCCATGTCATCGATGGCGCGCTGCGCCGCGGCCGTCGACTCGTAGCCGGCGAGCATCGCGTTGATCCGGTAGACGCCGTTGCGCTGCTTGGTGACCAGGCGAGCGAGTATCAGTTCGCGGAGGCCGGACGTGACGCTGGGGCGGCTCAGGCCCAGCAGGGCCGCGATCTGGTTCTGGTTGTAGAGCTGCTTGTCGAAGGCCGGCGGGCGCCCGCCGCGACTTCCTCGCCGGAGCCGGTTTCGGATCTGGTCGGTCCGTTCCGGGATGGTGTGCCCGACACCTCGCTGTCTGAGCCAGGCGCGGATGGCCTTGGAGCTGTAGCCCTTGTCGCCCAGGACGTGGTCGGGCCGAATCCGTGGCCGTCCCGGTCCGAGGCGGGGCACCCGCATCGCGTCCATCACGGCTGTGAACTGGGTGCAGTCGTTGGTGTTCCCGCCAGTGACAGTGAAGGCGAGCGGACGTCCCAGGGCGTCGCAGGCCAGGTGGATCTTGCTGGTCAGGCCGCCCCGGGAGCGTCCGAGCTGTGGTTCTGTGTCGAACGAACCGAAGCCAGCCGACAAAGGCGCCTGGCCGTTGTCGGCTGGTGTTCTGTTGACGTTGGCCGTCACCTGCCGAGCAGGTCCTGGACCGCCTGCAGCACGGCGTCAGGACGTCGCCAGTGCATGGTGACGTGTCCGACGCCGTCGATGAGGCGGTTCTCGCCGCGCGGGACTGATGCAGCCAACGCCGTGTAGAGACGCGCCTTGCCCTGGATCTCCTCCTCCAACAGCGACTCCGACTCGCCCACCGAAACCGCCTCCTTGAAGGCATCGATGCCCATGGCGGTGAGGACGATCATCGGCACGTCCGGCAGTGGCGCCGCGCGACGCATCTCGTCGTAGAGCTGATCAACGTTCTTCGCTTCCTGGAAGCCGACCCGCAGCCATTCCGGGCTGACATGGCGTTCGGTGAGCGGCCCCCGGATATCCTCGGGCCAGTCGGTCAACTCCTGTGCGAACAGGCTCCGGTACATCTGGACGACTTCGTCTGGCAACTCGTCGGGAAGCGCTTGGTCCGGGTCCCAGGACTTCCACTGGTCGACCAACTGCTGGGGCATATAGGCGTTGTAGTCCTCGTGTGCGGGATCCAGCAGGAGCAGACCAGCCGTCTCATCCGGGAACCGCGTCGCGTAGTGGCGGGCGTAGAGGCCGCCGAGAGAGTGCCCGACCAGCAGGTACGGAGCGGGAATGTCCGCGCTCCGCAGCATGTGGTGCAGTTCGTCGGTCACTTCTGCCGAGGTGCGCGGCAGTTCGACGCGGTCGCTCCACCCCGTTCCGGCCCGGTCGTACACCACGCTTGTGGTGAGCTCGGCCGCCTTCTCCTGGACGTTCCAGTAGTCGAGGCCGACCGTGCCGCCCCCGGGCAGGAATACCACCGACGGGCTCCCGCTGCCCGAGCGGTGCAGCAGCAACCGGCGCCCCTCCACCTCGCAGTACTCCCCGAGCGGCGGTGCCACCTCGGCCGTCGTGGTCGGGAGAGCCCCGGGCGGCTGGTTCTGCATCGCTGACTTCCTCACTGTCGGCACTATGTTTCCAATTTTGGGAACAGTACCAGATGTGGGATCGCGGCCTGGTGGACACGCTTGAACTGCTCCTGCATCCGGTGAGGGTGCGCATCGTGCACGCCATGTCCGGCGGACGCACGCGCACCACCTCCGACCTGTGCGTGAGCCTGCCCGACGTCCCCAAGACCACAGGTCCGTGCTGTTCGGCGACGGCAACCAGATCGCCCACATCGACTCCATGCGCTACAGCGGTGCCTGTGAAGGTGCCACTGACGGCAGGGATGTGAGGAACTTCGACTTCTACGGAGACCTCAGCTGGAAGGGCGGCGGCGACGGCACACCGGCCGACTCCCACCTGGCCACCGGTACCACCACGCATAAGTGGGACGGTTCCACGGACGGCGTCGGACCCTCCGACGCCGCCTTGTCCAGGGCTCTGCCGGTCTGGTTCATCTACAACCCGGAGAGCGAGTACGAGCCGGTCGAGGGCAAGGACGACGAAACCGACGCCGGCGATAGCCGCTCACCCGGCATCGATGTGCGCTGCGGCAAGGTCGACTCCTACGGCGCGCCGGGATGTGTGCTGACGCAGTACGTTCCCGAGTACCAGATGGATGCTGCCCGCTACCCGGCCGCTGCGGCTCACCTGTGGATGGTTCAGAGCAAGTCCGGGATCAAGGGCCTCGGGACCATCGACAAGCCGCTGCACTACCGTCCCGACGCGGACAACGGCCGTGTGGACTCCACGTGGACGAAGAAGAAGATCCGTAGCCGGGTCTGCGGTTACTACGGCGGCACCCGAGCGGACGGGTACGTTCCGACCAAGGGATTCGTGCCTCATCCGAAGACGTTCCTGCACCCGGAGTTCCGTCCGCAGACCCCCCTGCCGAATCCGGACAAGGTGAACTGTGATGAGGTGCCGTTCGCCTCGACGTATGAGTCCGTCGGCCTGCCCGCTTCCGCGGACGGGAAGAACCCGGCCGGCAAGGCCGGGGGTGGCGAGTGCATCCAGACCGTAGCAGCGAAGGCCGATGACGGCAGTGAACACCTCCTTGATGACACCCGCTACGACGCGCCGACGTTCAGCGAGAAGTGCGGCCGTTCCTCGATGTCGGGATTCATCAACCAGGGCGCGATGAACAAGTACGGCAACGAGTTCCTGGCGCAGATGCGGGTCATCGACGACGACGAGTTCGCCGTCAATCCCGGTCAGCTGTGGTTCAAGGACTGCAACACCGGTGCGGTGAACCTCATCTGCGAGATGAAGAAGCCGTAGCCACTGCACGTCTGCCCCGAGGTCCGTCAGCCAGGCGGGCCCCCGGGCGGGGCGTGGTCAGTGGACGGGGCGCCAGTGCTCCAGCGCATCGTCCAGCAGAGGCGCCTCGGGGTCATCCCAGATCAGGCAGCCCCACACCAGGCCGGGCACATCTGGGCCCATGGCATCGGCCGGCCCTTCGGTGAGCGTGCGGTGCACAGTTTCGAGATAGGCGGCGATCGACGGATAGCCGGGCTTGTCGCAGGCCAGGTTGTCCGGATGCGACCAGTAGCCGACACCGTCCGCGCCCACGTAGTGCCCGGACTCGGGGCCCGTTTGGTCGCCGGTCAGCCACGGAACCACCGCGGCGCCCCACCAGTCCCTGCGGCTGATGTCGGGCAGCCGCGGCCTGAGCGCATCCGCCGGGCCGAGCAGGATCCCGCCAGGCAAGAACGCCCCCGATGCGACCTCGCCCTCTTCCTCATTGGCCTCGATGTACTGGTGCTCCACACCACCGCACAGCTGCCACAGCGCGGCCAGCTCCGACGGCAGGGCGAACCCGAGGTGCTGCCTCAGCGCCGCGTCCGCGTTCGCCATCTCTGTCTCCGGCGCGGGGGGCAGCAGTGAGGCGTACGAGGTGGGGGCATGCTGCTTCAGCCACGCCACGATGCGGCCCCACGCCGCCTCGACCTGGGCCGCCTGGCCTCCTTCTACATTCAGTTGATCGCTCATCCCGCCAACCTAACCGGCGGACAGAAAGGGGATCTCTGTGAGGAGCATCACGCTCGCCATCAGCGCCGCCACCATCAGCTTGTAGACGGGGACGCCTTTGGGGTCCTCGGCCTCGCCGCAGACGGTGTGGTTGGCGGCGTCGACGAGGGCCTGCATGTGCGGCGGCAGCGGCTCGTTGGCGTCCCATGAGCGCGCGGGCTTCCGGGACAGTGGTACCGAAGTCCTCGGCTCGCGACCAGGTGGGGGCGGGCAGGTCCACGGCCATGGCCTGGGCGCGCATGACGCCGATGTGGCTCTACTCACGAGTAGTGCCACCAGTTGTTGACGGATTTGGGAGGCACCCAGATCCACGGTCGGGTGATGTTCACGAGTTTTGGGTTCTGGCACAGATCTCGGGGCGCGGTCGCGGAGCGTCACCACGTGTTCGATTGCGCGGGCTCGGGCTCGCTGTCCTGTCTCATCGGAAGTGGGCTGTTGATGAACCCTGTGACCAGGGCGGTCCAGGTTCGGTGAGATGAGTCGGACTCAGGACATGTCGGTGAAATGCTCCATTTCGCGCGAGTTCCGTCGCCCTTCGCCGGACCTGCGCCGTATGACCCTTCCTCTCGGACCGGGGAGGCCATTCAACGCGCAGCGGCATCAGTGAGGATTGTCCGAAGTCGCGCTCGGCACTCGGCGACGAAGGCGGGGAAAGTGTGCCAGTAATAGGAGACTCCACTGACACCCACCGCGATCGCCCAGGCGCGGGCGCGGGCCCAGGTCAAATCGTCGAGGCTCAATGTGTCCCAGTAGGCCTGTCGTGCTTGTGGAGGCAGGTCCCAGAGTGTGGAGTGCTCGGCGTCGGGAAAGCCGACCGAGAGTCCTCCGAAGTCGATGACTGCGTGGAGCTTGCCTTCCCGGACCAAGAGGTTGGTCGGCTTGAGGTCGCCGTGGAGCCACACGTGAGGTCCGGAGGGCTCGGGCAGTGTAAGCGCGGCTCGCCACAACTGTTCTAGAGAGTCAACGTCGAGCTCAGAACCCACGGTGGTTCGGCAATCGTCGAGACACCTAGCGATCCACTGGTCGCATGGTCCCAAGCTGCCTCCGCGGTACCAGCTGAGGCCATCTGCGCGAGTCGCTCCCATGAGGTCGATGCCGTGGAGCTCCCTCACGACCGCCGCCAGATCGGCTCCGAAGGCGGCCCAGTCCTGGACGGTGTCCGGGCCGGCCTCGACAGCGTCAATCCAGCGGTAGACCGACCAGACCAGTGGGAAGGCGTTGGTGGGCGTCCCAGCGTGGACGGCCTCGGGAATCGGACATGCAAGGAAAGGCGCCAGGCGAGGAAGCCATTCCTGCTCCTTCCGCACGGACTGTCCCTTGTCGGCAGTTCGCGGAAGTCGCACGAGCAGGTCACCGCCCAGCCGATACATGGTGTTGTCCGTGCCCGCGCCTGCGGGCGACAACGGTAGGTCAGCCCACTCTGGGCGCTGTTCCTTCAGCAGTGACCGGACTAGCGTCTCGTCGACTGGGATCTCATCCTCGTGAAGCGTCACGTCGGAAATCTCACCGCAAGGGGGAACGGGAAGCCAATGACTTTCTGAACGAGGCAGGTTCGCTGTGACAAGGACGCGCCGACCGGGAGACCGAGCAGGCCACAGGGCGGAATCAGTGAGACTGCGGTTCAGGGACGTGCAGCTTCAGCGGCATCGGAGCAGGTAGCAGGCGACGGTACACACGCGTGAGACCGCGCACGCCCCGCCGCCACGCAGATGAGAGTGACGCTCCATCAAGTTCTTGGCTTTTCCCGCCGTTCTTGGTTGTGATCGGTGACAGTGCTGTTATGAAGGCCGACGCATCGTTCTGGGATTCCCTCGTGTTCGCCGGGATCGACGACGTGGACGTCGAGGCGGTGACCACTGCCTTCGGCACGGCCGATGTGGTCGCGAGAGGCCGGGCGACAGGCGCGGCGTGTCCTGACTGCCGTCGCTTCTCGGGCCGGGTGCACGACTCCTACCAGCGGAGGTTGAAGGATCTCCCGCTCGGCGGGCAGAGCGTCGTGATCCGGCTGACGGTTCGGCGATTCATCTGCGGTGCTGCGGACTGCCCGCGCCGCACCTTCGCCGAGCCGTTCGCTCAGCTGACTGCCCCGTACGCGCGCTTCACCACGCGGCTCAACCATGTCCTGGAACGCGTCGGGCTCGCGCTTGCCGGACGAGCCGGCGCTCGTCCGGCAAATCAGCTGGGCCTCCACGCAGGACGGATGACCTTGTTGCGGAGAGTCATGGCGCTGCCGGATCCGCAGACCAGCACGCAGCGCGTGCTGGGTGTGGACGACTTCGCGATCCGCCGGGGCCAGACCTACTCCACCGTATTGACCTGCGGAGAAACCCATCGCGTGGTCGACGTGCTCCCGACGCGTGAAGCAGGGCCGCTGGCCGCGTGGCTGACCACCCACCCCGGCGTGGAGATCACCTGCCTAGACCGAGCGGGCGCCTACGCCGAGGGGGCCCGACTCGGCGCCCCCGAAGCCCTCCAGGGTCGCCGACCGGTTTCACCTGTGGCAGGGCCTCGGCCGAGCCGTTGAGACCTGCGTCGCCGCCCACCGCGAGTGCCTGCGCGCCCCGACGCCGCCCAAACTGTCAGCCATCGACCCGCCACCAGACGGTTCCGGTTTACCCTGCCCAGATCCTGCCGGCCGACGGGCTCAGCGCAAGAGGGCCGCGCATACCCTGGTCCATGAACTGCTCGCGCAGGGCCACTCGCGTCGGGCGAAAGCCCGGCACCTGGGCTGGGGCCTCAACACCGTGTTGCGGTATGCACGCGCCGCGCACTGGCAGGACACCCTCCGCGAAAACCGGCCCCGGCCCAGCAGGCTGGACCCTTACAAGCCCTACCTGGAGCGGCGGTTCGCCGCAGGATGCACAAGCGTCACCACACTCCACCGAGAACTGCTCACCGAGCAGGCCCCCGTCACCTACGGCATGGTCCGCGCCTACATCGCCACCCTGCGCAGCACCTCGCCGGACGCGCCGCCCCCGCCGCCGACGGTGCGCCAGGTAACTGGCTGGCTCACCCGCCATCCCACAGCACTGAGCGAGGAGGACCGCGCCTCCTTGAAGGACGTCCTGGCCCGCTGCCCCGAACTGGACACTGCCGCCAGGCACATTCGCGACTTCGGCCAGATACTCACTGGCCGCCTCGGTGCCACGCTCCCCACCTGGATCGACGCCCTCGACGCAAGCCAACTGCCCGGCCTCACCGGCTTCGCGCTCCACATGCTTCGAGACCTCGACGCCGTGACAGCCGGACTCACCCTGGAGTGGAGTTCCGGTGGCACCGAAGGCGCTGTGAACCGCATCAAGAAGATCAAAAGACAGCTCTACGGACGAGCCGGCTTCGAACTACTCCGCAAGATGATTCTGCTTCAGTGACGCATTGCGACCGCACCCCCAAGATCTGTGCCAGAACCGAGTTTTGAAGGCAGCTGGGGCCTTGCGATGGGACGCTGGGTGTGCTTCTCCCGTTAGGGGCCCGGATGCGCATGCCGGCGAGCAAGGTCGAGCTGTACGCGGCGATACGCCGTGACCACCGTGCCGGCCTGTCGGGGGCGTAGTGGCGCCAGGTCCCACCGGCTTCAGCGGCGAGCTGGGCGGTGGCGTTGGGCTGTCATCCGGGCCGGGGCGGCGCCCGCCGTGCGGAGGCCCGTGGGTGGCCGCCTCGCGGGGGTACGCGCCGGTGCTGATCGGAACCGCGCCGCAGGCTGCGTCCTCCCCGAACAGGACGTCAATGCTCCATTGACTGACCGTGATGGTCGGTCAGTTCTGTGTCGTGCCGCCGGTCCTGCGGCGGGAGAGCAGGCGCCGGCGCACCAGCACCAGGGGAACGGCGCCAGCGAAGGCCACCGCGGTGGGGGCGGCGGCGGCCGCCTTGTCGATGCCCTTCTGGTCGAAGGTGGTGGGGACGGAGAGGGTGTCCCAGCGGTCGATGGGCCAGGCGATGACGATGGCGCGGCCCACCACGTCGTCCACGGGGACGAAGCCCTTGTCGTCCTCGTCCTGGTGGTAGCGGGAGTCCTGCGAGTCCTGCCGGTGGTCGCCCATCACCCACAGCCGGTCCTTGGGCACCGTGACCTTGAACTGGCTCTCCGGGTTCGTGCTGCACGGGGTGTTGCCGGGGAAGACGTAGGGCTCCTTCAGCGGCCTGCCATTGACCTTCAGCGGGCCGGTGCCCTTGCACTCGACGGTGTCGCCGGCGACGCCCACGACCCGCTTGATGAGGTCCTTCTCGTTGGCGGACGGCATCAGCCCGATGAAGCTCAGCGCCTTCTGTGCCACGTTGGGCTCGGGCGTCGGCTCGTCCTTCATCCAGTGCCCCGGGTCGTGGAAGACGACGACCTCGCCGCGCTCGGGCTTCGAGCCGAACCACGGGGTCAGCTTGTCGACCAGGACCCGGTCACCCGGTTGCAGGGTGTTCTGCATCGACTCCGAGGGGATCAAGAACGCCTGCACCAGGAAAGTCTTGATCAGCAGCGCCAGCACCAGCGCGACCACGATGAGCAGGGGCAGTTCCTTCCAGAACGGCCGCTGCGCCTTCGCGGACTTTCCGGCCCTCCCCCACCTCCTCGTCTTCCCCGCCGGCTCCTCGGGCCCCTCACCCGGACCGTCCTGTTCCGACCGCGCGCCGACCGCCACGCCCCCCACATCCACTCCTCGCTTCGACCACCGCCCGCTCCGCCCGCCGTGCGGGTCCCGGAACCCCTAGTCAAGCGGGACGTTCCGGCGAGGCCACCCTACGCGAAGAGGGGTGACGGCCGTTCCGGAGACCATGCGACCTGCGCTGGTGAGGGTCCCCGGATCAGGCCGCACCTTCACCAAGGCCATCTCCGCACAAGCGAGCGACTTCAAATCTCGCCGACATTCCACGACTCCCGACCCGCCAACCGCCATCCGAAGTCGGCAACAAACGCCTCCCACAGACACCTACATAGCCACGAGCTGGCCGGGCGGCTGTTCGACCGCCTGGAGGAGGACATGCTGCCGACCTGCGTGGCCCCGGCCGGGTACTGCGCTCCAGCCCCGACATGGTCCTGCAGGGGATCTGCGGCTTCCTGCTCACCCACCACGCCATCACCTCCCTCACCGCCCAGGCCTCCACTAACGCCCAAGTCGACCCCGACCAGGTCAAGTTCACCCGAACCGTGAAGATCCTGCGCCGCCGAGTCCCGGACACGGCGGCTTTTCCCCGGACCACCCCCGCACCCGGGCCAAGATCGATGAGCTGACCGCCGACATCACCGCCCGCCGCCACCTCAACCCCAAGCGCCGAGCCCGCAGCTACCCACGCGTGGCCCAACGCGCCAAGTACCCGGTCGAGCGGCCACACCACACCGGCGGGCCCTTCCGCCGAGCCGCCCGTCACCGCACCTACACAGCAACCGCACCCTCGTGATCGAATTACGGTAAGTGACATTGGGTCATGATGCACTCCCGCTTCGCCGGATACAGGACCAAAACGGGCGATTACCAGATTTCTGGCTCCTGCCATTGGGTGCACGTTGGACGCTGCCCTCCGGAAGAAAGGAATTCCTTTGCGGCCTGACGCACCAGAGCAAGGGGAATTTCTACCGTGGCGGGAAACTCGGTCGGATTCTCTGCGACAAAGTAGGTAACCTCCCCTCCATTGCTCCCCGAAGAGCCGAGCGAGACGAAGTTCTTCTCGTCCATGAAGCTCAGAACCCCTACCTGTCGTTTCCCGTCGGCGCCAACCATGAACTCGTGATCTGGAAATCCTGACGGCAGAAGCTCACGCTGCGAACTGTGCAGAACAGCCAAGTTCTCGAACTCAGGGCCCGTAGCCAGAGCGTCGATCAGCGCATCGACATCCTCAGGGGTTCGGACTACCAATGGTTCGTCTGCATGCTGTACGCAGTAGTACACCTGAACCCTGTTGTGCGTCACTTTCCACCCATCCCTGCGTGGCCATTGCCACAGGCCATGGCCGTCCTGAAGGGCTGGAGCCTGCTCCGCAAACTTCGCTGCAGCACCAACAGGATCACCGACATCGTGAAAGCTGCCCTCGCCCTCCACTACTCATCAACGTGAGGTTGGAAAGGGCTCAGTGATGTCCCATTTACGGGCGAGGAGTTGCGTGGCTGCGTCGATGTCGCTCAGTCGAACAGGGCGTGTCTGGGGCTTGATCATGTCTGTAGTCTCTCTCCTTCAGGGCGCCACCTGCCTTGCCCTTGGTGAACGTGCACGTCGTAGCGGCGGGCACGACGGACTAGCTCTGTGGCCGTGGCGGTGCAGTAAGGGCAGGGCATCCACCCCTGGAATCTTGGCTCCGGCGCTTCTTACTGACCGGGCCTACGGCTGCACCGCCCGGGCTACGCGTCACGGAGCAGGCGTAGTTGAAGGGTCTTCTCCAGGGCCTGGGAAGCGGCCGAGCGTGGACGGCCAGGTGCGGCAAGGACGGGTGTGGCGCTGGTTGGGCTGGGTTTTTTGTGAGGCTGAAGGCGGTGGGCCGGGCGTTCGTAGCGTCGCGGGATCCGGATGGGCAGGCCGGAGCGAGTCTGGCCTGCTGGCGGGTAGGGGCGCTGCGGGCCCTTCCAGATGCGGGGCGTGTCGGTGTTCATGTAGTCGCTCACCACTTGGTCACGAAGGTAGTCGTAGTCGGGGCCGTTCGCGGCTGCGGTCATCAGTAGGACGGGGGGTTGGGGTGGCACGGCCGCGGGGCCGTCCGCGACGCGGATCTCGACCACAGCCGGAGGCTGGCGGGCGTGGGTTCGTGCGATCCGGTCCCAGGCTCGTTCCCACGGCCTGACTTTGCGGGGGGAAGCGCCGAGGGCTTCCATGAACGCGGTGACGTGCTCGCGGGAGGGGACCGCTTCCCCCCGCAGGACCGCGCTCAGACTGCTCTTCGGGAGCCGGAAGTGCCGGCCATCAGCGGTGCGCCCGGCCTCGGATTGCAAGTAGCCCAGAGACGGCTGGCCCTCCCTGGCACGGACCTGGATCATCGCCCGACGTAACTGGCCGAAGGTCTCGATCAGTTCCGGGTGAGTGAGTGCAGAGCGCACCGAGGTCGCCAGGTCCTGGAACTCCGTGGTGGTCTCCTCGCGACGCCGGAGTTCTTCCTCGGAGCGGCGGGCGGCTTTCCACAGGCGGATCGCGTCTGCGGGGTCGGCGTCGCAGGCGCGTGCGTAGGCTTCGACGAGTTTACGGGAGGGGACTTTCCCGCTGGCGCCGCGCGAGAGCATGGACGCGGTGAACCGGTATCCGATCAGTTTGGCCATCGCCGCGTAGGTGACGCCTCGGCGCTCGCGCTGGGCACGTAGCCACAGCGCGAGCGCTTCGGACTGCCGGGTTTCTGCGGCGACGGCGTTCTCACGCCGTCCCATAGGTGGGTCAGACTGCCTCGGGCGAGGGCGCTGTCGTCGTGCGTATCGCCCTTAGCGAGCTGACGGCGACGCAGAGGGCGCCCGCGATGAACTCAAGAGCGCCGAACATCGGCAGGCCGGCCAGGGCGAGGGCTCCTGCCACGAGGATGACGACGAGGATGATGACCACCTCGCCGGGCGTCAGCGCGCCCGGGGAGGCGCTGGGCGAGGACGGCGGGAAGAGTGATGAACGCATGCGTGTCTCCAACTGGCGTCGTGTCAGAACCCTTAATAGGGCGCGGACTTGGGCTGCACCGTGACAGCTGACGGGGACTTCCAGGTCCGGTCCGTCAACCCGCGGCGATCCTCTCACCAGTAACCCGATCATCACAATGCGTGGCCCTTCGGGCAAGGGCGTTGATTCATGAACGTCCAGAGCCCGGGTCCACGATGCGGGCGAACGGATGGACGAGCCGGCAGCCGGTTACCAGGAGGCCGCAGGTCAGGAGAATGAAACCAATTTTTTCATTCGTTTCCGTCCATCCGGCGTTGCCGAAGGCACGCACGCGATGACACCCTCCTAGCAACGCTGTCTCAGGTACTCGTACCCGAGGTCTCCCTGGCGTCGTGGCTGCACCATGGAACAGGGACCGGGCACCACCGCGTTCCAGCGCGGCGCCCCAGAGGGTGGCGCATCCCCACCGGATGCGGCCACCCTCCGCACCCTCATAAGCCGAAGCAGTCAACCGGTTCACGGATTCCGTCCCTGCACACGTACGGCTTCACCCACGGCACAACGAACTCCCCTCCCCCGACGGGCAGCACCCCCTTTCCGCAGCCGATCCACCAACCGGGTCAGGAAGTTCCCGTCCGAGTGGCAGCGGTGCTGGAGTCCGGGAAAGCCCCGGCTGGCCGGGGAAGGCCAGCCGGGGCCGTGGAGGTGCGAGTGCGGAGGGTGGTCGCCTCTCGGCGGAGGGCTTCATGTGGCTTCAGCCGAACGATCGTCCCCGTGGGCAAAGGTGAGGCCCGGGAACACTGTCCCCTCCGTACCCACATGCAGATGATCGCTCAACTACCGCTGATCATCCCCCGCATACCCCGCGCAACCGACCGCTCGAAGAACGGCTTCGCGAAGGACTCCTCCCGATGGTCGATAATCACGTCGGCGAACCTCACGGTCCACTCGTCCACGGGATGCCCTCGAGCGCTTCCCGGACCTTCGCCCGCAGGCGTTCCGCATCACGCGCCGACATCCCGCGGCACCGAGCGAGAACCACATCGGAGAAGTCATCGGGTACCCATGCCGTATCCGTCGTCATACCTACCCCAACGACCACCAGCGACCCCGGACGCGCAGGATCTGCAGATGTTACTCCGCGTCACCTGCCGCTAATTCAAGCAGCCAGCGGCTGCTCACCCGCACGGACTCGAAGGTTCACCGCAGGAACGATTCGCATCCGCCGCGGGCCCGACCGCGATCTCCGATGCCCAAGGTGACCACGTGTGCACTACTGGCAGACGCAGCTGAGCCCGAGGGCTGCTCTTCCGGGGGCGTCATCGAGGAGTGTTTGCCGCTGCACGCACGGCCAGTTCGTATATACGCTCACGTAGACGGTGGTGCCCTGGGCCAGAGCTCGGGAGCAGGCGTGCAGGCGGCGGGCCATGTGTGAGGCGAGGAGGGTGTCCCACTGCTCGGGGATCGTCAGCCGCCATGCGGCGAGCACGTCCGGGCCGAGGTGGATTCGTGTCTGAGCTTCGCGCGTTATCAGCCCGCCGTCGAAGAGGTAGTTGGCCAGCGGCGGGCGGCGGGCGGCCTGTTCCGGTGCCCAGTTGACGGCCAGCAGCTGGCCGGGTGGTGCGATAGGACGGCTGGACCAGAAGAATGCAGCCCGCAGCGTCGTGGATGATCGCCCCGGCACCCGCGATATGCCTGGGAAGGCGAGGCGTAGTACTCAGGGGGAGGAAGGTGCGTCGGGCTCACGGTGTGATCCTCACTCCTGGTGTTTGGTCTCCGCCTTGTGTGCCACGTTCGCTCGCTGCGCAACCGAACCGCTGATCAACGGCGTTCCCCTTCCCGGCCAGACCGACCAACAGAACGGGCGAGCCTCTGCGTTCGCTCGACACACGAGCGATGTGGGCCGCCGCTCGGTGTCGCGCACTGCGTGCCGGGTGCCTTGTCAGGTCGTGTCGCCGAGGTGCTGTCTCAAGGACGTGTCATTTCCTATACCTGCGACCGGCACTGCCGCCTCAGGCTGGCTTCGTCCACTTCGTAGGACAGCGTTTGTCGATGAGTTTCGGCAGCGCTTGGTGATCAAGCCGCCGACCGATGTTCACGAGTTTTGGTTCTGGCTCACTTTCCGTGGACCCGAGAACGGACAGCACCGGGCCTCCCTTCCGCATGGACGTCGGCAAAGCTTGATGGGCTCCTTGATCTTGCTCTTCGCGCGGAGGCCCGTTCATGATCGTCATATGAGTAGGCACTCGGTAACCTTGGACAAGATCGTTTCGGAGGACTGGCCAGCCGTTCACTCGTGGGCGTGCCTCCCGGAGGTGTGCCGCTATCAGTCCTGGGGGCCGAACACAGAGGTCCAGACGCAGGACTTCGTGGACTCCGCGGTCAAGGCCTGGTCGGGTACCCCACAGCACCGGTTCCCTTATGTCGCCCGCGTCGGGCGGGATGTGGTGGGCATGGGTGAGCTGCATGTCCGCAGCCATAAGCAGCGCCAGGGCGAGATCTCGTACATCGTGCATCCCCGGGTATGGGGGCAGGGCATCGGCACGGAAATCGGTCGGCAGCTGCTCGCGCACGGGTTCGGCGAGCTGGGGCTTCATCGGATCCATGCCACCTGTGACCCAAGGAATCTCGGCTCCTCCCGAGTGCTGTCCAAGATCGGTATGACGCGTGAGGGACGCCTGCGCCACACGACACTGCTCCACGACGGCTGGCGAGACTCCATGATCTTCAGCAGCCTCGAAGGGGAATGGCGCTCCACCGCGTAGCCCCGCCAGCGGGGTGCTGTCGTTTCTCGGGTTCTGGCTCACTGTCCGTGGAGGGCTAACTGACCGTAGCGTCGACCCCCTATGACCAGCAGTGAGAGGTTGACGTGAGCCAGTACTACAAATTGAGCGACCAAACCCTGTGGAACCCGTCCAACGGGGCGTCCCGGCTGTTCATGAGCCATGTCACCGTCTATCAAGCTGAAGTGGGTTTGCCATCCGGCATCGGCCCAATGGAAGCTGACGAGTGTCAGATTGACCCCATCGCATTCGCGGCGTTCGTCGACGCCCTGCTCGCCTGGCATAGCAAAACCAGGCACGCCATCATGGCCACACTGTCCGAAGGGTTCGTTGCCACGGTGCTGGCCTTGGCTGAGAAGGCGAACATCGAGGCGAACTGGCAGGCGGCCGAGCGCGCCGAGAGCCGCTATCTCAAGACGGCTTCGGATCCCCATGCAAGGGAGTGGACAGCCGCACTGCAGCAGAAGTCACGCGAGCTCATCAGACACATAGCGACCTGAGGCTCGTCTGCCAGCACCCGCGGCAGGCTCGCAAGCGTTGCCCTAGGTGTAGAGCAGGACACGCTTACGGAGGAGATCGAATCCTGCTCGGCCGAACATCTGGCGTTTGAGCATCTTGATCCGGTTGACGTGTCCTTCAACCACGCCGGAGCTCCAGGGCAGGGTGAGGCCGGCGATGACGGCGTCCCGGTCGCGGTCGATGCCTGCGGCGAGCGTGTGGAGGCCGGGAAGGTTGTCTCGCCGGACGGCATCAAGCCACTGCGGCAGCCGTTCGCCCTGGCGCTCGGTGAGCATCTGACCGAAGGAGCGGACGTGGCCGGTGAGGGCGTCCAGTTCAGGGCAGTGGACCAGAACGGCCTTGAGCCGAAGGCGTTCCGTCTCGGTGAGGGTCTCCGGCCGGCGGAGGATCCATCCGGCGACGACCCGGGGTGACGGTGGCCGAGCCGTGACGGGACCTGGCGAGAGCCGCTTCTCCCGGAAATAGGCGCGAACCCGCTGGTAGCTGCCCTGATAGCCGAGCGGCACGATCTCCTCCCACACCCTCCAGGCATTCGTGCAGCCTTGGTTCCAGCGGTCATCCAGGTAGGGCTTGAACGCGTCGAGTTTGGATGGCCGGCCCTGCCACTGCCCCTGGAACAGGTCCTCCGGGGTGGCTGCGTCGGCGAAGAGCTTGACGGTGCGAGAGGTCATCCGGAGTTGGCGGCCGATCGCCCGACGGCTGAGCCCGGCTGCCAGCAGTTCGTGGACCGTCGCGTGGTTCACACGGGTACGGTCAGCGAAGCGGTGTCCCCTCGGCCAGGGCGAGCCGGAGGGATCTTCGAACTTCTCCGGCTCGGGGGCACGCTGGGCCGGATCCGGCGCCAGGGCCTTCAGGCATCCGCGGTGGTCTGCGACGCACCGTTCCGCAGCCTCGCTCAGGTTGTGCCAAAGATGCCACCGGTCCGCGACCTGCACCGCTTGTCGTGCCCCGGCCGTGGCCCCTTCGGCGAAGAACGGTGCCCGATCGCGGCAGACCACCTCCACCCCGGGCCGTTTCACGAGCCAAGCGGTCAGGCTGGACGCCTCCCGGTCAGGCAGCAGATCGACTGGACGCCGGCTTTCGACGTCGACCAGGACAGTCCCGTAGTGACGCCCCTTGCGGGTCGCGTACTCATCGACACCGACCACCCGCGGGGCCGGAACTTCGGGGTCGGGCAACGCTTCGACCAGCCGCAGCACCGTGCTGCGGCTCACGGAAACACCGATCATGCTCGCCAGTCGGGCACCGGCCCGACCGGCGAGCGCGAGCCCGACCGCGGCCAGCGTCGACCGCAGGCGCTCGGTCCGCCGACCGTACCGACGAGTCAAGCCTGGCAGCTGTTCGGCGAAGGTCCGCCGCCCACACGAGACGACCGGGCAGAGAAACCTGCGGACGCGCAAACAGAGAGCAACCCGCCTGCCACCACTGGGCACATCAGCGGGAAAGCGCAGGTAGGAGCTGTGAACCCGCCGTGACCAGATCCCGCATCCGGGACAGGCGGCCCCAGCCACCGTGCTTCGAGCCTCTATCCGTACCGCCTCGTCGTTCACATCGACCGACAGCACCGCCACGTCCGCGATCGACGGGAACAGCAACTCCTCCAGCCGGAGCACCACTTCTTCCACGAGCCGAACTGTCAGCCCCACCCCACCCGGTACGGGTCAATTCCGGGCAACTTCCCCGCGGCCCGCTCACCCAACGCCGTCACTCAGCGTGCAAGCTCCACGGAAAGTGAGCCAGAACCCGAGTTTTGACAGCACCGGGCTCCGTGGGGGTCTGCCAGGCCCGCAGAGTGCTGTCAGCGGCTGGGGCTAGGGTCCCTGATGTGAGTGACTACTACGACCTGTTCCTGGCGGTGGACCTGACGCCGGACCTGCCCGAGCCGGTGCTTCTGGAACTGAGGTGGCTCCTGGGGCAGGCGGACATGCCGACAGAGTTGAAGTCGACCGACTGGGAGTCATGGGGCGGTCCCTGGCAGGCCTTCGACGGTGGCTCGGCGAGCCACTCGTTCGACGGGGCCGATGTCTCCCTGCTGGTCCGTGCCACGGACAGGCCGAACCTGGACGGCAGCGAACCGTGGGCCCTGACCGTCCGGACGTGCGTCCACGAGGACGACTTCGGGGTGACGATGGACGTCGTCGGGTGGCTTCTTCGACACGCGACCACGCAAGGGTGGGTCGGGTTCGTCCGTGACTCCGGCCTGGGCCAGGTCCAACATCTCGTGCGCCACGCAGATGGCTTCGATCTTGTCGATGTCCGCCCGGCCGGCCAGCAGAAGTGTGTTCCCTGGTCATCGCGGTAGCCCGTCTCCAGGCGGGGCATGCGGAACGACTGGAAAGGTCAGCTGGCGGTGTTCTCGGCTCGGGATCGCGGCGTACAGCTCGACCTTCGACATCTGCGGCTGACCAGGGCCTTTCGGAGCATCTTGTCTGTAAGCACTTGTTTTGGGACCAGCGGAGCAAGTTCTTTTGGCTCCACTTCGGGGCTGATGGGGGCGTGCGGAAGGGCGCTTCACGCCCCTGTAGCAAGTTGATTTGGCCCCACCTCGATCGAGTGGTTCCGCTGGCCGGGGGGGTGGGACGGTAGTTTTGGGGTAGCGGTCAGACCCGTGAGCGTGCCCCCGACGGTGTCAGTGGTGTCCATCGGGGCCCTGGGCCTGGTTCAGCCCTGCAGCCAGATCCGCAGCGGAGCGACCGGCTGGAAGCCGTGGCGGACGGCGGCCGCCAGATCCTGCCCGTGCTCATAGCCGACCACGGGCAGGCTGGGAAACAGTCGGTGCACCGCGTCCAGCACGACCGGCCAGGCCGCGTCAGGGCCGCCGTCCAGGGCGAAGACATTGGAAATTCCGACCACATGGTCGCTGCGGCTGGCCACCGCTCCGGCAATCACCCGGCCGTCAGGTGACTGTCCGGCGAGAACGAAGGTGGCCGGGTCGTCGAGCAGTTCGGGCCGGAAGAGGTCCGCGCTGCCGGCCCCGCCGTCCCAGGCGCGCGCCCAGGCGCGCAACATGTCCGGGTCACCCGCCACGTCCCAGGCAAGATCTGAAGTGATGGCGGGCGCACTCGCCGGGCGGTGAATCCACTGCGCCTCGAACAGCACCTGGAAGCCAGCCTCCGTCAGGTCGAGGTCGGCGAAGCTGTCCTTGACGGAGGCGCCGGGCGCGGTGATGTCGATCCGTTCTACCAGCGCGACCGGGTCGGCACCCGGCACCAGCGTCACCGCGTCGGGGTAGTACAGCGGCGTGCGGGCCGGGGCCGCCCAGGCTTGTGTCCCGAACTCGCTCGCCACGTCGTGCGATCGGCTCATCGCCGCGCACCACTCGGCGTTGTTGCGGGCGGCAATCTGGACCATGAGCTGCTTCGGCGTCGTCACGAGTGCGGAGCATGCCCCGCCCCGAGTAAATCCGTCGAGCGGTTTTCCTCTGCCTGCTGACGGACGCTCCGCCCGACGGTGGCAGAACCCACTTACGTTCTCCTGGCAGATGACAGCCCACTGGAGCCAGATCAACTTCGTACATCGCTGGGGCCACTTCGGGCTCTCGCAGCGGAGCCCAAAGAAGTGCTTACAAACACCGGTCGCGGCGGGAGAGATGGGCGTGGTTCGTCCGCTCGTCTCACTTGTGGAGGTGGCTGGTGCCGTCGGTGCTCGGTTTACTGGAGGCCCGGGAGAAGAAGGTCCGGGAAGAGATCGCGCTGTTGCGGGAGGAGGCCGAGCAGGTGCAGGTCGTGCTCGGTGAGGCGGAACGCGCGCTGCAGCGGCTGGTGGATGCCCGTGCAACGGTGGCAGAGGTGCTGGCCGAGCCGCCTTCCGTGGTGGCGGAACCGGCGCGGAGTGCGGTGGCGGGCTCGCCCGTGCCGCGGCAGGCGGAGCGCATGGCGGCGTCGGCCCTCGCGCCGGACTACCAGCGGATCGTGTCGGTGCTGGAATCGGGAGCGGGCCGGGAGGGCATGCGCTGCCGGCAGCTGGCCGTGGCCCTGGGGCTTCAGGCGGTCCCGGCGAAGGCCGAGGGGCTGCGGCCGAAGGCGAAACGTCTGGTGGAGCGGGGGTGGGCCCTAAAGGCGCGGCCGGAGTTGTTCACCGCGCTCGCGGCGCCGGCCGGCTGAAGGCACCTGGGCGGTGTCCGGCCAGGCGGCCACTCATGAGCATGGTCATCGACCACAGCAAAATGGCCTCGTGCGTGGCGGGCAGGATCTCGACATCGCGCACCGGGCGGCGCGAGCGCATCAGCCAGCTCAGCGATCTCTCCACCACGCACCTGCCCGGGAGCACCACGAAGCCCGTCGTTGTAGCCGCGGCCGAGCTACTGGAGGGCTGGGGCCGGGGCGACGAGGCGATCGCCCTGCTGCGCACCGGCAGCACCACGCTGCTCAAGAACCGTGAGCAACTGGCCGCGCTGCTGGCACGGCACGGCCGGCTCGACGAGTTTCGGGCAGCTGCGGCGACTGATGACTCGGGGTACGCCGTACAACGGCTCGCGAGGTTGCTGGAGGAGCGCGGCGACGTGGAGGGGGCGATCGCGGCATACCGGCAGGCCGACGGACCCGTGGCCCACGACCCCAATTCGGCTTTCGAGCTCGCGCAGCTCCTGGCCCGGCACGGCCGGGGGAACGAAGCGATCGACGTGATGCGCGTCCAGGCCGACGCCCGCAACGGGGACGACTGGATCCTCCATACTCTGTCCGACCTGTGCCTCGACCAGGGCCGCCCCGAGAACGGCCTGGCTCACCTCGACGCCCTCGCCGCCGCCCGCGGGGGCGAGGAGGAGTGGGACCTGTACTGGATACGGCTGCCGCTGATCGCCGCCCGCGACGGCGTCGACGAAGCGATCGCACAGGCCCGCTCCCATCCCGAGGGCGCCACCTCGTACGCGGCGCCGCACATCGCCGAGCTGCTCGCCGGCGCCGGACGCACCGAGGAGGCCGTCGCCGTCCTCGAACAGCACGCCTCCACAAACAGCCATGACCTGGCCGGCTACCTCATCGACCTCGGCCGCGTCGAGGACGCCCTGGCCGTCCTCCAGCGGCGCATCCCCGGCCGCCCGAGCTGTCGGACGGCACCTGGCACGACGATCCCCCGTTCTGAGGCCCTGCCCGGTTCAAGCCGCTGGGTAGCGTCCCGTCACCTGGAGAGCGGTGTGCCGGTTGCCCGGGGTTGACCTGCGCCGTCGTTAATCAGCCGGGTGTTCCGGTCCGGCGGGCTTCGAGGTAAGCACTCCGGTCGGTGGCGGCGCGTCGGCGCCACTGCTGGGCGGTGATGACGTGTAGGCCGAGCATGGGGGCGAGGACAGCGGGCGGCAGGTCCTGGGCGAGCTGGATCAACGCGGTGGTGCGGGCCGGCCGGATGGGGATGTGGTGGGCGGCCAAGCGCCGGGCGAGAACGGCACCGGAGATGTGCCGGCCGGGCCGGATGCCAGGGAAGAGCCACCGGTGGGGTGAGTTCGCGGCCCAGCCAGAGGGCGGGGGTTGGTCCGCGAGTTCAGCCAGGAGGCGGGCGAGGGGTTCGGGCAGACGGATCGGGGTGCGGTCGAGGATCCGGCGGCGCGGACATCCAGGGGCAGGTTGGTGTCGGTCAGGCACTGCTGGAAGCGTTCCCAGTGAGTCGCGGACCTCGTAGCGAGTGCTCGGGTTGCCTGCGAGCCAGGCGTCGACCTCATGCTGGGTGGCATCGGCCAGCGTGAGTCCCTGTTCTTTCACGACGGTAAGGAAGACCGCGGCCTGGTTGATCCGGGTGTAGGCCCAGCGGTGCGGCGCTTGGACCCGGCCGGGCGCTGTGCGGCCCTGCGGGCACGTGGCAGCAGCGACCAGCGTACGTAGGGCCGCAGGAGCAAGGCGTGCTCGGGGCTGCGTTTCGCGACGCGGGCGAGGTGGCGCTCGATGCGGGCGGCGAGCTCGTCACGTTCGGGTAGTGCCTGGTAGGTGACGAGGACACCGCGCAGATAGTCGACGCTCTGGGCTCCTCCGCGGCCGCCGCCTTGGGCCACCGCGTCCAAGTCGTCGTGGGCCAGCGGCTGGCCAGTGGCGAAGAGATCGGACCGCCCGACCTCGCAGATCAGGCACTGGCAACTCGTCGCACGTCAGCCGACAGGCTTCTGGAGAGGGGTCGGTTTGGCGGTGAGCAGCGCGGTGATCTCCTGGGCGAGCTCCGGGCCGAGTTCGCCCCAGCCGTCCTTGTAGCCGTAGACGCTCGCCAAGGTGCGGGCGTCGTAGTCGCCGTTCATGATCTCGATGTCGGTGGTGGTGATGAGTGCCGGGTGGGCGACGCCGACAGCTCCCGAGACCTTCAGCAGCTCCTTACGCAGGGTGCGCAGGTAGACAGCGGCCCGGGTGGCCTTCGAGGGCGCGTCGACGCCGCGCACCAACCACGGGTCCTGGGTGGCGATGCCGGTGGGGCACTTGTCGGTGTGGCATTTCTGCGCCTGGATGCAGCCGATGGACAGCATTGCCTCGCGGGCGACGTTGATCATGTCGACACCCAGGGCGAAGGCGACGACGGCGTTCTCGGGCAGGCCGAGCTTGCCGGAGCCGATGAAGGTGAGGTCGTCGGTCAGACCCCGCTCGGCGAACGTGCTGTAGACGCGGGAGAAGCCCATCCGGAACGGCAGCGACACCGAGTCGGTGAAGATCAGGGGAGCCGCCCCGGTGCCGCCCTCGCCTCCGTCGATGGTCACGAAGTCGACCCCGCGATCACCACGCGCCATCAGCGTGGCCAGCTCCTGCCAGAAGCTCATCTCCCCCACAGCGCTCTTGATCCCGACCGGCAGACCGGTCTCGGTAGCAAGCAGCTCCACGAAGTCGAGCATCGAGTCGACGTCGTGGAACGCGGTGTGCCGAGAGGGGGAGGCGCAGTCCTTGCCGGCCGGGATGCCGCGGATCTTGGCGATCTCGGGGGTCACCTTCGCGCCCGGCAGCATCCCACCGAGCCCCGGCTTGGCGCCCTGGGAGAGCTTGATCTCTATCGCCTTGACCGGGGCGCCTGCGACCACGTCCTTGAGCTTGTCGAGGTTGAAGGTGCCGTCCTCGTTGCGGCAACCGAAGTACGACGTCCCGATCTGGAGGACGAGGTCACCGCCGTTGCGGTGGTACTGCGAGAGGCCGCCCTCGCCCGTGTTCTGCATCGCGCCGGCCAGCGCCGCGCCCTTGTTGAGCGCCGTGATGGCCGCGCCGGAGAGCGATCCGAAGCTCATCGCCGAGATGTTCACGACGCTCGTCGGCCGGAACGCCTTGGCGCGCCCGCGCGGGCCGCCCAGCACCTTGGCCGAGGGCAGCGGGCCCTGCGGGTCGTGCAGATCGGGCAGCGTGCCGGCGAACGTCCGCTGCTTCACGTACGCGTGCCCTTGCACGTGCTCAACGTCTACGTCGGTTCCGAACCCGAAGTAGTTGTTCTCTTCCTTCGCCGACGCATAGATCCAGGTGCGCTGGTCACGGCTGAACGGGCGCTCTTCCTCGTTGGACGTCACGACGTACTGCCGCAGCTCCGGCCCGATCGTCTCCAACAGGTACCGGGCGTGCCCGATCACGGGAAAGTTCCTGAGCAGTGCGTGCTTCTTCTGGACGAGGTCGCGGGCAGCCACCAGCGCCAATGCTGTTGCGGCGGCCGCGCCGATGCTCCGAGCGCGCATGAACGTTCCTCTCCTCGGCTGCTCGATACCCGACTCCATCGCTGTGCGGCGGACGTCGTGGGCGTTGGGCGGCGGACACGGCCAGGCAGGCATCGGCGTCCGACGACGAAACGCCACATGATGTTAGAGGTCGCGCGGATGGGCGGACGAGGCAGGGTGCGTGAGTCCGGCTCCGGTCTTGGCGCTCGTGCGGGGCCGGGACGCTTCTCCAAGGAGTTCAATGCTCGGAGAACACCAAGAGCAGGCGCGCCGCCCAGCGGCCCTTCCCACCTCCTTCTCCGGGGCAGAGGGCGGCAGGGTGTGCTGAGCATGAGTACGCGTGCTCATGCGTGATGGCAGGCTGTTCCGTGAGCGTGTGTTCATGACGCTGAACAGAGTTCTTACGGGCATGGCGGCGGCAGCGCTCGCGGTGGTGGCGCTGGCTGCGTGCGGCAGCGAGCAGGCCGGGGGACGGCAGCAGAACACCGCGAACAGCGTGGGCACACAGGCGGCTACCAGCCCGAGCCCGGATGCGCAGGTCGCGTCTATGGAAATGCTGGAGCGGGTGGGTGCGCCGTGCGTGCCGGATGCCCCGGCGGCGACGGAGTCGGATGATCCGCGCCCGGGTGAGCATCCGCCCACGCGGCCGAGTGAGCTGCTGCCAGTGGACGAGAAGCCGCCCACGGACGTGCCGTCCCCCACTGCTACGCCTGAGCAGCCCAAGCTGAATGGGGTGGAGGCGTGTGAGGGACGTGAGCATGGCAAACGCATAACCAAGGTGCTGACGGGCCTGAACAAGCCCACCACGATTCAGGTGAGGCAGAAGCTGAACAAGCTCGGCTACATCGACTCCCGCATCCACAGTCTGAAGGCCGAGCGGGGCGTGGTGCGCTTCTACCTGGACTTGCGGATGATGGGCGGGCAGCTCGCGCTCAAGGGAGCTGCGGCCGGGAAGAAGACCACGGTGGGGGCGTTCGCGCACCCGGCGGAAGGCGCGTTCAAGCCGGGCAAGTAACGGCGCTCAGTGGGGCACCGGTGGGGACAGCTTCAGCCTGCCCCCGCTGATGCCCCTTCCGCTTGCCCCAGGCAGGCCCCCGGGGGATACCCGGGGAGCCGCCTCCGCCGGCGACCACTGACCGGCTCACCTGAGCGGCAAAGGAGACGTGGGCCACGATGACCCGTAGCGCCTGCTCGCTCCACACCCGCCCGGAGCGGTACACGTCGCGCCGTACGACCGTCTCCCCCGCTTTGAAGCTCTCCACCGGTTCCTCCTCCACGACGGCCCGGCCGGGACGTCCGGCAAGCGCGAGCACCACCTCAGCCCACCCCGACCAGGAAAAAAACACCCCTGACCAGCCAAAACGCACCCGGTCCTTTAGATCCAGACGCTACATACAACAACCCAGAACCATCTCAACAAGACTGAAACACCCCCCAGGCCAACCCACACACGCCCCCTCACCAGCCCCCACCACCCACTTCTCGATAAACCATCAACACCCCAGCCCATACGCCATCCAACACACCAACTAACCACCCCTCCAGCGTCAGCAGCTCCGGTAGCGGGCGCGGCCCACAGCGGCGGTGACCGTCAGCGGGACGGTGAGGACCGCAGCCGTCAGGAACATTCCCTGGTACGCGTGGTGTTCGGCGGGCCCGGCGGCGAAAGCGCTGGCCAGGGCGCTGCCGACGTAGAGAGCCAGGCCGAACATTGCGACGCCGGTGGCGCGGGCCGCCGGGGAGAGGCCGGTGGCCCAGGACTGGATCGTGGAGTGCATGAACGACCAGCCGCCGCCGAGCAGCAGCGTGCACGCCACCAGCGCGGGCACCGACCGGCTGGCCGCGGCGAGGCCGAACGCCACCGCCATCTGCACCCCGCCGACCACGATCAGCCGTACCGGTGTCCAGCGCCCGACCAGCCGCTTGACCGTCTGCGCTGCGGCCATCGAGCCCACGCCGTACAGCGCGGACACCGCACCGGCCAGCGTCGCCGAGGCGCCCTGGGCCTCTAGGGCCGGTGCGATGTACGTCAGGAAGCCCAGCAGGACGGCGCCTTCGAGCATCGCGACGGCCATGACGTACCACTGCCAGCGGGAGCGCAGGACGACCTTGAACGGGGCCAGCAGCGCACCGGGCGCCGCGCGCGGCGGCTCCGGCAGCCGGCGCAGGGCGACGGCCAGGTAAGCGGCGATCAAGCCGGGCAGGGCGAAGACCAGGCGCCAACTGACGTAGTGCGCCAGCGCTCCGGCAACGATGGTGGCCACAGCGGTGCCCAGTGCGAACGCGGTCATCAGCTCGCTGAGCGGGCGCTGACGGACCGGAGCGGGCACGGTGTCACCGATGTACGTGATGGATGCGGCGATGGACGCGGCGAAGAACGCGCCGGCCGCGGCGCGCGCCACGATCAGCACGGTCGCGTCGGGTGCGATCACCGAGCAGAGTGCGGCGACGGCGGCCCCGGTCAGCGAGATCCGCATCACCCGCACCCGGCCGAGACGGTCGCTCACCAGACCCCATACCGGCTGCATCAGGCCGTAGGCGAGGAAGTAGCCGCTGGCGGCGAGCATCACCGTGGGCAGCAAGACGCCGAGCTGGGTGCCGATGAGCAGCAGCATCGGGGTGATGCAGAAGCGGTCGAAGTTGCTGACGAAACCGGCGGCGCGCAACAGGCGCAGCGAGGCGGCGGACAGCGGCGGGGCGGTCGGGCCCGCGGTGGCGTTGGCCGGAGGGGGTGCGGGGGTGGTGCGGGCCGAGTCGGTGGTGTCCATGGGGCTCCTTGTGTCGTGCCTGCCGGTGCTTTCGGACCGGCAGCTCCAGCTCACCACCGCGGGCGATCACGGTGGCCCCGTAGCCGATTACCCTTGCTCACACCCTGTGGGCATGGTGCCAAGCCCCGGGGCGGATGGGTGTCACAAGGGGGACGGGGTATGAACGGCGGCGGACTCAACGGTCCGGGCCGCGAACTGGGCGCGTTTCTGCGCTCTCGCCGCGAGCGGCTGGCGCCCGCTGATGTGGGGTTGCCCGGCTCACCACGGCGCCGTACCCCGGGGCTGCGGCGCGGGGAGGTCGCGGAGCTGGCCGGGATCAGCAGTTCCTGGTACGCGTGGCTGGAGCAGGGCCGGGTTCGTACGTCGGAGCAGGTGCTGCGGTCGGTGGCGCGGGCGTTGCGCCTCGACCCGGACGAGACCGCGCATGTGATGTCGTTCGTGGAGCACGCTGCGCCGTCCGAGCAGCCGCCGGGGTGGGTGTCGCGGAATCTGCTGTCGTTGGTGGAGTCGCTGGCGCCGAACCCGGCCGTGGTGCTCGACCCGCACTGGGACCTGCTGGCCTGGAACTCGGGGTACACGGCGCTGCTCACCGACCCGGCGCGGCTGGCGCCCAAGCAGCGCAATTTGCTGTGGCTGGTGTTCCGCTGGCCGCCGGCCCGTACGCTGCTGGCCAGTTGGGAGCCGGAGGCGCGGAGTCTGCTCGGCCAGTTCCGGGCGAAGGTGGCCCGGCATCCGGAGGACGGCCGGCACGCCGAGATCACCGAGGAGCTCCTTGCCGACCCGGACGCGGCGCGCTGGTACGGCCGCCGGGAGACCTCGGCGTTCCATCCCTCAGTACGCCATTTCCGGCACCCGGTGGCCGGTGATCTGCGGCTGCGGTACGTCAAGCTCGCCGCTGTCGACGAGCCGGGCCATCATCTGCTGGCCTACCTTCCCGACGACCGGGCGACGGAGGAGGCCCTGAGGATGCTCGTCGGATGAGCCGGTGCCCTTCGTGCGGGCGGGCGCGCAGGCAGCGGTGACGGCCCGACCGCGCCGGTGGGCTGCTGTCAGGCCGTCACCTTCACCGTCATCGGCGCACCGCGAGGACCGGTGCGTCGGGAGGTGAGTATCGGGAGGCGATGTCAGGACGTGAGCACCGCCTTCATCGCCGACCCGTCGGCGACCGCGGTGAGCGCGTCGGCGTGCCGCTCCAGCGGGAACGGCGTGACCAGGCTCGCCAGGTCGAAGCGGGCGGTGAGGGCTGGCAGCAGGCGGACGTATTCGACGAGATGGGCGCCGGTGAAGGCTCAGGAGCCGACGACGTCAAGCTGCCGGTGGATGATCTGGTGCGGGTTGATCAGGGTGTCCCCGGCGTCCGTGTACTGGCCGATGATCAGGTAGCTGCCGCCCCGGCGGCGAGGGTCTGGTCGCCGTCGGCGTTCTGCTGCGCGGCGGGCGTTTGATCGTGGGCGGTGTCCGGGGCGGAGGGTGTCGTGGTGGTGCTCGGTGCTGGGGCCGGTTCTGCTGTGCGGGACGGTGTCGGCGTGACGGCCGGCGATGCGGCCTGGTCGTCGTCTGATCCCTTATCGGCTTCCTGGTCCGGCGTGTGCTCGGGTGCCGGTGTCTTGTCGGCTTTGCCCCGCCGCAGGTCGCGGTGATCACGGTAGAGGCCCGCCGCAGTAGATCCGGCATTTACTGCGACATCATCCTGACGGGCAGCCAGGAAGCAGAAGTCCAATGTCAGGGTGCGCAGTTCTTTGCGCGGGTGTCCGAAGTCGGCTGCACGGAGGTGGCAGCTACCAGCAGTGCGGCGAACGCAATGGGAACTGCCGTCTGATATCCGATCCACACCTCGCCCCCGGCGCTGCTGCCCCGCCGTGCCATCAGCAGGCCGGTAAGCGTGGCCAGCACCCAGCCGCTGTCGTAGGCAACCATAAGCCGCGTGTATGTGAGCATCGGGCGGCTGCGCACATACCTGATCTCGATCCCGCCGCCGATCAGTAGGGCAACGCCGGAGACGACCATCAGCCAGGAGGGCACACCGAGCAGATCACCGAGTCGGGCAGCGCCAATGATGAAGGCGGCACCGAGCAGCACCTTGAAGGCGCCGTCGGCGATGACCCCCACTAACTGGCGTGTCGCTGGCGATGTCACAGCCTGAGTCTGCGTCATGAGCGTTCCTCCCTGATGCCTGTCCAACTTCCTGTTCCGTAATTCGATTACTACAATAACGGAACTATGAGAATGACGAGAGCCGAGACCAAGGAACGTAACCGCCGCGCCTTGCTGGATGCTGCGTTCCAGGTCGTCTCCCGAGACGGGTACCGCGCCAGGCTTGAGGAGATCGCCGAGCGGGCCGACCTGACCACCGGCGCTATCTACTCGCTGTTCGGCAGCAAGAACGGCCTGGTGGTCGCCCTGGTCACCCACTACCTGCGGCCGCACTACGAAGAGATCGAGCAGGCGATTCCCGCTGAAATGGATCTTCTTGAAGCGGTCGACGCCTTTGCCCGGTACTACCGGCGCAACTGTGACGCCGCTGACGCGCTGTCTGGCTTGTCGCTGCAGTTCACCCTGTTGGACATGGCCCTTCACGACCCCGAGCTAGGTTCCCAGCTTGCCGCATCCGTCCGGACACAGGAGAGCCACCTGATCGCGTTGTTCACCGGCAGATCACACAACGGGAACGTCGTGACGTCGCATCAGGCGCAACGTCTGGCTACCGCGCTCAGGGCACTGTTCGTCGGCCTCAGCCAGGGCGTCATGCTCGGCCTCGCCCACGGTGCCGACGAGCAGTACTTCGCCGACACCGCCTGCGCCCTGGCATCTAATGCGGCCTTCATCGATGCGGGCGCTCCTGAGCTTGACGGTTCGGAGTGATTACGGCG
This sequence comes from Streptomyces sp. NPDC037301, assembly GCF_055602785.1. Taxonomy (NCBI): domain Bacteria; kingdom Bacillati; phylum Actinomycetota; class Actinomycetes; order Kitasatosporales; family Streptomycetaceae; genus Streptomyces; species Streptomyces sp. NPDC037301. Next base: position 40,101 of record NZ_JBVJWD010000051.1, read on the forward strand.
GCGCAGGCGCGAGGCCGACATATGCGGGTTTGCCCCTGCGGCCTTGCTGGAGTGGCCTCGCAGTAGGGCCATCGTCCGCCTGATCGGCGCCGTCCTGGCCGAGCAGAGCGACGAATGGGCTGAACAGCGCCGCTACATGGGACCCGAGATCCTCGGCCGCTGCCGCCTTCACCCGATCGAAGGAAACCCCGCCGAGACAACCGAGCCGGCAGCCCTCACCGCCTAGCTTTCGCAGTGGATCACCGAGTGGCCGTCGATACACCACGCCACCGGACGTGACCCACTGGCCCGGAACTACGCTGTCGAGATCAACTGCCGAACCTCCTTCAGGAAATTCACTCAATCTCGGCTCGCAAAGGGCCACGAGTTTCAGCATGGGGTAGCCCTCCTGACCGTAACGGTGCTTGAACCTGCCGAGCCAGCCGCAGACGCGGGGCCGGTCGGGGCCTTGGCGGAACTGCAGCCGTCGAAGGCGACCGTCCGCCAGCGTCGGTAACGCACCCCGGGAGTCTCTGGCCGGGCCACCGGGCCGGCCAGAATGGTGAAGAGCAGCTCCAGTGGGGCCGGCCCCAGTCGGCGGCGTATGTCCCGCAGGGCCTTCTCCGACGGTCTGCATGGGCATACCTGCTGCAGTCCGGCCGTGAGTTTGTCCCATACCCGCATGTACCCAAGGCGCGGGAACAGAGCCATGGCCAGCACGAAGTAGATGCCGACCCGTGAGGGCAGCATCCGCAGCCTCGTCTGCGTGGTCCCGGTCCGCTCCAGGACGTCGTCGACAAGCTCGAAGGGGACCTGCTGGGTCAACTCCCCGAGGTGCCCGGGGGCATAGAGGCCCTCGGCAACGATGGCCGTGCGGGTGAGCTGAGTGGTGGCAGACTGGTCGGACAACGGGACCTCTTTGGGCAGGAAGACCTTGGTCGGCTTCCTCGCTCCACCAGGGGTCCCGTCCTCGTGATCAACACTTGCCCGAATCCCACGGATCCGCTTGACAGACCCGTCATCAGGCTAACTACGCGGCATTGGCCTTTAGGCCTTCGCCACCCTTACTCATTCGAAGGGCGCCAATGCCCATTACCGGCGGCGTCGCGAGAACGGAGACTGGCATGCCCAGGCTCTGCGGCACCTGTTCAACCGCATGCTTGGTCAGCTCCACCACTGCCTATTGCACCGCTGCCAGTTCGATGAGGCCACAGCGTTCCCTGTTACTCCCGGACAGGGGTGGCGGCGACGTAGTGATCTTGCTCAGGCTGTGCGCCTCCAAATCTCATTCCAACGCTCGGTTCGAGCTAGAAGAACTTTCCGGTCGGCGGAGGTCGGGTGCGCGCTGAGACTCACCCCGCATCGTGCGCATAGCCGGTGCAGGAAGTGCCCGGACCTCCAACGAGTCGTCCCCTCGTCTGTGCCGCAGGCACGGCACAACGAGGACGCTGCTGTGGGCGGGATGACGGAACGGAGTATGCGTTCCACTACTTCCGGGAGCGGTTCGGTGGGGTGGAATTCCGGATTGGGACAGTAGGCCAGGCTCCCTTGCGAACCGCGTCCCTGGTCCCACCAGCTGCCATCGCTCCTGGGATGGCGAAGTCCAGTGTCCTTCTCTTGCCGACGGCGAGCCACGAACGCGGCCTCGCGCGCCAGCCAATGCTGGCGGGCCGCGTGAAGCTCCACCGCCGCGCGGACCAGCGAGGCCGGGTCCTTCTCCAGATCAGCAGGAATTCGTGCGCTACGACATAGGTGGTGATACGTGGCGCGAAAGCCATAAGGGGCGAAAGCGACGACACACGTCCGGAACGCGGCATGACGAGCACGAACGGGTTGGCTCGTGTCGTGCACGCGTCGACGATGAGCCTCAAAGCTGGCCACCCGCGTGAGAATACGGTCACGCTCACCAGCCCCGCATCCGACTATCGGCGACAGGGCTGTGCTCGTCCACCTTGACGTCTTACTGATGGTTTCAGAATGAAGCCGAGGCGGGCGTGCTCGATGCGCACACCCGGCCAAGTCGACGCTGGGAACACTGTGCCGGCACCGTCGGCACGTCGATCGACCAGCGGCTGCGCCTGGCCTTCACCGCGGCCGCGGCGAGGGCCTGCGGATGCGCGCGGTCGGCAACGAGCTCGCGGTACGCCTGACCGAGACGGTGCGGCACCTGGACCTCGACAACCGGGCCCTGCCCATCGCGACCGCGCCCAGGATGAGGAGGAGAACCTGGCCCGCATGCTCATCACCGCGGCCTGGTACCAGGTCCTCGCCCGCACATCCATCGGCTTCGCTTTCACCCCGCTCGCCAAGGTCGCCCTCGAGGACCCGGGCGCCTTCACCTTCACGCGGCCGCTGGAGCTCCCGCACCGCGACATGGTGGCCGACGTCGTTGCCCAACTCCACAAGGCCGCCCACGGGCCCCTGGGGCCCTGCGCGCCCACACCCGGCCCGAGGGCTGCCACGGTGGCCCGACGTTCACCGGCGCCCGCATCACGGCCGACGCCGATCTCTCCGTCGACGGCCTGTTGCTCGACTTCAAGAGCACCCGCCACCCGCTGAAGGAGATGTCCCAGCGCACCGCCTGGCAGCTGACCGGCTACCTCCTGCTCGATGCCGCCGACCAGTACCGGATCGACACCGTCGGCCTCTACCTGACCCGCTCCGGGGTCCTCGCCTCCTGGCCCGTCGAAGACTTCCTCGCCCTGCTCGGTGCCAGCCGCCGCGACCCCACCGAGCTGCGCGGCGTGTTCGCCGAACTGCTCACCGGCTGCCACGACCAGGCCGACGCCCCGTACTTCGCCACCCAGGAGGAGACCGAGCGCGTCCGGCAACTGTTGGAGCGCCTGGCGCCGGTCGCCGGTCCCGGGTGCTGCCCGGTCTGCGTCCAGCCCCTGCCCGACGCCACCCGCCGGCCCCGCACGTTCTGTACCGCCCGGTGCCGCAAGCGCGCCCAGGTCCTCCAGCGCCACGGGCTGCTGCCCGGCGGCCCGCGCCCGCTGCTCCCCGCACCGCGTAAGCAGCACCTGGACCTTCCCGACGACGCGGAGATGGTGAGCCTCACAGCCCATTTCCCCAGGTGATGGGGTGGATTGTGAAGGTGTGAGGCTGTGAGGAGCCGTGTGATACGGCCAGGCTCTACCCCGTCGTTCGCCCCGATTCCCATCACCGAAGAAGCCGCGCCGCCACTCCGGGCCTGTGGCTGCTGCCCGCAGCGCAGCATGTGCACGACCCAGGCGGTACACGGTGCTGTGACCGGGCACCGCCCGCACATCAACTGCGTTCGGCGACCACGGAGTCAAAGGTATCCCGCATCAGCCGGTCGATGGCGTCGGGCCGTTCGGCCAGGGAGTCGAAGAGATCGGCGAGCAGCCACAACACGAAGCTGTGCACCAAAGCCTCCTTCGGCGGGATCTGTCCGAACTGGTCGCGCCACGCCGCGGTGTCCATACCCATCGCCGCCGCCCTGGTCCGGCCCGCCGGTGCGGAGGACGATGGAGTCATGGGCGAGCACGACCAGGACCAGGACGACGTCGCCGAACCGGCGCGGCCGACGCTGACGACCGTGCAGGCCCGGGAGGTGACGGCAGGGCTGCGCGAGGCGATGGACGACGTCCGGCGCTCCGTGGCGGTGCTTGCCGCCCGGGTCCGGGACGCGCACACCGCCCGTGTCTGGGCACCCCTGGGCTACACCTCGTTCTCTGTTGGATCGACGTGTTGAAGCAGATTGAACAGGGGGATGCGTGCCGGGTTGGTGCTTCGGCTGGCGGGCATGCCACCGGTTGTGGTCAAGATTCGCCGAGTTACAGGTCTGTCCCAGTGGACTGCGGGCGTTGACGGGTGCGGAACGGCGGCGGGAACCGCCGTCCCGGCCGGCCGGCGGCGTGCCCCGGCGCGGCACGGCGCGCCGTGTCCGGCCCCTGTTTCCCTTGCCGGACGGCGGCAGGGAGCGGGTGCGGCAGGGGGCGGTGCGGGCGGGGTGTGCCCGGTGGTGGTGCGCGTTGTGCCTGGTTGTGCGTGTAACAGGGGTGTATTGGCGGGTGGTTGGGCGGAACGCCTCGCCGGGCCGGGCGGCTCTTGGCTATCAGAAACGCTCGCTCGTACCGACCGTGCCGAGCGGCCGACACCCCCCACCGACACTGAGGAAGAAACAATGCGCGTGCAGAAGCTCACCTTCGCAGCCCTGGTTGTCGCGAGTCTCTCGCTCACGGCCTGCCAGAACGGCGACGAGGACATGGGACAGAGCGACCCGTCGTCCGCGTCCACCGCGTCTTCCACGAGCGGCGGTTCGGGCTCGGACGGTTCGGATCAGGACGGCGGGAAGGACTCCGCCGGAAAGGGAACCGGCGGGCAGGGCACGACCGCCGGGACCGGCTCCAACGAGAACGGCAAGGTCGGCAAGTGCCGCACCGACGAGCTGGAGATCACGGCGACCGACAGCACCATCGACGGCGACCCCGATGGGACCGTCGCGGTGGAGCTGAAGAACGGCGGCGGCCGGGACTGCGTGCTCTCCGGGTACGCGGGCGTCGACCTGAAGACCAGCTCGGGGTCGCTGTCCGCGAAGCGCACCGGTGAGAAGGCCACCCCGATGACCCTCAAGGACGGGAAGTCGGTGTACTTCGGCATCAATTACCCGATCAACACGTCGGGCGGCTCCGGCGTCCGCATCACAGGGCTGGTGGTGACCCCGCCGGACGAGACGAAGTCGGTCACCCTCGACTGGCCGGGCGCCGACACGCTGCCCGTCACGGATGGTGCCGGCTCCGTGGTGAAGGTCGGCCCGATGGGGAGCGCCGGTCAGGGCGGCTGACCCGCACGTCCCAGGGTGCTCAGGCCGCACCTCGCCGCTGCCCGAGCACCCGCCAGTACGGAATGCAAAGCCCCCCAACACGCTGAACTCGACAGAGAAAGCAGCTGGGAGGCGTACTGCGACGCGGAGTTCGGCATCAGCCGCGCGCACGCGTACCGGCTGCTCGACGTCGCCCGCGCCCTGGGCACCATCCAGGCCGTCGCCGCCAGCACCGATCCGTCTCGCACGCTTTCCAGCCTGTGCTGTAACTGTTCGGAGCGTCCGTGGTGCCTGTGACCACGGACATCCCGTGCTCGTTTGCCGACCGGCGTCGTGGTGTTCGCCATGTCCAGGCAGGTCGGCACGGAGGCAACGTGGCACGCAGACTGTCAATCGGTCAGCTCAGGGTGCAGGAGATCATCCACCGGGACGGACGGCGGTCGTACACGATCGTCCAGCCGGCCGGTGGCGTACATGCGGGGGCCGAGCGGTTCCTGTCCCAGTACGCGGGCACGGGGTCGGAGCGGCCGTACGCGTATCTGCTCGTCGACCATCTGCGGTGGCTGGAGCATGAGGGCCTGGTCCCGGAGAGCGTCGGCTTCCGGGACCTTGAGCGGTACATGGGCGCGGTCGGGGCAAAGGTCGCCGCGCCGCTGAGGTCGCCGTGGCGGGTGGGCAGGCGCCCCTACGGCAACAGCTCGCTGTCCTCGGCGGCCTCGTGCCTGAAGGACTTCTACCTGCGCCAGGCCGAGCTGGGCATCACCAGCGCGCTGGCCGAGGCGCTCGACAAGCGGCGGATGCCGACCAAACAGGACCGGGACCGCGCCCTGCTGGGGCACATCATGAAGGACAAGGCGGCGAATCCGCTGGCGCCGCCAAGGATCCGTCGCCGGCATCCGAAGATGCTGCCGGACGGCGCCCGCGGGCTGCTGCTGCCGGTGGTGAGCTCGGCCCGCGACCGGCTGGTTGTCGAGTGGCTGAGCGACGGCGGCGTCCGCATCGGAGAGCTGTGTGGTCTGCATCTGTGCGATCTCCACCTGCGCGAAGGGGCGGGCTGCGGCGAGTGCCGTACTCCGCACGTCCACGTCTGTCACCGCGAGGGACTGCCCAACGGCGCCCGGGCGAAGACGAAGCGGCCCTGGGAGCTGGAGGACGTCACCATCCGGGGCGGCCTCATCAAGCGGGTCAGCCCGGCAATGGTCCACGCCTACTTCGACTACCTCACGGGCGAGTACCCCCGGGGCGCCTCCCACGGGATACTGCTGATCCAGCAGCACGGCCAGGACCGGGGCCTGCCCTGGGCTCCGGAAGGCGCCCGCAAGATGATCGGCCGGGCCGCGGCCCGGGCGGGCCTGGGCAAGGTCCGCCCCCATGCGTTCCGTCATTCCTTCGCGAATGCAGTCCTTGACGCCTCGGACGGCAACCTTGTGGTGACCCGGGATGCCGACGGCTGGGCCTCCACCCAAGTGATCGACGAGATCTACGCCCACGTGGACGTCAACGATCCCGTCTTCAACGCCGCGCTGCTGAAGGCATGGGGTGAGTGACGATGGGCTCGACGTCACCGCTCCGGCTGCTGGCCGACCCGGTCCGCGCCCGTCGCACTCGCGACAGGCTGGAAGTGCTGACCGCTCTGCTCGGCGGCCCGTCGGTCGATCCGCTCCACCGCGGCTCCGTGATCAAAATCCCCTCGGACCACCCCGTCCATGGCTGGGTCTGCAAGGTCGCCAGCTGCGGAAACGCCCAAACGTCACGCAGAGACATCTGCAGTCCCCATGAGAGGGAGTGGCTGCGCGCGGCGTGAAGGTGTCGCGCGTCGCGACTTCCTCAACGAGGCTGGGCCGGCCGAGGTCCGGCGGCCCGACCCTGAGGCGGGCACACTCGACGTCCGGGGACTACTGCCTCTGACCAGGGCCGAGTTCCAGTGGGGATTGTTCGCCCACACGCAGCAGGCATCCCGCTACGACTGGCACGCGAGAGAACTCCGCGCCGTCGTCCGCTTCCTCCAGGACCACCGCGTTGCATCGCTGTTCGATCTCGCGTCGGCTGGCGAGCATGTCCCCACCCGCTTCCCCGGCGTCCTGCGCGAAATCTCCACCGAACTGCGGATCCCACCGCTCCCGCAGCGACTTCGATCTCACGCAGGTGTCACAGCAGTGGCTGCGTGACCTTCTCTGGGGTCACCTCGCCGACCGGCTCCGATCGCCCCAGGGTCCAGCGCGCAGAGGGGGCCTGCTCTTCCACGACCGGCGCGCCTGCACCGAACTCAGCGCCTTCCTCGAAGCGGTGGCGCCGGGCGGCGGACACGATCCGACGCTCCTCACCGAGGAGCACATGCGCCGGTTCGTCGCCGACCACAACAAGCGCGTCCGGGAGGGCCTGCCGTCCCTGGCCATCCGGCTGGCGAACGGCAAGCCGTCCGTCATCACGGGTCACACCGGCCGGTTCACCTTCAACCACGCCCGCGCGATCTTGAGGAACGCGCTGGATAGCCGCGAGGCCGAGCGGATCGGCCTGCCGCAGGCGTTCATCACCGTGCTGCCCTACGGGAAGAAGCCCAGACGCAACCCGTTCCCCGACGAGGTCGCCCAAACCCTGTCCGACGAGGGGAACTTACAGCAGTTGGCGGACCGATACGACCCCGGCGACCTCGGCATCCGCGATGCCTGGGAAGCCCTCGTGTTCACCGGCCGACGCTGCACGGAAGTGCTGAACCTGCGGCTCGAATGCGTCAGCCGCCACGGCGGGCTGCCCCTCCTCTGGCACGACCAGACGAAAGTCGGCAACTACGGCGAGGCGATCCGGATCCCCGAACGGCTCTACCTCCGCATCAAGGAGCGTCAGCTGACGGCCATCGCACGCTTCGAGGACCGCCACGGCCGCCCGCCCACGCCGGCCGAGAAGAAGCAGATGGCGTTGTTCCCCACGCGCGACCGCAACCCGCACGGCCGGGACTCGATCGCCTACACCACCTTCCGTGACCGGTTCCAGCAGTGGATCAACGAGCTTGACCTTGGGCGATGTGCTGCCCACCAGGCCCGTCACACGCCGGCCATCATTCTGCTGCCGCACGGCGCGGGCCTGCACCACATGGCCGAGCACTATGCACGGGTCGCATCCTCCGAAATCGAGGATGTCCTGCATCACGTCTGGGTCGCTGGCCCGGGCTCCGCGCACCCGGGCAAGCTCCTCGCCTCGCCCAGCCAGGGTGGCATGAGCCGCGAGGCCGCCCGCGCGATGGCGGTGGATCTGTCCCGTCGCAGCACCCCCGCAGAGGGCGGGCTCTGCACCTTCCAGCCGGTCGTTCGCGGCGACGCCTGCCCCTGGGGGCTGAACTGCGAAGGGCGCGACAAGTTCGTCATGTCCGGTGCCGACCTTCTCTACTGGCGCCGGAAACGCGAGCAATGTGTGTTGACCGAACTAACTCATGCGTATTCGCAGGTCAGTTGAGGTTTCTGCTAGCTTCCCCGCCATGCCCGACGAACAGCGTCCCGGAAGGGACCTCAAGAGTTTCGTTTTGCCCGAGATCGGTCAGTTACTGGAGACCGATGCCCCTTGGGAACCCTGCCAGTTGATGGACCCGTTCGGGATGCCGGTCGAGCCGGCCACGGTGTACCTCAAGGACCTGGTGGCAGCGGACAGTTCACCGTTGACGCCACGCTCGTACGGCATGGACCTGCTGCGATGGTGGCGCTACCTGTGATTCTTCGGGATCGAGTGGGACCGCGCGACACGTGAGGACACTCAGGACTTCATGCTGTGGATGAAGCTGACGGACAGGCCGGTACGCGTCCACTGGCGCCACCGCGGCAAGGACCCCGCCGAGTTGTCCCAGCCGTCCCGGACCGGCAGACCGGCACCGGGAACGCCGAACCCGGTCACGGGCAAGCCCACCGTCGGCAAGAAGTACGCGCCCAACACCCGGGCACACTGCGAGACGGTTATCTATAGGTGTTGTAGGGCGTGAGGCACGTGCGAAGCGCTTGCCCAACTCTACGTCACTGAAAGGTATCTGATAGGTGATTGTCACATCTGTTACGTTCATCGGCATGCGGGTGTTCAAGGCCGAACGTGCCGTGTCCCCCGACGACGAGTCAGTGGCATGGGTGGTCGTCTCCGACTCCTACGAGCTCCACCAGGAGGCGTCGGCGTACTTGGCGTCGCTGCGGGCCCGGGACTGCTCGCCGAACACGGAGCGGGTGTACGCGGGCCGGGTCGCTCTGTACCTGTCGTACTGCGTCGCGAACGGATTGGACTGGACTGCGCCGGGGTTCGTCGCGCTGACGCGGTTCCTGCACAGGCTAGTGCCGCATCAGGCAACGCTTGCCCTGTCCACGACGGCGCGTAGGCGCCGGTGGTCGGCATGGCGGTTGCGCCAGATGATGTAGCGGCGGATCATGCTGCCCTGTTCCTTGTGG
>NZ_JBVJWD010000052.1:0-49199 GCF_055602785.1 Streptomyces sp. NPDC037301
CAACCAGCCCCGGCCGGACACCCCAGTCGTCACCCTCGTCGGACCCACCAAACCAGCCCCAACCTCCCGGAAAAAGACCTAAATCACCGGTATTGCCTCTAGAAGTGTCTTGAAGATCTTGGAATCGTGCCCGACTTGCCCTGGCTCATGGCGATTGACATTTACCGGCAATCCGGGGTGAGTTGGGCAGCCAGAGCAAGATCTTCAGCAGTCTTCTAGCCGTCCGTGCGCCCCTCCCGTCTCATCGCCGGGGTGCCCCGTGCCTGGCGGGAAGACAGCAGCGTTCAGGTCAGGCATGATCGCGTGTGCCCGCGGATCAACCGCTCTGGGCCGCGGGCAACCTACTCTGCGTATTTTCGAGCCTCGTTCGGCCCAGCCACCGGCCGCGCTACATCCCCGCACCGGCGCGGCCGGGGCACTGTGGCAGGCGGAGCCCGCCCGGGAGCCCTTCGCACGCCGACCGGGCGGGCCGCACCCCGCGAGCTGCTGTCTGCCGGACACCAAGAGGACTCCCTCATCAACGACTCCGGCACCGGCAAGTGGCACCCCTGGATCGCCGTTGGCACCGCGATCGCCGAGGCCGCCTGGACCGTTCCCCGCCCCGAACGGCCCCTGCCGCGTACAGCGCCCCGCCACACACGCGAGGACACCACCAGTACACTCCTCACCGCCCGAACCCGTTCCCACGGCCCTGGCAGGGAAGCGGCCAGCCCCTGCAGAGCCCCTGACAGGCCTTGAGACCGTCACCAGCAACCCCCGCCCCAGGCTCCGCCACGGCCAGCCGCCTGGCTGCGTTTCCTTCCCGCAGACGATCACCGCGGGGTACCGTCCGCCGCCCATCAGCAGAAAGCAGACACCGCCCGTGTCCCCGGAGACCCCGATCTACAACCGCCTCATCGCAGAGCAAGGCGACATTCCTGCCCAGGTACGCGGCGAAGCCCAGAGACTGGGACGGGAGCTGGAGCGCGTTATACCGCCCGGACCCCGGCCCGTCTCAGCTGTGCCGGTACAGGACAACACACGCCCCCGGCCACATGCCTGACCACGGCCCACACCCCGGCCCGACCGCTTCCCCACGCCGTCCCGCACCGCTGCACGGCGTGGCGCTCTCCCCGCCTCGACCCCTGCGGCTACAGTGACGAACTGCGGCATTGGTCTGCTGCTCCTACCGCGAACCTCGGCCCCTCGGGTTCAGGCGGAGGCGAAGAAGCACGGTCTTCGACCAGTGCCGCCCCTTGACCTCACTACCGCACGCAGTGCCTCTCCCTCACGTTCCGCGGGCCGACGGAGCCGAGCGAAAGGTGCTCTTTGCGATGTCGGTGAACCAGATCAGCCGCCGCGCCCGCACGTACGCCCTCTACACCGGTACTCCCCGCCAGCTCGCCTGCGACACCGTCGCTGCCATGCCTCCCGACGCACCCCTCATCCCCGCGACGGCCGAACACGCACAGCTCCTCTTCGAGTCCGAGGTCTTCTACTGGGTACTCAACAGCCAACGGACCTACTTCGAGTACCCGTTCGGCATCCAGTACGTACAGCCCACCGCCGCCGGACTGCGACTGCACCTGGAGAGCACCAGGAGCCTGGACACCCTGCTGAGCGGACTGCTACCCCGCCGCATCCCGCGCAACTACACGGACGTGGACGAAATCTACGGCCTGAACGGAGTCCGCATCTGCGCGCGCTCCGAGAGAGGCATCGAACTCCGGCGCCTCGGACAGCCGACGAGCCTCCAGCTGACCGGCCCCTCCCGCCGCTCCTTCGAGAAGGCCGAGGCCGCCCTCGCCCGGCGCGTCGAGGAAGACGGAGGCGAGGCCTGCTGGCGAACGGAAGGCTTCACCGACTACGAGAAACAGTGGGACGCCGAACACCATCCGCTGGTCTACGAGTCCACGTGGCGCGACGCAGCCTGGCTCCCCAGCGGACTGCTGCGCCGCCTCGGCCTCCTGCACACGGTCGCCGTCCCCCAGGTCGTCACCGGCCACGAGTCGCGGCTGGGGGAATGGTGGATTCTGGAGCTGGACCACTTCTCCGACACGGGCCTGCGGCGGGCGGAGCTGGTGCAAGCGCTGACCGACCCCACGAACGGCTTGCCGTTGGAACTGCGCGGGCACCGCGACCTGGCGCCCGGCGAGAGCCTCGGCCTGGTACTGCTGAAGGCACCCGACGGTACCGCCGCGCTTCAGCTGCGCTATGACCGTGTCGACTACCCGGAAAGGGATCGCGCCGAGATGTTCAAGGCCATCCGGCGACGCATCGGCAAGCTGACCGGCGAGGCTCAGTTGCCGGTGCTGGAGGAAGGCCGGGCCGATGGGTGAACGCGATGCCGTGACGTCCAGGCGAGCCAACTGCCCCGCCCGCGCCCGTTCAAGAGTCCTTCCCCGGAGGGATGCTGCCGGATGCCGACCGGCCCGATCGCAACCGCTCGCGATACGGCGCTCCAGCCCCGCATCGTTCATGATCGGCCCAATTCGCGCGACGGCCTTGCGCCAGCCGACTGTTGCCCACGAGCATGGGGTTCCAGCCCGCACCCACGGTGTGCGGTCCCGCCGGTCATCCCCACCGTTGACTGCCCGGGTGAACTGAGCGGACGCTCGAACCGGTACGACCTGTGATGCACGTGCAGACGGCGACCTGACCCCTGGGCTTGGCGTCGCACTGAGGTGGGGCAGTGCGGTACGCGAAGCCGGGTTCAAGGAGCCTCATGTCCACCGCCCCACCGCACAGCGCCGCGCCCAGCGGACCCAGCCGAACCGGCTCGCCCGTCTCCTGGATGCCGAGACCCAGATCGGCTATCAGAAGGCGCTTCAGAAGGTCACCAGTACCAGCGAGGCCGGCCAACTGCCAGACCGCCTCGACCACCACGGGCTCGACCTGGCACTGCGCATCCTGATGCAGCAGGACTACGCGATGTGGAGCCCGCTCGCGGCCGGCCACCTGTGGCCCGACGCCTACCATCCGCTGATGCACGCCCTGCCCGGCACACGGACGAACCAGGCTCACGAGGCCCTGGAGCGTGCCCACGGCGCTGGAGTAGTCGAAGCCGCCGAGGACGGCGACTTCGACCCCGACGAGGTCCTCCACACCTGGGAAAAGGAGGGCGATGAGGACTACGTGGACGATGACCTCGACGAAGATGCCGAGGACAGTCCCAACCCGGACGGCAACGAAGCCGGTATCTCGCCGGGGCCGCGGAAGGACGCTGAGATCGCCGCCCGCTGGTGGCTGGACCGGCTGGCCGAGGACGGCGTTCTGCCCCGTTACTGCATGCCCGACCCGTACCCCGGCCGATACCCAGTGCCTCTCGATGACGCCCTCGATATTCAGCGGGCCACCGCTGATCTGGAGTCCTACGAAGCAGAACTGCGCCGCATCGTCAGTGACGAGCCCCGCGACATCGACGCCTACGCCCACCTCGGAAGCCTGTTTCTGCAGCGCCATGACGGCGAGTTCGGCGACCTCATCTCCTTCACCGGCCCCACTGCCCCATCATCTCGCATGGCAATGAGTGTCATCCGGCAGCCACAGGCTCTGCACGTTCCTCCGTACCTGCCTCTGACATACGCGAGTACGCAGGCAGGCGGACATTCGCGACAGAGGGACGGTGGCAGAGCATGGTCAACGGCATCCGCGACGGACTGTTCAGTCGCCTGTGAGGAGTCGAACTCGGCGTACCTTTGACTCCCGGCAGGTCCCAGTACTCCTGTGGCGCATGGGCCGCTTCAACTCCGCCGAACTTGTCCTGCTGAGGCTGCTCTACCTCAACCCTGCCGACAACCAGGGCGCGCGCGAACTCCTCACCGATGTCCGCGCGCACCGCCGCTGGCACCCTGGCATCACCGAGTCCGACGATCACCGCATCCGCAATGACGTCCTGGTCGTCGCCCGCCGCCCGGTCCATGTACGCCCCGGCAGCCTGCGCACCCTCCTGACCGCCGATGAGCACCCCGCACCGGACACCGTCACCGCGGTCGCACGCCGCGCCGCCGCTGCGGCCCTGGGCGCCACCTGGGACGGCCACTCGGCTCACGTCGTCATCGGTCCGCTCCGCGACGGCATCAAGGTGACGGTCGTTGCCCGGCACCAGCGCGGTCACAGCCTGGTCCCCGACGACTACTGGTGGGACGCCCACCCCGTCGGTCGGGAGATCGACGGCCCTGTACTGCTTGTACTGGTCGCTGACCGGGGCTACATCGCCGTCGCCCAGTTGCTGCGGGCCGACCAGCTGGCCGCCTACCGGGCCGCCGACCTTCCCGGCCGTGACCGCACGGCTTACACCACCACATTCATCCATGGCGGCACCCGCTACGGGATGAACCTAGCCTCCCTCGTTAACCACGCGCTCGACGACGTCCCGGATCGGCTCGGCCCCTGGAGCTGATCTCTACCGGTGCCGGCCCGGCATTTCCGCCCGGGCCGGCACGCTCCTCCGGCCTGCGGAGCGGTGAACACCGGCCTACTGGCCGGGCTTCACCTTCAGGATCTCGATGTCCGTTGCGCCCTCCCCCTCCAGCCGCTGCTTGCGCGCCTCGGCGCTCGGCAGGTCGTAGCTGACCGCCGACGTACGACTCTTGCCGTCCTGCACCCACCGGAGCTTGTAGTTCACCATCGTCGCCGTTCTCCCTCTTCCCGCTCTATCCACGGCGGCTTCCCAGCCGCACGCACAGATGCTCGCACCCTGCACGGACAACGGCTTACGGCTTTGGCCCTGGTGCCGGACAGCGGCGCACTTGGCGCTACGCCTACGCAACGGGGAGCCCGTGCCGAAGGCCGGCCGAATCCCCTGACACGCCAGGTGCGCACGAGACACAATCCCCACCACAGAGCGCGCTACCCGGCCCCCGCCCGGCTGTGCCCGCCCGCCGACGCAACGACTCGATACTGTGTCCGCGTGCTCAATCGATGGCATGTGATGCGCAGTTGGTGGGCTCTGGGTTCGCGGTGGTGGCAGATCCTGGTGGTCTGCGCCGCGGGTCTCACGGCAGCTGGCAGCATGGCGATCTCCCTTCCGCTGTGGCCCGACGGAGCGCGGCGAGCGGCTCTGTGGTGTGGCGGCGCGGTGGGCGTGGCCGCTCTGACCGTGGGCGGCTCCGTGCTTGCCTGGGCCCGGGTGACGGAGCGCGGGGTGTACTCACCGGGCTGGTACCGCCGTTTCGCGAGCGAGGCACGACAGCACCACAGGGGCACCAGCCCCTGAGAGCGTCTGGAGCTCGACGAAAAGGATCCCGTCAGCCCCCGTAGCGCGGATAGCCTGGGGACCCGGGACAGGACACTCACGGTCAAGGGAGCGCTCATGTGGGCCCGTCGCAAGAAACGCAAAGCCCTTGAAGAGCTCCGGGCCGGCGCGCTGCGTGCCATCTACTGCATGGAGCATCCTGACGGTCCGCGCACGGACCGCAATCCGCACTCCCAGAACGCCGAGCTCACCCCCTACGCGCTCGCGTCCATGCTCACCCGTGTCGTGTTCGACCAGGTTGCCCACATGATCTACGCAGGCCAACCCGAGCGTGTTCAGGCCCGCCGCGACTGGGCTGTGTGGGAGCTGGAGTACGCCGGATTCCCCGAGCTCGCCCGAGAACTGACCGATGAGATCGACACCCAGCGCGCCAGCGTCCCTTCGTAGAGGGGGACCTCACTGGGAGCTGTCGGCTGAGGCAGGCCACCGCCGGTGCGAGGTAGCGACAGCCGGTCATCGCGGGGGTGGCCCGCCTTGAGGAGGTTGGTTGCCCAGAAATCGTGCTGGTCGCTGACCGGGGCTACATCGCCGTCGCCGCCTTGGGCGGGTAGTCGAGCCGGTGCGAGGTATGAGTGGAATCGAGCCGACCCTCACCCCGGCGCGCACCAGGTCCTTCCCCCGCAGTACTGGAAGTCCCCAACCACGACGAACACTTGCCCCCATCCAACGCCTGCCATCTTGCCCGGTCACTCTGGCACAACGGCCCCGACCAGTACGCCTGGTTGGTAGCCGCCAGGATCACCAGCCGGGACGCTGTCCTGTCGCTCCGCCAGCCGGCACCGCACGCGGGCGGCAAGGGCACTCCGGCCCCTGGAGACCGGAGAGAGCCGTCAGTGGAACCAGACCAGGACAGGAACCCGGATCTCCTTCGCTTCTCTCATGATCATGTACTCGATGATGACCGGCTCGCCGGGCACTTCCAGTGAGTGCCGGACTCCGATGTCGTCCATCGAGTCACCCGGCGGGCGCCGCCCGAGATCGAGCGCACCTCCGACTTCGATCGCCAGTGCCCTCAGGAAGTTCGCGGTCTTCCTCCGCAGGTCCGCAGGCATGTCCAGGACGGTCCGTGCGGGAATCTCCTCGGTCCAGACGCTCCAGCTCATGCGACGTCGATGCGGGTGATGAGCTCGTCGACGGACAGCAACGAGCGTCCATTCTCCGCGTTCGCACGGCTACGGGCAGCCTCAGGAACGCGACTGATCATGGCTGTCTTCCACCAGCGGCGCATCACTCCAGGCACGGCCGATTCCTCCGCGGCGAGAACCTCGGTCTTGAAGCGCGCACTGTCGGCCCCGCCAAGGGCGTCAGCAATGGCATTGATGGTGTGCGGAACGGCAGGGATCCGGCGGTCCCGCGGGCTCTCAGGCTGGGCGCTCACACTTGTCCTCCAGGTCGGGACTTCGAGTGTCCTACACGACCGCGCGCGGGGAAGACCACATCGCGGCCTTCGCACGGAAGGGGGGCAACCGGGGGCGTAGGACTTACCTTCGGTTGGTTGTCCGAGCGCAGCCGGAAAGGGCCGGTCCCGACCGCCTCGCCGTCGCCAGGGCACAGGCCCGATGTGACGCCGCGCGCCTCGCCGCCGCGGGAACTCGGTCAAGCATGGGCGAGCGGCGGGGGAAGCAGGCGCGCGTGCCCGGCTGAACACGGAAGCCCGCCATTGCCGCGCGCTTCTATCGTGCGCTGCACGCGTGATGCCGACAGTGCGGCTCCGGCCGCTGGCCAGCCCGGCATAATCCTGTTGAATGCGCAGGTGAGAGCATCGACAGTCACCGGGGCTGACGAAGGGAGTGCGGCTGTGCTGTTGCGGTCGAGAAGGCCACCCGAATGGGAATGGGCGCTGGCCACACTGCGGGACCTGCGAATTCCTCCCATGGGGCGCGCCGAAGATCTCATTGCCTTCTTCGAGCAGCATCTCGGCTATCCCATCAGGGTGGACACCACGGATGACGTGATCATCAATGGAGCCCTGGAAAACCGAGCAGGCGGAAGTGTCGCCATCCGGATTCCGGCCGGCACCACCGGTTCACGTCGCAGACATCTCATCTGTCGTGGCCTGGCACGGTGTCTGTACCGACAGCCCGGAGACCGCACGGGCAGGCTCGACTACTCGTCAGCGATCGAGCGCGAGATCGAGACTGCGGCCACCCTGCTGGGTGTTCACCTCGCGGAGTCCGAGCGATTCGACCGGCTCGCCGAGAAGTTCGGTTGGTCTTGTGTCATGACTCTCGCCCCGAGGCGCCAGGCCGCCCCCAGGCGCAGGTGGCGGCTCTCCAGGTAGCAGGCCCAATGCCTGATCGAGTAGGGGCGCGGCAAAGACCGATCCATCACACGCCGCCACGTCGTCCAAGCCCAAGCTCACCGAGGCCACGCCGAACGGCCAGCAGCTCACCGCAGCGGCCGCCGACCTGGGCCCCCCGGCCCTCGCCGCCCGGCTGCGCCGCCCGCACCCAGTCTTTGGACGCGACGACGCCGACCTGCCCGCCGCCGAGGCTGCCGAGGCTGCGGCGAGGTCCTGCGGCTCATGGGCGGGCTGAACAGCTCCTGCTATAGCGCGGACGACCCCAGCGGGCGCCGAGGCTGAGCCGGTTGGGGCCGTTGGGTCTGACAGACCTAACCGCCATCGGCCTGGTCTTCCTCGCACCCCGGGCGGGGGAGCCCAACCAGGTCTCGCGTGGTGTCCGCGAGCCGGTCGACGGGCCCGTAGTCGCCCAGCTCGATGGCGAGCAGGGCGCGCACGAAGGCGGTGGGCTCGATGCTCCCGGTCGGGAACTCGAAGCTGCGTAGGACGCCGCCCTGGTAGGCGGCGCGGTGCCTGCATCCGGCCTGCAGGCAGCGTCCCTCCATGGCCAGCGCGAGCCGCCGGAAGGCCGCGTCCTTCTCCTCGGTGAGCTGGGCGGGACAGCCGAGGTGGTCCAGCGTGACCCGGTGGTGGGCAGCGTTCTGTCGCAAAGTGAGCCGTCCGCCCCCGGGCGTGACGGAGCGGCCCGCAGCCACCGGTCCGTACGGGTGCAGCAGCGGCAGGCCTGTCTCCGTGGCGTGCAGGACGGGCAGGCCGTCGTACTCGGTGTGCGGGCCTGCGGCGCCGCGGTGCTCGGTCGTCATGCGGTCCTCGTCTCGGTCGTGCGGGCGATGGCGGGCTCGTGCTTCTGGTCCTCGTCGTCGCGGTCGTCGTCGGCTGACCAGACGCCGAGCAGGCCGGGCAGGCCGGGGGTGGCGGCACCGAGCTGGACGGCGCTGCCTTTGGGCCGGCGGTGGGCGCGGATCACGGGCGCGGTTCTCCTGTGGTGGGCGGGCGGTACGCCACCATGGTGGCCCCTGCCCGGGCGCGTTCGGCGGGATTCGGCCCGCGCCCACACGATGGACGGTCCCGCGGGTTCCACGACTGTTCTTCTTCGCAGGCCAGCGCGTTGCGGTCCGGTCTCACGACAGACAGGCGAAGGCCCCGCGCGCGGGGGAGGGCGGAGCCGGTTGGACCCGTTGGGTCTAACTGGTCTGTAGCGGGGCGAGAGACGGGCGGTGCGGTCCAGGGCGCGCAGTAGCCCGGGCTCTCATCCGGCGCACCCGCCAGTCGCGGACACACAAGCTGACGGTTGGCCAAAAAGCGCTGTGCCGAAGAGTTTGCCAGTCATGTATAACGGAGCATTAGAAGTGCTACACAAGAAAGCAGCACTAAGCGAAGGAAGAGAGTAAGACTTTGGTCTACGACATCCGCCCGTTCGCCAACGGCACCCGGACCGACCATCCGGTCCCCGGGCTGCCGTTCGTCGACGACTCTCATCTCCCTCTGGACGACGGCCCGGAGGCCATCGAAGCCGTCGGCCGCAACAAAGGGCAGGGCATGTGGGGCCGCTTCGACGAGAACCACCGCGGCGACGGCTATCACGCCTTCACCACCGATCCCCTCAACCGCCAGCTCGGCTGGGCGGTCCGCTACCACCCCGACCACGGCCGGACCGTGCTCCTCATGAGCGACGGAGCCACCTCCTCCATGCACTCCGAGTGGTCGGCGGACCAACTGCTGTTCCGCGTCGGCGGCTACTGGTGGGACGGCGCCACCTGGTACCGGCCCGGGCAGATCTGGGATCCGGTCACCGAGGACTACGAACGCCGCAAAGCCCGCGCCGCCGCCACCGTCACCGCCGCCGACATGCTCGACGGCCGCGCCGACCCCGCCCGGGCGCACGTGCAGAAGGTCGCCGCCTTCGACCCCAAGGCACCGGCTTTGGACAACTGGCTCGACCACCTCGCGCTGTGGGCCAAGCAGCACCAGAAGCAGGGCAACGCGCTGCCGCTCGACCAGTGCGTCGTCGACCTGGCCAGTCCCGAACTCACCGGCGGCCAACTGCTCGGCGTGCCCGAGATGGCCGCGCTGGGCGGCATCACCGCCTCCTCCCTGCGGGCCTACATCTCACGCAGCTCCAGCGACGTGCCGATGCCGCAGGCAAGCGTCGGCGGCCGTGCGCAGTGGTCGCAGCCGGTGGCGGAGGACTGGGCGGAAGCCCGCCGACGCTCCGCCGAAGGGGTGCGAGCTGCCATGTCCGCCGGCGACCGCCACGACCTGTCGCCAGGCGCCGCCGATGTCCGCGACCGGTTCGCCGCCGACTTCCACGGCACTTTGTGGGACCGGCCGGACGTGCGCAAGCGGTGGATCCTGCGGCAGCGCAACGAGGCGTCGGTACGCGAGGTCGCCGACTCCCTGGCCTGGAGCGTCGCGGCCAGCCTGGACCGCATTCTGCCCACCCGCATCCTGGGCCCGACGATCCGGCACGCCGTCCTCGACGACTTCGCCCACATGATCGGCCTGCGCACGAAGAGGCAGACGCGCAAGGCAGGGACGGAGCCGCCCAAGGACACCTGGTGGGACCTCAACCTGACGACACCGGTGGCGAAGATGCTCGACTGGTTCGTACGGCACCACCCGGACTCCGCCCAGCGGTGCATCGGAGACATCATGCGCGAGGCGCACAGCCGCTGGGGCACCCCGGCCCAGGCGACCGGCAGGGCACTGCTCCGGTCGCTGGCCATGGACGGTGAGCTGGACGAAGACACCCTTGAGGAGTACTTCGCACGCGTGGTGCCCGGGAAGCGCAGTACCTGACGGTCTGGCACGCGCAGGAGGGGGCTGGAGCCAATGCCAGTGGCTCCGGCCCCCGCCGCGACTGTAACCGCTCCCTCCCTGTTGTCCTTGTTAGAGCCAACGGGCCTTAGGGCCGACGACATCCGATGGCGCCCCAAACCGGTCATCTGGTGCGCGGCGACCGGATACGGGTCGTACTGGCCACGGCGGTGGCCATGGGGCGAAGCCAGCCGGGTGAACAGACCGCGTGGTTCGGCCCCGGCCGCCGAGGCCGGGGAGAAGGTGAAGCGCGAAACGCCGAATTCCCTGGGGAGAGACGTGGTGAGTGAGCGAGCCGACCGGCTGCGGCAGGCGCTGGTGCTGCTCGGCTTCGACTTCTTGGCAGACCCCGAGCGCCCGCCCGCGGTGCACGAGCTGGAGATGGCCAACGGCCTGGTCGGTGCGGCCGAAGCGTGCGTACTCGGCGCGGAGATCGACACCATGAACAACGAGATCGCCGCGCGGGCGGAGGCGGTGGCCGACCAGGTGCTGGAGGAGGTTCTGCCCGAGCAGATCTCACCGCTGCTGGTGCACCAGTTCAGAGCTGGGCGGCTGGAGCGCTCCCTGACCCGGGCGGCCGGTGGCACCGAGACGAATCCGGACGACCCCGTACTGGCGGCGGCCCGCGATGCCGCTGTGCTCGCAACGGTGCTCATCAGCTACCGGCTCTCCACCGAACGCCTGGATGAGGAACTGCCGGAAGACTTCCTCGAACTCGCAGCGGCAGCCATGCGTTCCTGCGCCCAGCGCTTGCAGGGCCTGGCTGAGTAGAACCCCGAGCCAGCGGGGTGGCGCCCGTCGGGATACCCCGATACCGCCCCCTCCCGCTTCAGCTTCTCAGCGCTGCCTACTCGCGTGACACCCACCCGCCATCCCTCCGGGCCGGTTCGGCGTCACTCATGCGCCGCTGACCTCGTTGCCCGTTCCGGGCGCAGCCCGGACCTGCCCACACCCCACCGACCTCTCCTTCCGCCGCGGGCCCCATCGTTCGGTGTGGACCGCAAAGCCACTCAGCTCGACTCGCGCGAACACCCGGAGAACGTCGCGGAGTTCCTCGCGCCGTCGAACGGGAGACAGGCTCCCAGGCTGAGATCCCCGCGGCCCGGGCACAGACACCGCTCACGGACGCGAACGACGGCGACCAACCTTCCGCCGTTCCCCGCTCCTTGCCCTGCGAGGGCCCCTGGCCTGGCCCACGGTGTAGCGGACTCAGTGTGCACGCTCCGCCTCGTGGCCGAGACCGCGCCTCGCGCGTCTGGGCGGGCTAATGCCGGTGGGCACAGGGTGGGTGGCTGACCTCGCTTCGCGTGCGGCGCCGTACGCAGGTGCGGCTCGTGGACAGCATCAGCGTTGCTGAGTCTCGGGTGGCTCGGGCCGTGACGGCACAAAGCCAGGAAGCGTGGCTGGGACCGGTGGGAGGTGCCGCCGTGAGGCCGTGACCGGCCGCACGGCTGGGTGGCCTCCCGCCGGCCAGATCGCGAGTGCCGCGGCGCAGTCCTGCACGGGTTGTGGCTGAGGCCGCCAGCAGGTCCGTTCGGGCTGGTCAACAGGGAAGGGCGCGCGACGCGCCGGAGGGCGCGGGAATGTTGTGAACGTACGACCCGAGGGCTGGCACCAGTCCTGTACGTATAGAGAGAGGGCCGCGCCAGAATGCCCACTGACCTGGGGAATTGCCGATCTGGATACCGGTTCCAAGATCGGATATGCCGGTTGGGGGACCGCCCTATACCGGCTCACGGACCACTTCATTCCGATTGGTCAGTCCGCATATCCGGATCCACGGACCGGCATACATGACCTAGGAGTACATGTCCTGCTAGTTCACGGATCCTGCGCGAGGTAACGTAACGCCTGTACTCATGGGACATGTCGAGGGACCGGAGATTCCCGATGCCGCGCTCCGCGCACCAACGGCACGAGGGCCGCGGCGAGCCGCAGACCCGCTTCGGCTACATCGGCTCCTACAGCACCGTCGACAACGACCGGCTCGAGGCCCTGGCCGCGGTGCCCAAGAAAGACGGCGGCCTGACCGACCGTGAGTTCCGGATCCTGCAGTGGTTCGTGGGAGCCACGCCGGGATACGACAAGCCCGTCATGAAGACCACGGCGTACATCGCCGAGCGCAACGGGATGACGGGCGACGCGCTGGGAAGGATCATCCGCACCCTTGTCAAGCGTCGGCTGCTCTTCTTCGTAGAGGAGTTCGGCCGCCAGAAGTTCTACAAGGTGACCCCCTACCTCGCCAGTCAGGGGTCCTCCGCCGAGCAGCGCGAAGCCATCCGGGCGTACAACCCGCCCGACATCCCAGGCCTCGGGAACGGGCCTGTAAGGGGGGACGTGTCGTGATGACCGCCGACGATCCGCAGGTACTGGCGCGAGAGGTCCTGCGCCGCTCCGAAGACCTCACCCCCAACCAGCGCCTCCTGCTGCAGCTGTACGCAATCATGCCGAAAGAGCCGGGCGGCGCGGTGCGAAAGACGGCTCGCGAGCTGGCGGAGGAATGGCTGGGCTGGACGCCGAGCCTGTTCTCCCGCGTCCGCGGCCAGCTCGTCGAGGACGGCTGGCTGGAGTTCGTCGACAAGCTCTCCAACTCCCCCATCTACCGCCTCGGCGAGCGCGCGACCGGCCAGCGCACGGTCATCCAGCTCCACTCCCGCACTGCCTGACCCGCCGGTAGCGGCCGGCATTGGCGTCCTGCCTGCCGGTGGCGGTTACCAGAGGTCGGCGCAGGTGAGGACGTAGCGGCGCGGAAGGGTACCGGGGAGGAACTCGCAGAGCGTGGAACGGGAAGGGCGCACTTTCTCCGCCTTCGGCGGAGGGCCGAGTGCTCAGAGGCCTCACCTCAGCACCTCATCATTCTTTCCGTCGCCACCACCGGCGGCGCGACGACCGGGAAGGCCGTGGCTGTGAACCCCGCGCGCCCCTCTGGGGCATCACCCGGCTCTTCGCTGCTGGCAAGGGTGGTCCCGGGGTGCCTGACGAGCCCGTCACGTTCACCGGCGTGGCCCGCGCCGCGAATGTCTCGCACTGGCTCGTTTACGCCGACGGCGTGGCGACCAGCTACCCCTACGCCCGAGCACCCACGGCTACTGCGTCCCGTCCTCGTCCCCCTCGTCAGGGTCCTGGATCGGCATGCCGCCCACGTTGTCCTGCTCCTTCCTCGGCCAGCGCGCCGTCGCTGTCGGCATCCTTGCAGGCCATGACACCCGCCCGTGTCCGCACCTCGCCCGTATCTACCCGCGCGCACGGCGGCGAAGTGGCGCGTCACGCACCGGCCGAACCGGCACCGTTTCCGGCCGGTACAGGGCAGCTGAAGGAAAGGACCCGCTCGCACAGCCTGCCCGTGACGTGCGTTTCGGTCACCGCGACGTCCGTGAGCCACTCGACGGCTGTCAACTGCTCCATCAGCTCATCGAGTTGAGCGGCTTCGACGGCGCACAGCGCCGCCAGCGCCTCGACCTCAAGGCCTCGGCCGAAGGGCCCCAGCCGCCCATCGCCGCCGCTGTGCGCGGCACAGGCAAGAGCGAGCAGCCGCGCGGCGGCGGGCAGCTTCTTTTTACGCAGCGTGCGCTCGCCCACGACCTTCTGCGCCCACCCGGACAGCTTGGCCCGCATCGACTTCCCGAAGCCGAACGGCCCGCGGCCGCCGTCCCGGGGGAGGAGCGAGGGCACGATGACGTGGGTGGGGTTGTCGGAGCCGGAGGCGAGCAGATCGGCCACGGTCCCGGGCAGCCGCAGCCAGCCCGCGTCGACGACCCCCTGCAGGACCTGTTCCGCATCGCCCAGCGGCCAGCCGTTCACATCCAGGCTGGTGACGTTACCGCTGCCGGTGCACGCGGTGCGCAACGACAGCATGAGCACCAGCAGACGACCCTCCGGACCCGGAACCGGCGCGTGATCCCGGACATAGCCCAGCACAGCCCGCGCGTGCTCCCACTGGGCCGGTGCGGTCAGCACACGCGTGACGGCCCCCTCGGCTCCCTCACCGGTGCGCTGCTCATGCTGAAGCCGGGCGTTGGCCGCAGCCTGCTCCGCACGCCGCGCCTCGGCCCGCAGGCTCCCGTCGCCCGTCACGTCCGCCCAGGTGGTGAAGGCGAGCGCCTTGCGATCGTGCAGCCTGGCCAGCAACGCCAAGTCGGTCTCGCCGGCCTGCTGATAGGCACGAAACGCATCACCGAGTTCGATGAGCTCGTCGCGCAGGACCACAGGCCGCAGATCATGCGGCACCAGGCGCTGCGCGATCTTTCCCTGCCGCCTGGCCCGGCGCGGCCTTGGCGCGGCCACACCCGATCGAGGCGCGGGCAGCCGATCCCCGCCGACCACATCCCTATCCGGAGCAGCCGGCGAGGCGGCAGAGAAGTGGGGCACCCCCACCACGCCTTCGGCGTTACGGGACGGTGCGGGAACCTCACCCGCGCCAGGGGCAGAGGACGGCGCCGCGCCAGAGGCGGTGGCCACCACACGCGCGGCGGGATGGGCCGCCGCACAGCGCGCACAGCACTCCCACGCCCGCCACCAGCGCCCCACCGGATCGGTGACCACGGCCAGCACGACCGCCCCTCCGCACCGCCAGCCCGCACCCGCAGGGCCCTGACCGGCCCTCTCGATGTGCGACTGGCACCCCTCAGCGCGGCACGCACACGCTGCCTCCCGCCGCGGCCCTCCCGCCGCCCGCAGGTGGGCCTTCAGATGTGCAGTGGCGAAAGACCGCCCCACAGCGGCCGAATCCAGGCGCTGCGGTGTACAAGCCGGCCGACTGCAGGTGACCCTCACCGCCGCCACGCCGCGCCCCGCAGCATCCAGACGTACGGTCCACACCCGCCCCGCCACCCGCTCGCTCGCCACCTGGGCCTGCGTCATGAACCGCCCCTTACCGCTCCACCGAAGTCCCGAAACTGCTGGTCGACATCATCCGCTATCCGCCACTCCCACCGCAGGGCACCGACCACGCCGTGTCAACATGACTCCGGCTGGCACCACCGCTCTCCTCAGTCCCCCACTGCCCCTCTCTCGAATCGTGGGACATCGTCGGGGGTGAGGTCAGGGCGGCCCCGGCGCCATCGCGCAGGATGTCGCCAGCGTCCGGCGATGTCCCGGGCGACGTCGACGCCGACCTCCACGACCAGCTCCGGTCGCACGCCGCGGCGCGGGCGCGGCGCTGCTCCTCGACGGCCGCCGGCACCGGTGCCGGGCCGCTGTCGGCGGCCGCCAGCCGGGCCCGGGCACGATGGAGACCCACACCAGTACCTGAGCAGGACCAACCGCTGGACGTACAGCTCAAGGCCAACGGCGGGAGCCAGCCGAACCCGCCCGGGGGCGAAGCGGCCGCGCCAGGCCCGCACAAGGCGCCCCGCAGGACGGGCCGCCGCGGGTGGCGAGCCGGTCACTGCCGCAGCCACAGGTCCAGGGCGTACCGCAGGATCTCCCGGACGACCCCGGATGACACTCCCGACACGATCCACCCACCCACCGCCTTCGCCTCCGCCGTGATCCTGCGACCACGCCGGCCCTCGTGCTGCCGGTCCTGCTTCCGCTTCACGATGATCTTCATCTTCTGCTCCCTCATGTTGCCGTGGTGCCGATATCGGCAAGGGAGCCGGAAGGCCGGGGTGTTCAGCGAGCTGCCTGAACCGGTGAACAGACGTCAGCCCAGGCCAGAGCGGGCGAAGATACTGTTCACCGGAAGTTCGGACTGAACAGGGAGACCCATGGGAGAGTCGTCGGCACGTGACCGGCTGGCCGGGGAACTGCGGAAGCTGAAGGCGGCCTCCGGTCTCTCACTGACACGGATCGAGCAGCAGGGCAATAGGCAGACCCCGGCCGTGAAGCTGGGCAAGAGCAAGCTCAGCAGCTGGCTCAAGGGGGAGAGCGCCCCCGAGGACGACGCCTCCTTCCGGTACCTGATCCAACTGCTCGAGTCCCGGGCCCGGAAGAACGGTGTCCCGGAGAGGGGAATCTCCTGGTGGTGGGCGCTGCGGAAGGACGCAGCCGGGGAACGGACGGCAGCCGGGCCCCCGAAACCCGCGAACCGCTCTGCCCAGCCCGCCCCCGCCGAGCCACACGCCGGAGACGTGGACAAGGCCGCGCGGCTACTCCGTCTCCTCCCGCTCGACGGTCTGTGGCTTCGCTGGTTCCAGGACGCCGAGACGATGTTCAAGGTCCCGCTGACCGTCAGCGACCCGGTGTGCGACGCCCACCGCCCCCTGGAGACCGACCGGCCCGACTACGTCGACCCTGAACTCCAGGCAGCCCACCACGAACTCGTCGCAGCCCTCGGCGCTCTCTGCTACGAGCTCAATGGCATGACCGATATCTCCGACGAAGGACAGGACGTCCTGGAGATCAACCATCCCGGCACCAGCGCCGAACGCAACGAACTTAACCGGAAGGCATGCCAGGCCCGGGACCACTTCCTCCCCGCGTACGACAGGATGATCAACCTCCTCAACGCCAAGGGGCTGCTCCCTCCCGCGCCCAAGGAATCCCTCGACATTGCAGTCGACCTCCTGGCCGCACGCTGGACCGACGGCGGAGTACTCACCGCACCCCTCACCGTCGCCGCCTCGCTGCCGAATACGGATGCCACCGCCCCGTACTACTTCGTCGTGCAGGCAGTCAGCCGCAACAACCAAGCCCCTCAGATCGCCACCGTCGGCATCGAGGTGATCCAGCCCGATGGCGCCACGGCCACCACGTACCTGTTCCCGGCACGCGGACCGAAGAACCGGCCCCAACTGCCCTTCCAGCTCACCGCCCACGGCGCAGACCAGGCCCTGGCGAACGCGCCAGAAGTTGCTGCAGCTTTCCGAGCCCTCGGCGACGCAGCTGCCAAGATGCGCCCCTTCGCCCGCACTGGAAGCGGCCAGGTCTTCCACGGAGAGTGGAGGCCCGTGGCCACCTTGCCCTCCCCTGGACGCGGCCCTGCCGCCCGCAGCCTCCTGACAGGAGACAACGGGGGGCCCGGGCTGGCGGGTTGACTGACTGCTCGGGTGCACAGACCCTTCTTGGCCGCCCCCACACCGGGGCCTTGCCGCCCTCGCCGCCCGGCCCGTGCTGTCACTCTGGGCCGGCGTGCCTTGTATCGGCCGGAGCCCCCTGGGGCCCACGCTGGTCGGGGCGTCATTCGTTGTCCGTGGTATCTGATAGACCCGACGATGATGAATGACGGACGTGTGTACTTTGATGCCACTTTTCCCTTTCCGCGGCGGAGGGCCAGCCTGAGCGCAGAAGCCGCCGTCGCAGAGTGGCGTGTCGCTGCCGACTGGATCCGGGGCCAGGAACAGACGTTGAGCGCGGTGTTCCTGGCTGAGGGGCGCGACGAGTTACCGGTGGACGACTACGGGCAATGGCGTCAGCAGCAGCGACGCCGGTTGGGGGAGGCCCGCGAGGCGTGGGCGGACGCCCTGATGGAGGCTGGCTGGGCCGTGAACAGATGCTGGGCGTACATGCGTCCTGATCTGCTGAGCGAATACGACGCGGGGCACGCGGAGAATCCGCCCGAGCTGCCTTTCGAGGAAAAGCTGACGTCCATGCTGAGCGTTTGGTGGCGCTGCAGCCGCGACGAGAATCACCGGTGGAGGACCTCGGTCAATAACCGGCATGCCGCTGGGACCGGGTGTCCTCGGTGTGCCAAGAGAGGAGTCTCCCGCCGGGAGCAGGATGTCTTCACGGCGCTGCGCGAGAGGCTTCGGGAGCTGGAGAGTCCGGCCTCGGTCCCGCGCTGCACAATTGATAGCAGTGTGCGGCGTATGCGCGCCTGGCGGGTCGACATGCTTTTGCCTGGTAGGCCGGCGGTGGTGGTGGAGTACGACGGTGCGTATTGGCACAAGGACCGGCTCCAGAAGGACCGGGACAAGACTGCCGACTTGTCGGCCGCGGGCTACGTGGTGATCCGCGTACGTGAGGACCCGCTGCCCGCCGTCACGTCCAACGACATCGTGTGCGCCGAGGACCTGCCGGCCCGTGAGGTGGCGGAATTGGTGCACCGCAGGATCGGCGAACTCGCCCGCGGCGGCCAAGCACACGGGAGCACCTCCACACCAGGAGCGGACCAGTCACCGGAACAGCTGGACCTGTTCTCCGAGGACTCTGCCCCGGACAGCTTCTCACCAGTGCCGCGGGGCCGTGTTCCGGCCGTACTCGGTGCCCACACAAAGGCTGCCGTCGCGGTACTGATCCACGAAGCGTTGCTTGCGGTGCACGAGGCGCAGGTTCATGAGGATCGCGCGCTCGGTACACAACAGAAGGTTCTCCGGATGATCCCTCAGGCGCTACATGAAATGAAGTACGGCGTAGGGAGGGCTGAAGCCCTGACCAAGGCTGCGATCCGGGTGATGTCCAGCGAGGAGCTACCGCAGAGGTGACCCCGTGGGCGTCTGCTGAGTCCCCACGCCGACGCTTCGTGCCGGGCGCAGACCGCCTCCGGGCGACGCCCGGCCGCGAGGACTTCTGCAGCTCCGGTTGGTCGAGTGCGGCGTTCATCATGTACCGCTGGAGAGCGACCGGGCTCGGATTCGGGGCGTGTGTCCTCAGCCCGAGCTGTCGGCGGTCGGCCGTACGGCCAAGTACGGTGCGGAACCGTTCTGCGGCACGCGTATGAGCTCCGGGTCAGGCTTGCCGCACAATCACGTGCTGGTGGGCGGAACGGTTAGCGTCCTGCGGCAACGGCACGGTGAAACCCTGGCTGATGATGAAGCACGTGCCGTTATTGCCCTGTTTGGCCAGAAGGTAGCGTCCCGCGTTTTCTGGCCAGGGAAGCGCGCCAACGTATGGCTCATGTCGGAAGTCCCCGTCCCAGTCCACGTGGCTGCCGCCACGCTTCAGAGCGTCAAGAGCCGCTGCAGCCCAGTCCAGACGCTCCTTGACCTGCGCGATGGAGAATTCCGCCTCCTGGGAACCGAGTAGCGTCCCTGCATTCATCTCTTCAGCCCAGTCCAGGCGCTCCCTGTACTCCTTGATGGCACGTTGCACCTTGTGCGGGTCGTCGAAGGCATCCACCTTCAATTCGGGAGACAGGTAGTTGGCGAGGGGCGTCATGCCGTCGAAGCTGTCGATGGGTGGGGTGCTGAGAATGTGCCAGTCGTGGATGCTCACGCCGATGATCCTAGAGTTCGCGAGCTGCCAGGGCGGGCGGTAGCCGTTACCTTCAGCATTGTCGGC
This sequence comes from Streptomyces sp. NPDC037301, assembly GCF_055602785.1. NCBI lineage: Bacteria > Bacillati > Actinomycetota > Actinomycetes > Kitasatosporales > Streptomycetaceae > Streptomyces > Streptomyces sp. NPDC037301. The sequence goes on from NZ_JBVJWD010000052.1 coordinate 19,515, forward strand.
GGCTCTTCGGGCCACTCCCCGACGCGCTGGACTCTTCCAGGCGAGAGCGTCGGCCAACTGTGCGCCTTTCCCAAGGGGTTGGCGGGAGTCCCGCGGGAGGCCCGCAGCCTGGCTTGGCGGCGAGCTCGAGAGCCGTGGAGCGGCCCAGACGGATGCCGCCGCCTGCCGAACCGATCGAACACGGGTGGCTTACACGACTGCGGGGAGCGGGGCGGCGGTGAGGTAGCCGCCGTGGTGGTCGCACCCCAAGAAGCCATCGGCCACGAGGCGGCGGAAAGAGTCGACCAAGGCAGTGGGGGTAGCGATCGAGTCGCGGCCCGCAAGCGCTCCCGGGAGCCGGGGCAAGAACCGTAGGCGCCCCGGGCAGCCCAGAGCGCCGTGCGGTCCTGCGAGCCTCCGGCTGGGACCAGCAGCTCCTCGAAGGCTTCGGACTCCACGCCGCTTCCGGATCCGACGCGTTCTGACCCCGACCAGGACTACTGACGCGGGGAAAACCGGCCGAGTGGCCGCCCCGCCCTGCGTACGGGCCAGCACAGGCGGACCGTCATCTGGGTCCGACGGGGACGGAGGTCCAGCAGGCCCCCGGGGCGCCTAGCCTTCGCCCCGGCGCCAGTGCGCGACTCCTGTTACTCCTCTTCGCCGACAACGGGCAGAACGCGCATATGGTGCTGCGCTGCACTGACGGAGGCGGTGCTGGGGACAGGAACCGGCTCGTACGGCTTCCACAGCGGGGCCTCCCGGTGATGGTCCCGGTCCCAGCGAGGTGCACCGACCAGCGCGACCACCCGGTTGAGAGGGATCCGAACCGGGCGGTGCTGCCCGCCGGGCTTGAGCAACAGATCCCCCTCGCCGACGTCGTCGAGGGTGCCGTACAGGCTCGCCCAGACGCCTTCGGCGCCCTCGGGCCCGCACCACATGTCGAGGCGCAGCACCTGCCAGTTCAGCCACCGGTGCAGCTCCTTGAGGAACGCGGTCTCCTCGCTCCCGCCCGGAATCCAGCAGCCATAGCCGTCGCTCAGCGCGGCCGCGGTCCGAGACGCTCGCTCGTCGGCGTCGCCGCGCTCGATCCGGTGGCTCGCCGCGGCGCGGGCGCGGCGCTGCTCCTCGACGGCCGCTGGCACCGTGTCCGGGCCGCTGGCAGTGTCCGAGGACAGCACGGGGAAGGCAGTGCGCAGCAGCTTCAGGGCTGCGGCCTGGTCGGTGCGGCGGCGGCCGGTGACGGGCCCCGCGGCCTCGAACCGGGGCGGGTAGTGCCCGCCTTGGCTGGCCTGCTCCTTCTCCAGCTTGGCGACGATGTGCCCGGGCGCGGCGATGACCGCCGAGTAGGAGGGGCCGGTGGCATCTCCGATGTCGCTGAAGCAGTCGCGGCGCCGAGACCCGAAGGGGACCAGCGGACCGAGCACCGGGGAGGCGGCGAGGTAGGCGATGGGGGCGTCCCGGCCGTTCGTGAGCGGCCAGTCGTGGACGAGCAGCAACCGCGCCGCCATGTGCGCCGACTCGGCCTCGAAGTCGCTCTCCAGCCGCGCGCAGGCCTCGGCGACCGCGCGCGGCCACCACACCGCCAGCTCCGCATCCGCCCAGGCCGACGGGCTGTCGTACCCCTCGCCCCGGGTCTGCGGCGCCGGGAGGCGGGTGACGTCTACGACGCGCGCCCTGGCCAACTCCTGCGACACCGCGTCATGGACCAGCCCGGCCGTGCGGGTGGCGCACATCCCGCGCGAGCGGGCCGCCAGCCACACCCCGCACACCAACTGCCACACATCGACTTCCGACTGCGACTCGTACCGCTGCGCACGGCGGGCAGACTTCCCGGCGACCGCGGCCGTCACCTCGGCCAAGACGCGCCGCTCCGGGCTGCCGACCGTGCGGCGCACCGCATCACGGGCACCGTTGTAGGCGTCGACCTCCGGGCAGTCGGCGGCGTACCCGGCCAGGAACTCGACGAAGCCGGCCTCCAGCTCCTTGCGGGCCTCCGCCAGCGCCCGGGCGTCCTTGGCCAGCTTGCGGTCCGTGCGGGCCCGCTTGAGCCAGGCGGCGAACTGCTCCTCCTGCCCGGGCCGCTGCTGGGCTGCATAGCGGGCGTAGCCGAGCCAGGTGCGCACCGCCCGGTCCGCCTGGGCGCGCCGGAGAGCCACCGCCCGGCTGGCGGTGAACGCTGCGGCCCGCCACAAGGCGTCCGGCGCGTCCGGCAGGGAGACGGAGCACTTCTTGCAGATCTCGCCGAACACGTCGCACAGCGGGTAGGTGGCCGCGTCCGCCACGGTCCGGGCGTGGCGGCAGCCGCCGTAGGAGTAGCGCCGCAGGTCGGAGTGGGGGACGTGGTATTTTCCGCCGCCACCGCCGGTCAGGGCGACCCGGACCGTGGCGAGCGCGGGCAACTCCACGCCCAGGATCTCAAGGCCCCGGGCGGAGATGGCAGGAAGGGACTGGGCCACGGCTCATCCCTCCTGTCCGGCCGCGGACGCGGAAGGCCCCGTGACCGGAGCGTCAGCCTCCGGGCCGTCGGCGGCCCGGATGTGGTGGCGGGCCAGCGCGTCGGCGAACTGGGCCGAGAACTCGACCAGCTCGGGCAAGGTGTAGTCCGACGTGAGGGCCCGCAGCATCATGGAGACCTGGATCTGTGCCAGATCGAAGGCGAACCGGTGCTCACGTGCCAGGACGAAGGCTGGCAGCGCGCGCCCCGCGTCCCCCGCCGCCACGCTGCCGCAGGCCCTGGCCCACAACCGCAAAGTCACCGGCAGCGTCGCCTCCGGTACTCCGGCCAGAATGGCCATGGTGGGCAGGTCCCACACGTCGCGGTTGAAGACCTCCTCGGCGGTGGTGAACCCGTCGGTGAAGTCGACCGCTCCCACCAAGCCCCGCCAGTGCTCCTGAATCTGCTGCTCAAGCTGGTCCAGCGAGGTCCGCCACTCCCCGTGCGTCTGAAGGCCCCGGCCCTGATTGAAGGACGCGATACACCCGGCGCCCAGATAGAGCCAGGCCGCCGCGAGGTCCTCGCTCTCCGCCTCCTCGCAGTACGCCGCGAACTCGGCGCGCTCTTCGGCGTCCTCGTCCTGGGCGACCAGGTCGGCGACGAACAGGGCGGTGAACCGGCTGAGCACGGCCCGGGCACGCTCGGCCCAGGGGGCGAGTTCCGACAAGGGCACGGGCGCGGCGGGTGTCTCCAGCAGGGAGGCGTCGGCAGCGAGCAGGATCTCGACGGCCTGCTCCCGGCCGGCCTTGTCCAAGACCGGTGGAAGCAAGCCCTTGCGCGCGGCCTCGGCGACCCGGCGCAACGCCTCCTGGTAGCCGCACCCCGATGCCCGGTTCAACGCCCGGGCGATCTGCTGCTGGTGGCTGATGTTGGACTTCTTCGGTGCCATGACGAACTCCTGCACATACCCCGCGATGCCGTCCCACCACAGCAGGCGCCAGGGAGCGTACGAGGCGTCAAGGACAAACCGGTACGACCAGTCACGTTCGCATCCGAGCGGCCGCTCGATTCACCCTCGACCAGAGGTGGGCCCGGCCGCGGCGCGCACCAGCGAAGTACGCCACCACGACGATACAGGGCAACAGCCGCACCGCGTGCCGTGACAGCCGACGCCCAAAGCGCCCTTCAGCGGCGGGCCTCTGCGGCCGCATCGGGAACGTGACTGCCCGTAGGCGAGGCAGCGGCCGAACGGTCCGGGCGGCCTGACGGCCCTGACCGGATCGACGGCGACGTCGCGCGCTGAGCAGGCGACGACCACGAGGCGCGCCACGTTGAAACCTCGGCGACTCGGCCTCGAATCGTCTTGTCAGGCCCTCTCTGTAGGGTCCGACGGGTGAGTGACATGTATGAGCTGATGGTCACGGTTGATCTGCGGGACGAGCTCTCCGAGCAGGAGCTCGTCGAGCTCCGTTGGCATCTGGGAATCGGGCCGCAGCCCGAGCGCCTGTCCATCGTGACCGAGTTCCCCTCCGTGGCGATGGACGAATCGGGGCCCCCGGTGGTCGAGGACAATCCTCATCCACTGCTGGCCGAGAGTGGTGCGGCCTCGCGGGTGGGTGGCGCGCTCTGCTCGATACTGGCCAGCCGCGCGGACCTGCCGCGGAAGGGTTGGTCACTGACCTCCCGGCAGGAAATCCACCCGGACGACTTCGAGAAGGTCGGCGAGCTGCTCTGCTGGCTGGCTGCCCGAGTTCACGACACCCACAGGCTCGTGGACGACGCGGTCTGGGTTGGCTACCTCAGGTTCCACGAAGCCCTGACGTCGCATGTCCTTGAGGTCGAGAACGGGCAGGCCAGCTGGCCGACCTAGAGTCTTTCTTTGCTTCGGCCCGGCTGGCGGCGTGGCGCCCGGCCCGCGAGGCCCGGCTGTGGTCGGCAACGTGTGGAGTAGGCCTGAAAGGCCTGAACGATGTACACAATTTCCTGAGCTTCGGAGAGAGCCCGCGGGGTGTTCCGGCTTCGGGTCGGGTGAAGTGATCTGCCGTCGCCCTTTCGGGGCGTGCGATTTCCGGGCGTTCCGGCGGTGGCGGAGGCCTGTTACTCGGCTCCCATGGTGTGACGGACCCACTGCGGCGGTGTTCCCGCGACGGTCAGCTGGTGGGTGCCTTCCCGCTGGGAGGCACCGTGGACCTCTTCCAGGAACGAGCTGACCAGACGGTTGCCCGCCTCTGGCGTGATGTCTGAAGTCTTTAGCTGGGGAAGGGTGTTGCCGGGAAGGACGTGCGCGTACTCCTCACCGTCGGACATGGTGAAGTACAGGCGCCGGCTCCCGTGCCAGCTCACCGTCCGCACGTCGTCCGAGTGGACCAGTTGGGAGCCCTCTTCGGCGGTGATGAGGATGAATACGTTCTCGGCCATGTCGTTCCCTTCGGGTATGGACCGGTTTCGAGTGGAGGCAGGCCCGCGGGGTGGGGCTGTGCGTCCGGGACCGGGCGGCAGCCGTGACGGCCAGACGCCAGAAGAGGCTTATCGGAGCATTTGTCCGAGGCGGCTGCCCGGGGCTGGTGTCAGTCTCGCAGTATGTGGTCGGGCTCAGCTCGTGGTTCCGCCGCATTGATCGCATGGCGTCAGGGTCTTACAGATGGTTCCACCTCGAAGTTCTATCATTAACGTTACTTATTTAACGTGCTCGAAATTCGCTATATAGAAGGAGAGTTGAGCCATCTATGGCTCTTGACGTTCAAGTTGTGAGGTAGGGTTGCGTTACGTTTCGAGCTGCGAAGAGGTGCGATGTCCGCCGCTACCGAACCTGAGTCAATTTCATCCATGGGTGTACACGAGGCCCGGAAGCAGCTCACGGCGCTCGTCGCCAGAGCCGAGGACGGACGCACCACGCGGCTGACCCTTGACAGGGACGGGCTGGCCGCCCTGCTGGCGCCGGTGTCCCGTCTGGGTGCGGACGCGGTGACGGCGCTGAGGCGTGTGTCGCTGACCAATGCCCGGCCAGAACTGGGCACCCTGGTCACGGAAGCAGCCGGTGGCATCCCCTGTGCCCTGGAGCGCCGGGGCACTGTTGTGGCGCTGCTGCTCGCAGACATCGAAGGGCAGAGCCCGGCGCCGCAGACCACCGGTAGCCGTGCCAAGCCGGCCCAGATCGCCGACATCCTGCGCGAGGCGCACTCCCCGCGCGGGATGATGTTCGGCCTGCCGTCCCTGGACGCTGCCGTGCGTGGCCTGGCCGACGGGCGGCTGATTGTCGTGGCCGCACCGCCCGGAGCAGGCGGCAGCCTTCTGGCCACAGCAGCAGCCCGCACCACCGCCATCGACCACGGCCGACCGGTCCTGTACGCGGCCTCGGGTCTGCGCCGCGACGATGTGGCAGCCCGCATGGTGGCCGGTCACCTTGCGCTGAGCTATCAGGACCTGCGCGCCCGCACGCTGCCTGCTGAGCAGCAGGAGGCAGCCGACGCCTACGCGGCCCGCCTGCATGCCCCGCTGTACATCGACGATGCCGACCTGACCGCAGAGGTCATTGCGGAGAGCGCCGCCTGCATGGGGGAGCTCGCACTGGTGGTGGTCGACCGGCTGCAGGCAGGGGAGCGGGAAGGGACCGTGCTGTCCGGACGCGGCCTGCCCGGGGCTGCCCGGACGCTTGCCGCTCTGGCGGAACGCCTGCGCGTGCCCGTGCTGGCGGTCGTGGACAGCAACGACCCGGACGTCCTCACGTCTTTGCAGCCCGATGTCATGCTCACCCTGACGCGCGACCGCGCCCGGGCCGAAGTCGCCGTGTGGGAACGGGACTTCGGTCCCCTGTCGACCGTTTATCTGGCGGCGGATCTCTCCTGCGCCCGGTTCACCGAGGCCGCCGCCGCGAAGCGGGTCCTTGAGCTGACGCCCGGCACGGGCAGTGAGAGTGAGCAGGCTCGGGCCTTTGATCACGCCCGGGCGCGGGACGAGGGCCTGCAGCCCACCGGGCCGGTGCACTCCCCGGCCCCGGACCACACGGCGGCCGTGCCGTCGGCCCGTCATGAGCCCCAGCCTGCCGCCGCAGCGGCACCGGCCGAGACCGTCCCCGTTTTGGTGAAGGACACAGACCGCCGTCCGGGCGCCTGGCCCACGGGAACCAGCCGCCCCACGCCCGCGAACGAACCCGCCCCCGCAGCAGCTCCGGCTGCCGTCCCCGCGACCGCTGCCCCGGTCGTGGACACCACGGCGGTCAGCGCGGAAGGCGTGGGCGAGGACGAACAGCCCGGGGTCGTGAAGTCCCCGCGCACGCCCCGCCGCTTCGACTACGGGCCCTTCGCCGTGCTCGACGGTGAAGGTTCCGCCTACCTCGCGGGAGGCCGCTCCCAGGCGTGCAAGGCCACCACGCTCGTGGACGTGGCGCAATGGGCCCTGGCCCGGCCCTTCGGCACTCCTCGGGCCACCCCTTTCGGCTTTGACCGGGATCCGCTCGTGGTCCTGATGCCCAAGGCCGCCGAGATGCTCGGGCTGCCCGCTTTCCCGGACCCGGGCACCCGCGCCCTGGACGTCGACCACCCGGTCCTCCACGAGATTGCCCAGGCGGGCTGGAGGACGGCCCGACGCGGTGACGATCCCTGGTTCAGTTCCTGGCCCCGGGTCTACCAGCCGTTGACCGAGCAGGGGGAGCGCCGCTCGGTGCAGTTCGCCATCCTGTCCTGGGGTGCGCTGAGCAAGGACGGCTGGCCGCTGCCGTACGACGACGACACCGGCGCCTTCACTGTCTCCGTCACGGACGTCGTCGGGTTCCTCGACACCTACAGCAGCACGGTCACCACCCCGGTCAGCTCTGTCGCGGCCACGTCACAGGAGCTGATGAAGCAGCTGCGACCGCGGACCCGGCCCTGGAACTACGCGAGGCCTGGCGAGAAGCCCGACGTGCGCCCGGCGTGGGTGAAGGACGCGCTGCACGCCGCGGTCGATCCGGCCCCGTGCGAGGTGCCCCCCGAGCACCCGCTCGCCCGTGACCGCACCGACCCCTCGCAGGCCCTGAACGAGGAGGCCCTGTCGTGGTGGCGGATGCCGACCAAGGCCGAGCGCGAGTTCGAGTTCGTGGTGACCGTCGACCTCTCGTGTGCCTTCGGCGCCGGTTCCAACGGCACCACCGTGGGGCTGTGCGCCCCCTACCACCTGCCCCAGGTCCGCTTCGACAAGAAGCTGCCCGGCAGCTGGAACGCGGACCTGTCTGAAGTCCCCGTCCCCAGAGGGCTCCCGAACCCCTTCACCCCGGACGGCAGCACACCCACCGGGCCCGGCTGGTACGAGACCCACAGCATCGCCTACGCGATCGAGCTGGGCCTCCAGCCGGGGCTTTTGGAGGCCTGGGTGCGCCCTTCTGCCGAGCAGGCGGCAGCGCTCGGCATCACACCGCACCCGCCGATGCTCATCGACCCCGACGAGCACGGCAACAGCAAGTACCCGCCCGTCCCGCCGTTCGGCAACGGCCCCTACCTCGCGCCCTGGTATGACCAGCTGCGCGACGCTCTCCTGGCCACCTACGCCCGTCTGGGCGTCACCACCATGCAGAAGGGCGAGGACCGCGCCGCCTACGACGAGCGGTTCCTCACCGCCATGGCCCAGCTCGAGGGCGATAAGTTCCGCAAGCTGCACGCGACAGACCTGCAGGTACTGAAGGCGATCAAGGCCACGTTCAAGTCCGGCATCGGCAAGTTCCGCACGCGGGACCGCCGTACCGGAGGCCGCTCCCGCGATCCTCACGCCCCCTGGCCGGCGCTGAAAAGCCCGCAGTGGCGGCCGGACATCCGGGCCGCGATCATCGCGCGCTCCCGGACGAACATGCACCGGAAGATCCTCAGGACCATGGAAGCCACCGGCGCGGTGCCCCTGGCCATCCGCACGGACTCCATCAGCTACGCCTCGGCCACCGACGACGTCCTCGGACTGATCGGGCACAAGGGCGGCTTCACCCTCGGCCCCAACCCCGGCCACGTCAAACCCGAGCCCACCCGCAGCATGGACTGGTACCTGGGCTTGGCCGAGAAGGGCATCAACCCCGCCTCCAAGATCAAGAGCCTCGACCACGACGGAGACGAGTGATGGCCCTGCGCTTTCGAACCCCGCAGAGCCAGGACGCAGCCGCCCAACGGCTCTTCACGGCCCTGGAAAAGACCGCCGCCCAGGCCCGGGAGAGCCTGGTCGCCCAGGCCCGCAGAACCCTGCCCGACCGGCTGCACACCCCGCATGCGCAGATCGCCTACCTGCACCGCCGCACCGGCTCCAGCACCCGCAAGGTCGCCGACATGCTCGGCGTCCACCCAGAGACCGTCCGCCGCTACCTCAAGGGCCTGCGCAAACACCCCCCGGCCGACTTCGCCGATCGCCTGGAGACGGCCGTGCGCAGCCTGTACCGGGCCCGCCCCCGGATCAGCCAGGCCCAGGTGGACGCAGCGATGTGCATCCGCGGCCTGCGGGTCAACATCCGTGGCTCCTTCGGTTTCTCCAGCCCCGGCGGCACCAGCGACGACCCCCGCGAGCGCTGGCTGAACGAAGACCTCACCCGGGAAGCGAGCCGCACCCTGGTGGCCGCCTGGCACGCGGGAGACGGCACCCACGCACTCGAGATCGCCAGCCAGGGCGTCACCACCGCCTACTTCGACCTCGACCCCGGCATGGAGTGCGACCTCTCCGGCCTCGCGTACATCGACTTCGAACTCTGACCACCGCCCGGGCCCGCGCCCCTGGAGGAAGCCGCGCATGTTCATCCCCGCACAGCAGCCGGAACGCAAAAGGCTGAAGAAGCACCAGAAGACGGCCGTCCAGGCCGCGCTGCACACCCTGCGCGACGAGGAATCCCGCTGCCACATCGTCGCCCCCTGCGGCACCGGCAAGACCCTCATCTGCGCCCGCCTGTGCGAGGAGCTCGCAGCCACCGGCCACGCCAAGCGGCGCTTGATCCTCTTCCCAACCCTCGACCTTCTCCTGCAGAGCATCCGCGTCTTCCAGGCCGACAGCGCCCACACCGGCGACCTCATCGCCGTCTGCGGCCCCCTCGACGAACTCAGCGAGCTGGGTGTGTCCCGCGCCGGCGGCCCCGACGAGCTCGCCGACATGCTCACCGGACTCGACCACTACACCGTCTTCGCGACCTACGCCCACCTCGTCGACAGCGGCAACTTCCACGGCACCCTCATCACCGCCCACCGCCGCGGCATCATCCCGCCCTGGGACCTGATCGTCTGCGACGAGGCCCACCGCACCTCCGGCAGCCTCGACAAAGCCTGGTCAGTCGTCCACGACGACGACGAGATCCCCGCCGCCCGCCGCTTCTACTGCACCGCCACCCCCCGCATCTGGTCCGCCGACCCCAAGTACGCCGAAACCTTCGCCCCCCGCGAGAACGGCCTCTACCTCGTCGCCAGCATGGACGATCCAGAAATTTACGGCCCCCGGGTGTTCGAGATGCAGCTGTCGACCGCCATCTCCGAAAAACTGGCCCGCGACTACCGCATCGTCCTGGTCGCCGTCGACCACCCCGACCTCCAGCCCCGGCTGCGCCGCACCCGCACCGCACGGGCCACCGACCTGGTCGCCATGATGAGCCTGGCCACCGCTGTCCTGAAAACCTGCGCCACCTACGGCGTTCGCAAAATGATCACCTTCCACAAGGCCATCGCCGACGCCACCGCGTTCATCCAGTCCCTCATCCCCACCGCCAAAGCCCTCGACGGCGAAGTAACCGAGACCCCCCACGGTCCCGTCCCGCTGCGCCCCGAGTCCCTGTGGGCCCACTCCGTCTACGGCGAATCCCCCGACCGCTTCGAGAAGCTGGCCGCCTTCCGCACCGAGCCCGCCCCCGCACACCTCACCATCCTCGCCAACTCCCGCCTCCTCGGCGAAGGCGTCGACGTCCCCACCGTCGACGCCCTGTGCTTCGCCGCCCCCAAATCAAGCGTCACCGACGTCGTCCAGGCCCTCGGCCGCGCCCTGCGCCTGCACCCCGACGGCTCCGACAAGGCCACCATCCTGGTGCCCATCTACCTGGCCGCCGGAGAAGACCCCAAAGACCTCCTCAACGCCGACTCCTTCCAGCCCCTCTACGACATGCTCGTCGCCCTGAGCTCCCACGACCTGCGCATCGCCGACCGCATCCCCACCACCGAGCTCCCCGCGCCGGCCGCCGAACAGGCACCGGCGGCCGCCGCCGGCAGCGAGCCGCCGCCCGCCGAGCAGAGCGCCGAGCCCACGGTGGAACTCACCCCCGAAAACAACACCATGCCCCCCTTCGGCGGCGGCGGAGACTTCCCCGAGATCGTCGGCACCGACGGCACGGTCCTCACCCCCCGAGAGATCCACAACGTCATGACGCTGCGGACCTTCAAGCCCCACAACCTGTCCAACGACTGGATGGACATGTCCCGCCAGGTCACCGCCTACTGGGAAGAGCACGGCCACCTGTCCGTCACCCGAGACCAGGCCGCAGCCCTGCAAACCGACCCCCACCGCGTGGACCTCTACACCTGGCTGGACAGCCAGCGCAGCGCCTACCGCAAGGGCGAACTCGACGAATGGCAGACCGTCTTCCTCAACGCCCACGGCATGCTCTGGAACCCCGCCGAAGCCAGCCGCGACACCTTCATCACGTACGCAGAGGAATGCGCCCGCGAACACGGAGGCCTCGCTGTCCCCGTCAGCTACACAGCCCCCGACGGCACCAAGGTCGGCGAGCGCCTGCGAAGTTACCGGGCCAGCGCCAAGAACCACACCATCGACGCCGGACTCAGGTCGCAGCTCAACCGCATCGACCCCCACTGGTACCCCGGCTGGCACTTCCGCTGGCAGAGCAACTACCAGACCGCCGCACACCGCTACCGCCAGGGCCAGAGCCTCACCCAGCCCGGCGACGGCCGCGCCTACCGCACCTGGCTGCGCAACCCCGGCGACGACCTGACCATCGATCAGGAGGAGCTCCTGCATGAGATCGGCCTGGCCGACGACGACCAGAGCGTTCTGACGGGCTGACCCCCGGCCCTATTCCGCCTGGCCCGCTGCCTGGAACCGCCTGTGCCCAGGCATCCACTCACCTGGGCCCTGCGGCCTTCCTCGCGGCCAAGGCCCGTTCCCGATGAGGACTCTTCGCCTCCCCGCTCGTCCCGTCGTTGTAGCGGACGGTGCACGGCTGCGCTGGCTGGGCCCAGCACTGCGTACAAGAAATGTCGATCCAGGCAGTCGCCGGGTCGGCGCCGGGAGCGATGCGGCCGACTACCGGCGGCGTCGGATCCTGCTGCCGGGGCGGACGCCTGGGCCGCTCCGCCGTAGCCGTCGGATCGCACGACGCGTGCACCGGCTTCCCCCGTGTACCGCGTGCCCGGCTGTACACGGGGGGACTCCGTCGTCGGGTCTCCGCACATCGCGCAGATCAACGGTCCTCGCTTGGGCCGTGGTTTCTCAGTGGCCTGCGGTTTCCGAGCGGGAACGGTCTCTGCCGTGCCGTCCGCGCGAGTCACCGTGACCGCTGAGGCCGGCGGGACGCTGTAAGTGCGAAGGCGGGGAGTGGCGGTATGCGTCTGCCCCTTGCGCCCGCCCCGACCGATACGTCAAGTCATGCGCAGAGCCTAGAGCTCCACGCAGCCTGCCGCGCCCGCCTCTGGTGCTGGCATCACCGAGCCTCGTCACAGGCGCCGCTGCGCCTGCCGTGGCGGGGTCAGCGGGGGAGAGGGATACCGAGGGCGGCGGCGCGGGCCTGGACGGCGGTGGGTGTCTCGCCGCCTCGGAGCCGTCGGCTGGCGCTCTGCCCATCGAGGACGATGCCCATGGCCGTAAGCCCGATGCCCAGGCGCAGGCAGGCGGCGGCGACGGGCGCACCGTCGGCACCGAGGGCGTGGATCCAGGACTCGGTCTCGTGCGGCCACATCCGCAGGTCGGCCCACGCGGCAGCCTGGGCCCGCAGGACGGCCGCCCGCATGCGCGGCGCCCGGGCCCGCAGGATGCCGTAGGCGTGGTCCTGCAGTGTCCGGCGGGAGCCGCGCCGGACGCTGCAGGTGGGCTCGGGAGCGCGGCGGCGGGCGGCGGACAGGTCGGCGCCGAGGTCGAGGCCCTCGCGATCGGCGATCGCTTCGGCGTTCGCCGCGGCCGGCCGCCCGGTGGGCCCGCCGGGGACGAGGTAGGTGTAAACGGCCTGCAGCTCGGGGTCGTTGAAGGGCGCGGGGGACATGGCGGTCTCCAGAGATGGGTGACAGGGGGCAGACATGCCGAAGGCCCCGTGCGCACAGCACACGGGGCCTTCGAGGAGCGAGCGTCAGAGCGTCAGCGGCATCTCAAGGGGCCGCGGACGGATGAGGAGGAGCGGCTTCCTGCCGCTGGTGACACGGAGTGGATACGCACCCCGCACGAAGCGGCCAGCGTACCGGCGGGACTCGCCAGGAGGGGGCGGTTCGGCTGAACTGCCCGGCCGGACGGGCGTTCTGGTTCAGCAGGGGCGGGTCCGGCTGCTCATCTCCAGCAGAGCGGATCGCAGTTCCCCGGCCGCCGGGACCGTGTCCGGCCGGGACTCCGCCTCGGACGCCCAGCCCTCGATCTCGGCATCGCTCCACCCCCAGGCCGGCCTTCGCTCCTCTTCCTCACGCAACTGCCGGTCGTACCAGTCCTCCTCAACGGTTTTGCCACACAGGGCGCGGATCTCCCGGCTGCGCTCGGCACGGTCGAGCGCAGCCGGGATCGCGGGATCGGCGTCGGCACACGGATAGAAGTCCGACAACCGCGCACCCCGGGGCGGGACCGGGCGCGGGCCGAGGCGGTCGCGGGCGGCGTTGAGCTCCCTGGTGACGCACTCGGACGCCTCGCAGGCGGCAAGGAACGCGACCAGCAGCTCGGCAGAGGGAAGCCGCTTGCCCGCCAGAACCAGGGACAGCGTGCTCCTGGGCAGCGCACCGGCCCCCGCTCGCTCCAAGGCGGACAGAGACGGGTCCCCGGCCTCGAGGCGGACCCGGCTCATCGCCGCGACCAGCCCTCGGAGCGTGGCGATCCGCCCGGGCGTGTACGGCTTGCGGCCGGCTCGGGCCGCCGCAAGCCGGGCCGCGGCGGCTTCCGCCCGGGCCGCCCGCAGCAGCCGGACCGCCTCGTCCGCCTCGACCTTGCCGACATCGGCCGCCTCCGAGCGGGCGGCCCGCGCGAAAGCCGCGACGACCTTCTCGGTCGGCATGCGGCCGTCGACCGCCCGCCGCAGTGTCGACGCCGTGTACGCGCCCTGGATCGCGGCCGCCAGACTCTCGAAGGTGCGCCCGCCCTTGAGCCCGAGCAAGTAGTCGATCAATTCCTGGAGTTGCGACGGGATGTGCTGCCCGGGCACCGGATGGCGGGTCACCCCTGCCCCCCGGCGCAGCGCCCGAGCAGACAGGCGGCGGGCAGCCGCAGCAGCAGGGCACCGGCCGCCGCGCACAGCCCGACCAAGGCGGCCGGCAGGGGCCGCTGGACGACGGCGAGCACGGTGACGGCCCCGACGAGGGCGATCACCACCGCCGCTTCGGCAAGGGCGAGCCGGCCGTGCCCGGGGGGGCGCCTGCCCGGCGACGTCGCCGAGCAGGGCGACGGGCTGAGGCATGGGGCCAGGCGGAAGAGACATGCGGCACCTCCAGAAAGGCGAACAATGAGGGGAGACACGACCGGCGCGGCCACGACGGCTCCGGCCCGGCAGCGCGGTACGGGCCCGCTGCCGTGGTGCCCTGATGGTGACAGCGCGGCCACCGACGAAACCAGCGCGCCGCCGTGCCGCCGCGAAGTGACGTACCTTTCCCACTCGTTCATCACCGCAGGTCACACATAACCTTGCGCAATTTCCCGGCACACCCGCCGCTACGCCCAGCTCGGCCAGTACGGCACGCTGATCCCAGCCCATCGGCTGCTCGGCCCGGCTGCGCCAGCACCGCTGCGCGCCGGTTCATGCAGTTCGGCCGCAGCCCCAGCAGCGCCGTGCCCTTCCTGCCCCGACACTCGCTTGCGGCCTTACCGCCTACCGGCCGCGCCCGACCAGGCTCACCCGCTGGTGGAGCTGTGGGGCCAGCCGAGGGTGTCGCACAGCTCCTGCACGGTCCGCCGCGTGCCGGGGTCGGCGTGCGCAGAGATGCCGACGGCGGCGTTGAGGACAACCGGGGTCTCCAGGCTCTGGTGGAAGACAGCGAGTGCGGCGAAGGGGTAGTCGGAGGTGAAGTACTCGGAGGCGGCGAGCTGCCCGGCCCAGACCCAGCCGGGCCGCATCCACGCGGCGCCATAGCGGGAGAGGTCGACCGCCAGGATCACGGGCACGCCGCCGAGAGAACGCCCCTGGGCGGCCTTCTCCCTGCCGCGCCCGGCCTCGAACGCGGCGTAGACGGCAGACGACATCGGCCCGGTGAGGTCGCCACCGGCGACCTGCCACCGGCACCGCTCCTCGCTCTCCTCGACGTGGACGGTGACGGTCAGCGCACCGGCATTCTTCACGTCGTCGACATCGATCACCACCGGCGCCGCGCCGCAGGCGCCGTGTGCGGCGAGTACCTGATTACGGACGGCGGCAGCGACCGCTTCCACGGCCCCCTCCTGGAGCCTGCTGGGGTAGCTGCTGAAGACCAGGCGGGCACCGAGACCGCGGCCGGCGCCGAGCTCGGCCTCGACCCGCTTGGCTTTATCGAGCAGTAGTGACGTCACTTGTCGATGGGTTTGGGAGGCGCCCCGAACCACGGTCGGGTGATGTTGATGAGTTTGGGAGGCACGAGGGCTCTTGCCAGGGCAGCATCGGGATGCTCTTGGTGAAAGGTGCTGGTCATGCCGCAGATGTCGAAAGTCGAGCTGTACGCGGCGATCTGGCGTGACCATCGCGGCGGCATGTCGATGCGGGAACTGGAGCGCAAGCACGGCGTGACGTGGCGGATGGTGGAACCATCACCTACCCACCGGCGCGGGCCACGAGCAGCGGCTGGAAGAAGCCAGTCTCCTGCGGCATCCGCCACTCGGGGTCGACAAACCCGGCCTCGGCCGCGAGGCCGGCCAGCCGGTCCTGGCCGAGTGCCCAGTAGGTGGTCCGGCGGACCTGGACGCGCCATTCTCCGCCTGCCGGAAGGAGTTGGAAGTGCTCCAGGTCGTAGTGCTCGCCGTCGTCGTGCCAGTGCCAGAGCTGGAAAGTGACGGTTCGTTCTTCACCGTCGGCGCCGTCGGCGGTCCGGTGGACTTGTGGAGGCGTCGAAGCCGGGCGGTCGCGCAGCAGGTCGTCGTAGGGACGTGTGCTGACCAGTAGCAGGCCGGCGGGACGCAGCACGCGGCGCATCTCGGCCAGGGCGGCGTGCACATCCTGCTCAGTCAGCAGGTGAGGCAGCGAGTTGTCGGCGCAGACGACGGTGTCGAACCGGCCGTCAGGAATCGGGAGGCGTCGCATGTCGGCGACGGCCGTGCGCAGGCTCAGGCTCCGGCGGGCGGCCTCACGGGCAGCGCGGGCGGCGGCGCGGGGGCTGAGGTCGGTCCCGGTGACGCGGTGCCCGCGCAGCGCCAGGCCGATGGCCTGCGTGCCGATGCCGCAGGAACAGTCGAGGACCGCCGCACGATCTTGGCCGATCAGGGCGTCCAGGGCGCCCCCCTGCCGACGGACGCTCGCGTCCCAGTCTGAATAGATCAGGTGGTAGTCGTCGGCCAGTTCGTCGTAGAAGTGCGCCACCGATATCTCGGGCATGGCTCGAGATTACCGTGCCTGCTTCCCCGGAGGTGCCGGCCATCCCCGTGATCGACGCGAACGCTCTCACTGACGGCAGCACCGTCATTTCCCGTGAACATCTGCGAGCGCGTTGATCGCCAACTGCTGTTGAAACTCATCGACAAACGCTGCTGCTGAACGCGAACGAAGCCAACCCGCTCGACGAGCTCGGCGATGCCCTGCGGCGCCCGCGCAGTCACCTCCACACCCGCCGCCAGGCCGCCGTCGGCGGGGGACAGGACAAGAAGGTCGGGGTTGGACACCTTGGTGTTCCCCAGCCGGTAGCCGACACCGGCGGACGCGAGGGCGAGCGCGACGGCGAACTCGCCGCGCATCTCCAGCAACTGGCCCATCGAGGTCAGGCCAGCAAACTCCCGCTGCTTGGCCGCCCACCGCGGATCGTCGCCGACAGCCTGGTCCAGGGCATCGAGCATTGCGTCGAGGACGTCGAGCGCGGCCCGCCCGGCAGGGGCATCGCCCCGGTCGGGCCAGAGCCGAACGGGGTGGTCCTCAACCGCGTTGCCCAGCCACCGCTCCAGCACGGGTCTCCTCGCCGAGGCATCCGTGCCGTAGTTCTGTCTCTGTGCGTGGCTCTGCCCGGGGGCATCGGTGTCAGTGCCGTCCGTCATAGTGCCGTCCTTGATCAACGAAAGTGGGCGGACAAGCTGCGGGCGCTGTCGCCGCTGTTCTGGATGCACATGATGTACGGCCGGTTCGAGCTGGACAGGAACAGCCGCCTCGATCTGGACCTGTCCATCCGGCGACGGTGCCCGGCCCGCGCATCCCGCAGGGTGAGGCAGCCGCAGCCCCCGCGTGAAGATGACGTTGCCTGGGACCACTGAAGCGTCCTGGGCAACGTGCGTGAGGGGCAGCGCTCAGCTACTGGCTCTTGGGCGTGAAGGTGTATCGGTCTCCCTCTCCCTGTGGGGTGATGTTCCCTTTGATCACGGTGGGCTCTGGAGGAAGAAGCCGGCAGGAGGCCACTGGGGAATCGAAGGTGACTTCCTGGGTTGAGCCGCTGCGGCTCGTGGTCACTGTGACCGAGGTGAAGATCTCACCAGCGTCGATGCGGGACTGAATCCTGTCCAACTCGCCTTGCGGATCGTCGAAGACAAGGATCTTCCATCCATCTCTGTCGTCCGTCCCCTGGATATCCAAGTGCCTCGGCTCCTGGCCGCTCATGCAAATCCCCTTGTCTCGATGTGTTCCATGATGAATGCGGTCACTGCTGTGGCGGTTAGGTCGATCCTCGTGGCAGCGTCATCCGGCGGGCGGCCCCACCACGTCCCGTCGTACGGGGCGCCGCAGATGCTGATCGGCGGGACCTCACCGGGCGGGCTCTCGCTGCGACGCCAGAGGGCTCCGTCGATGTGCGCGGTGATGTGCTCGCCGTCCGGCGGCAAGGTGAGAGTAAGCGAGGAGTCGGTCACGTCCTGGTTTTCGGTGGTGTTCAGGATGCGCTCGTGGGTGCGGTCGGCCAGCTGCCGGTCGTTCCAGCAACGTCCGCAGCGACCTCGTGCGCGTGACCCAGCGCCGTGCGAATCCGGGCGGCCAGGTCCTGGGCCAGCTCGGCACGCTCCCGCTCCCGGACCTTCTCGTCGTCCAGCAGCTCGGCGATCCGCAACAGGGCGGAACTGAGTAGCGCTGACATCGATGCTGATACTCGGGTTCCGGACGGCCGACCCCGCCTGTGAACATCGCGGGCGATCGACTCGGAGATTTCCGGAGATAACTGCCGGACGGCCAGCGGGCCCACGCCGCGGTTTCTCAGTTGCCACGCTCGGCTTGGGCTGCCCGTACGCTTGCCTCCAGCGCGGACATCAGGTCCACTGCTGGTGCCGTCTCCGGCGGTTCGGCCAGCTCGGTGCCGCTGGCCTTTGCGGTGATCAGCTGCTCCAGGGCGTGTCCGTACTCGTCGTGGATCTCGCGTTTCTCGATGCCGGTCAGCTCCCGGATCAGCACCTCGGCGAGCTCCAGCTCCCGGTCCGTGACCGGTGCCGGCGGAGCTAGATCGCCGGGTTCCCGCAGCTCGTCCTCCCAGAGCAGGGTCTGAACGACCAGTACGCCGCGGCGTGGCCGCAGCACCGCCAGGCGCTCCCGGTTCCGGATGGCGATCTTGGCCACGCCGACCATTCCGGTGCGGGCGAGGGCCTCCACGAGCAGGGCGTAGGGCCGATCGGCTCCGGGACCGCCAGGGCCGGCGTAATACGGCTTGGCGTAGCTGATTGGGTCGACGTCCGCCCCAGGGACAAAGCCGAGCACCTCGCACGTGTGCTTCGTCGGCAGCGGCAGGCGCGCCAGGTCTTCCTCGGTCAGCGGCACCATGCGGCCGTCGGGCAAGGCGAATCCCCGCCCGACCTCCTCATACGAGATCTCCCGGCCCTCCGCAGGGCAGAAGCGCCGGTGCTCAACCCGGCTGCCGTCGGAGACGTGGATCTCGTGGAGTCGCGCGTCATGCTCGGCGGTGGCCCCGAACAGCCGGACAGGCAGCGCGACCATCCCGAACTGGATCATGCCGGACCAGACGGTCCTCATGACTCCAGCGTCGTCCGCTGCCGGTCGGGGCGCATCCCCCGCATTCGCCCCCGCGTCTCAGCCTGCAACAGGAATCGAACATGTGCTCTAATCAAGCCATGGCGCGAAATGGCTTCCCCGACGACCTGGTGCAGATGGAGAGCGACTGGATCCGCACGTACGAGGAGCTCGCCCGCCGCTCCCCAGCGACCAGCACCACCGCGCTCCGGCGCCGCCTGATCCTTCTGTCGTGTCATCTGGCCGGTCACCACTACTGGACGGAGGCGGGCCGATCGCCGACAACCTCGGGGGAGCTGCGGCACTACGCCCGTGCACGCGGCCGGACGGAGGCGGCATGAACGAGATCACCGAGACGCAGCGACGGATCCTGATCTGCGTCCGCGAGTGGATCGCCGAACACGGCGAAGCGCCGACGATCCGGGAAATTGGCCAGCAGGTCGGGCTGTCCAGCACAAGTTCGACGGCCTACCAGATCGGGAGGCTGGAACAGCACGGGGTGATCAGCCGAGCCGGACGGAACTGGCGCTCCATCCGTCTCTGCTGATGGGGCGAGAGGTAGCGGAATTCGGGATCGGCCAGGGCGCCGTCGCGAGTCCGCGATGCTCGCCGTGGCCCGCAGGGCAGCCTGGCACGCCGCCCGCAGCGCGAAATGAGGGAGCCGTCCGCACACGACTGGACGGCCCGGCTACGGGGTCGATAACGCGTAGCCCATGCCCGTAGTCACCTCGGTAGCCGTCTCCCGGGAGACGGCTGTCCGGATGCGAATGGCTGATCACCGTCTCACGCCGTCTGGATGACGGCCGCCACAGTGACGCGATGGACGCAGGACTTGCCGCCGTACTCGGCGCCACCGTCGGAGCCCTTGGCACAGCGGCGGCGGGCGCCAGTGCGGCGCTCCTCAGTCGCAGCACGGCCCGCCACCAGGTCAGGACCGAAACCCTCCGGGCCCTGCGCGAGTCACGGCGCGCCACGTACGCCAGCTACGCGAAGACGATCGACCACTACCTGGACAAGCTCTCCACCACCTTGACCCCTCTGTATCGAGTTGACCGCTTCCCGGACCAGCGCGAGGTGTGGATCGAGAACGCCCACAAGCGGTGGAACGAGGCGCTCACGTACCGGCAGAACGAGGTCGATACCCAGCGGGTCCTTCTCCGACTGGACGCCACCCGCCCGGTGGCCGAGGCCGCGCTGCAAGTGGCCAAGTGGTCTGTCCTCCTCAGCCGGGCAACCGGCCGCGCGATCGCCGCCCTGAAAGGGCAGGACCTGGACACCGGCCCCCTCTCGCCACCGTCCACCGGATACGCCCAGATTCTGACGGCAGAAGGGTTCGACCCGGAGGAGCCCGACCTCGACCTCCTGCAGTCACGGGCGCGCGAGGCGTACGACGCCTTCCTGAGCGTGGCCGCCGCCGACCTCGGAGAGGACGGAATCCTGACTGACGCCTGACGGGCTCCCCGGGAGACCGTCAGGCGTCAGGACGTGCGCGGACCGCGGATATCTGCCCCCGGACTACGACCCCCTGTCGCTGGCACGCACGCGTGACGTCCTGGACCAGGTTGCCCGGTCCGCCGCGTACCGGGGGTGACGTGTAGTACGGCCGGGGCCGCCCCCGCACTGCGGTCCGGTCGGCCCGCAGTGACCGGGCTCCTCAGTCCTCCCGCGCGTCGCCTGGGGCATCGGGATCGATTGCGGGCTCAACGTCGTCGGCGGCTGAGAACGACCGCTGCTCGCTCTCGACCTCCTCATCGGCGGCAGACAGATCACCGACGCCTGCCGCCATGGACGCCGCAGGGGAGTCGGCGAAGCTCGTACGCGGCAGGAACGCGGCGATGTCGAGCTTCGGCTGGTTTGCGGAGAGCCGTCGGGCGAGTTTCTGTGCCGGGCTGGTGAGCAGGGCTGCTTGGGAGGCGGCGATCTGCTCTGCAAGTCGCTGTACCGGGGTGAGTGCTTTCACCTGGTTTGCGGCGAGCTGTTGGGCGAGCTTCTGCACTGGGCTGGTGAACAGGTCCGCTTGGGAGGCGGCGATCTGCTCGGCGAGCCGTTGTGCCGGGCCGTTGGCGATGTCGAGCTTCGGCAGAGACACTGCGAGCTGTTGAGCGAGCAGACGCTCCGCCGGGAAAGCCCCGACCTGAAGATTCCTGAAGGCTCGCCGGGAGAGGCCGGCGACCCGTTCCTTGAGGCGCTGCAGGATTTCCATGCTCGTTGTGTCGGACGTGTCCGGGGCCGACGGGTCGCGCGTCTGGAGAAGGGTCGGCGTCTCGTCTCCGTCGCGCGCGGAGAACAGGACCTTCATCTCCCACACGCAGGCGACGTACCGGGCGGCAGCGTCAGGCCCATCGGCCGCGAGACCGTACAACAGCCACTTCGCGTTGGCCGTGTACCAGACATCACCTCCGATCTCGTGCCCCGTGACGTCCGTGACGCTGAGCAGATCCACCTCCGGAGAGACCAACCACTCATGCCACTCGACCGTTGTGTCGGCGGGGCCAAGACCGACAAACCCGGTGGGCGAACTGAGCATCTCCACAGCGGTCTGGGCAACCAGGCCCCGTACGGATAGCGACTTCAGCAGCTCACCCGCAGCGACCACCGCATCCTTCCCGGACACCTCCTTGGTGAACTCGGAGACGACCTGGTCGAAGTCCGTGAGTCGAGTGAGCCGGTCCTCCAGGCCCCGAAGGTCCTCGTTCATCGGGTACGGAAAGACGGTTCCGTCCCCGAAGTCCGAGGTGTTGTTCGTGACGAAGCAGACGTTCTCGTCCGGGTTCTCCTTGAGGAACTCCAGGATGGAAAACCAGATCGCCACATCGCGTGCGCCCTCAGAGTGATCCTTGGCCCGCTTCGCCGGCGGGAGGGCCATCGCCTCGCGGGCCAGCGCCTTGCGCGCAACCTCTCCGCTGGTCTCGATCACCTCGAATATCTCCCCGTAGACACCTCGCCAGTGATCCAGGAAGCGCTCCAGGTCAAGAGGCTCCAGAGAGCTCTCCAGTTCCCAGGGAAGCACGTTACGCAGCTTCTCCAGGGTGCTCACGACCGCCTGGTGCTTGTCGGGGTAGAACTTCGCCTGGTGCGCGGCCATCTCCTCCAGCACCATCCAGGGCACGGCCACCCTGTGGTGCTTCGACTGCCGCAGCTTCCGGATGATGTCGGCCCGCGGACCCTCTGGCGGCAGAAGGTTCAGCGCATTCGTATCAAAGATGATCAAGCGTGCCTCCGTACTGATGTGCGCGCATCATCCCGCAAGATCCCAATCAGCAAGGCATAGCTCTGCGGCCACCGGCCGCACCGGGGCCGCACTCTTGGACAATGGCGTGTGCGGGACATGCTCTCGTTCCGCTCTGCGTGCCCTCTGGGTGGCCGTCACGGAGCCCGCACGCAGAGGGACTTGCCACGCCCTTCCCCGAACGCCCCGGAGCCACTCTTGGACGCCTTCGCGGACGCTTCCTGCTCCCGCGGGGAAGCGCACCACGCCGAGCTGCTCCAGACGCTCGCGCTGCCCGTCTATCAGCCGCGCGCCATCGCGCCGTGCGACGCCGGCCGGGCAACCCACCCGCCAGCGGTCTTCTGAACCTCCGCGACCGCGGCCATCATCGCGGCCCGGGTCCGCTCGATCCGAGCAGGCCACCGCGGCGACTTCACCGCTGCCGTCACCCGCACATGCTCCTGCCACCGCCGCTTCTACGTTCCTCCACCCAACCGAACAGGTCCCGGGCTGGCTATGTTCACGACCGTCGCAGGAGCAGAAAGACCCTGACGACCGGCTTTCAGCTCCACCGCGCTGCGCCACCCCCTACGCGACATCAGGCTGCGCGATCCCGTCGAAACGGGCGGCGAGCAGCGCGATGTCGTCGTCCCGGTCGCCCGGGCCGAGCATGCCGAGGACGTCGTCGCAGAGCGCTTCCAGCGGCGGCGGATGGTCCGGGCCGGTCAGCTGCGCGGTCGTGGCGAGCCGCTCCCTCAGCTGCTCGATGCCCGTCCAGACGTCGCGCAGCCGCGACTCGACCAGGCCGTCGGTGTAGAGGAGCAGCGTCGCCCCGGCCGGGGCGTCCAGCTCCACCGCCTCGAAGTTGACCCCGCCCACGCCGATCGGCGCTCCCGGCGGGACACGCAGTACCTCGGCGTTGCCGCCCGGGTGCAGCAGCACCGGCGGGGGGTGGCCGGCGTTGGCGATGGTGATGCGGTGCGCGACGGGGTCGTACACGGCGTACATGCAGGTCGCCAGGCGATCACTGCCCAGATCCCGCGCCAATTCGTCCAGGTGGTGCAGCACTTCTTGTGGCGGCAGGTCAAGAGCAGCGAGCGCTTTAAGCATGCTGCGGAGCTGTCCCATCACGGCGGCAGAGGTCACGGAGTGACCCATGACGTCGCCCACGACGAGGGCCACCCGGCTGTCCGGCAGCGGGATCGCGTCGTACCAGTCGCCGCCGACCCGGGCCGTCTCGGCGGCCGGGAGATAGCGGGAGGCGAGCCGGACACCGGTCGGCTGCGGCAGCGAGTCGGGCAGCATGGTGCGCTGCAGCTCGTCGGCGATGTACGCCTCGCGTCCGTACAGCACGGCCTTGTCGATGCCGAGCGCGGTGTGCGTCGCCAGCTGGGCGGCGACCAGCAGGTCATTGGCCTCGAAGTGTGGCCGATCGGGCCCGCGCAGGAAGACAGCAGCGCCGATCACCCGCCGTCGGCCGCGCAGCGGAGCGAGGATCGCGCGGTGCCCGGCGGGCACGGTCCGCCCGGCGCCGAGCAGCTCGGTCAGCGCGGCCCGGGCCGCCGCAGAGTCCCCGAAGACAGGCCGTACGCCGCGCAGCACCTGGGCGAGCGCGCCGCGCGCCCAGACCTCGCAGAGCTCGGCCGCGGATGTCAGACCGGCGAGGGCGGGAGGAAGCAGCCACTCGGGCTCCGCGGAGCTCTCGGTCTCCTCCTCGCTTAAACGCAGCCGGTCGGACCGGCGCAGCCGCAGCACGAACGGCGCGACAGGCCGCTCGTCACCCACCGGCACCGGGTCGCGCAGGTAGACCAGTATGACGTCGGAGAAGGTCGGCACGCTGGCCCGGCACAGGCCCAGCACGATCTCGTCCAGGTCTATGCCGCGGGCGATCCGCCTGGTCGCGGCCCCCACGAAGCGCAGCCGGTCTCCTTCTCTCCTCGCCTCGGCCCCGTCGCCGCTGCGCCCTACCGGAAAGCCGGCGCTTGGGGTCCCGCCTCCGCTCGGTGCTGCGGAAGTGGCCGCTTGAGCGAGGATTGGGCGCTGAGGGCCTGAGGGAATGGGGCCTGGAATGTCGGACCCCGGGGTGCCCAGGCCAGGCGCGTTGTCGCCGCCTCGTGCGGACGTACTCCGCATCGCGGAGCCACCCCGTCCTGTGATCGCGCCGGCCAAGGCCGTCTGTTGTGCCATTTGTACGGCTGCTGCGGCCGTGACTGCAGATTGGTGGGTTGCGAGGGCGTCGGCCGGCCCTGCTGGAGCAGTGGGGGGAGAGGCACCCGGGCCGTCACCGTTCTTCGTCGTGTTCGGGTAGCCATCCTGTTCTGGACCATTGTTGCCCGGGTCGTCCGCATTCGGCGGCCTCCTGCCAATACCGGTCTCGAGGAAGGTGAGGGCGGCGCTGACAGTGCCGGTGGCCCAGGCGTAGATGTCAGAGTCGGCATCGGGTCGCTGTGCCTCCTTGGTGATGGCGTCCTGCAGGCCGAGCAGCCACGACCGGGCTGCCTCGGGGGAGAGCTGAGCGGCGATGGTCTTGGCTGCCAGAGGCAGGAGTTTCTCGGGCGCAGCGGCCACAGCGCGGGTGGCGGCAGCGGCGAGGTCGGGGTGGGTGGTGCTGGCTCGGGCAATGACAGTCAGGCTTCGGTGCTGCTGGTCCATTTTCAAGTAAGGGTGGGCCAGGAGATGTTCGATGAATTGGTGGTCGCTGTCCCGTTCGACTTCTGTGATCAGCGCGGCACTCAGCAGGTCAGGGCCCATCGCACCCCAGCGGGCTCCGCTGCCCGAGGGGTATGCGGCGGTGAGAATGTCTTCGTAGGCGGCGAGCAGGCGGGCGTCGTGCGGCGCAGTGTTGGGGAAGCCGCGGTGATGGACGTCGAAGCCGACGGCGACAGCGGCCTGTGCGTCGCCGCGTCTCTTGGCGCCTGCCAGGACCTGGACGGCGACCATGGTCCGCATCAGAGCCTCGTCGAAGAACTCACCACGAGCTTCAACGATCCGGCGCCAGTACCTCATCTCGTGGGCGATCAGGACGTCCATGGGGTTCTCGTGGCGGGCGAAGTCGGCGTCGAGAGCGGCGAGGACATCGGCGAGTGCCGCTATGTGCAGTGAGATGAGGGTGTCACCTTCCGGCTGAGCGGCGGACACGAACCCACTGTCGATGTCAGGAGTTGGCTGAAGGGGCGACGTTGCCCAGTCGTCGCCGAGCCCGGCGTTCTGGAGCAGCTGGATCCGCTCGGAGAAGGCGTTCTTGGCGTCTGCGACGGCGCCCTCCTCGTCCGTGCCGCGCAGCGCGTCTGCCAAGTCGATGTCAATGCTCGCGCTGGTGCTCATCACGCGGGTGCCTCGCCAGGCACGGCACACCGAGGGCCACCAGTTGTCACGTGCGCGGGCGAGGAGAAGGACACGGACCGGGCTGCCGTCGCGCCTTGCGGCGAGGGCATTGAGGACCTGATCGACTTGGCTGCGGCGGGTCTCCGCATAGTCAATGGCGATGAGCAGCGGGTATGCGGTGGCGGCGAACTTGCCGTAGTGGGGCGGTTGCTGGAGTGGGGTGTCGGCCAGGAAGCCCCCGGTCCACGGCCGGAGGGCGTGGTTGTCCGGATGGGGCTGGGTGAGCCGGTGGAGCAGTTCTGTGACCAGGCGGGTCTTGCCGATACCGCCCATCCCGGCGATGACTGTGACGTCTGTGCTGCGGCTGGTACGGCACCAGGCCTCCAGCGCATCGAGGTGCCTGGTCATGCCGGTCAGCGGCACGACCTGCGAGCGCGGGTTGAGCAGGTAGGAGGACGACAGCTGGGGGTCGGGCGCGTCGGCGAACAGCATGCTCAGGTCGGCTGACTGCAGCTGGGGCGGCATCCCGGTCGCGGTGGTGAAGGTCTCGGTGAATCCGGCCGCCACAAGCAGGCGCGTGGCCGGCATCACCATGAGCATCCTGCCTTGCCAATGCTGCGAGGCGAGGGTGGCCAGTCCCACGACCGTGTCCTGGCAGAACACCCCGGCCCCGGACAGGCCGTGCCAGAGCTCGGCGGATGCGGGAGAGGCGTCGTCGACCTCGAAACTGTAGAGCCCGGAGCGGGAGCCGGTGTTGGGCTTGATATGCCCGTCGACGGTCTTCGGGTCGCTCACGAAGATGTTCGGACTGTCAGGCAGCGATCGGCGCATCGCCCGGGGGAAGCCGGTCATCGTACACACCGGTCGTGCGGCCGGGTATTCGCACGTCAGCTCACCCCAGCGCACCACCGTCAGGCCGACGCCCAGCAGTGCGCGATCGGCCTGCAGCAGCACAGCGTCCAGCGTCGCGTCCGACCATACGACCTCGGCATCTGCGGTCGCGCCGTGTTCGTCCCGGACAGTGACAGGTTGTGTGTCCCCACCCAGGCAAGCGACGTGATGTGCAGTCAGGACCAGCCCCGGTGCCACTAGACAGCCAGACCCGAACATTCCGGTACGAGGGTTGACAACCTCGACAGTCCGCTGCCCCAGAGAGTTCCCCACCAGTTGCCCGCATCCTACGAACCGACAGCGGGAGCGGGTAGCGGATCCAGACCGCGACCAGTGTCACCGATCGGCAGATCGCGCCCACTGCTGTCAGGTTCCACCTGCAAGGTGACGGTCATGCGGTGCGTCGTGGCACTGACGCGCTCGCCGCGGCCGTCGGCAGAAACGACGAACGCCTTGACGCCGCCGCCTGCTGCCGCGGTACGGCGCAGTTCGATGCCGAGATCAAGGGTGATCTCCTTGACTGTGAAGCGAATCGGGGATCCATCCCCGATTCGCTGGGCCGCAGTGAGGCCCTCGCGAACCGCCGTGATCGCCTCGCACAGCTCAGTGCCGTCCAGCGCCATGTGTCTCCCCTGATCACTCATATGGAGTGGTTAGTCTCCTCTTCCGCGCTGGGCAGAGGGGAGAGAATTGCGAAGAGAGCAAAAAAATGCGACCACCACCGCTTGATCAGCAGGGGCGCACTCCTCGCCGTGCAGTCCGCCGGATTCTTCGCACGGACACGGCTTTCCCGGCTCTTGCCGAGCGTCGTGAAACAGCTGCGCCTTGAGCGCGCTTCGTGGCCTCTGCCTCGTTGGCGGCCGCCTGGCTGGCCGAGGTGCCCTAGCGGTACCGCCGGACGACGTGTAGCACTTTCTCGACGTGCCCGGTTGACCACACAGATGTGGGTCGCGTCCTTCTCGTGGTTCAGCAGACGGGTGTGGTGGCGGGCTCGGACGAGGCACCCTTCGAGATGGGCGAGGGTGCTCTCCTCGTGCGACAGGATTTCGAGGTCCTGGTAGTACTGGGGGCGTGTTCCGCGCGGCGGGCGTCATCGGCAAGCCGGTCGACAAGCTCGGCGAGCGGACGGGGCCAGGTCGCGCGGACATCCACGTCGACGAGCGGCGTCCCTCATTTTCGGGCCGGCCGCCCGGATACCGGGCCCGGCATGGTCACCCTTGTCGTGTACATCGAGGACGACCGGCCGCTACTGGTTCCGCCGTTGGAAAACTACTGCCCGCGGGCGACTGGGGCAGCTAGTTTCAGGCCGTATGAGCAAGCATCTTCCCCTGCGTGAGGCCGTGTTGTCGTGGCTCGAGTACGCGGGCAGCCTTTCGCCGACGCCCCAGTCCATCGTGGTACTGATGCTCCAGCCCCACTGGAAGGACGTGGAGAGAGCGCTGGCCGCCGCAGCGCCAAGGGAAGAGCACCCCGATCTCTACGCCAAGGTCAACGGAGACTGGGTCCCGGACCCCCGAACGCTGCTGGGGGAGTCGGGCCTGGGCGAGGCGGCACGTCTCATTGCCCAAGGCGCACCGGTCCCCGTCTCCGAGGTCGCGGATAACTTCGTCACCTTCTGCACCGGCCCGACGCCGGTCCACGAGCGATGGCTGCTCCTCAACGGCACCTTCCCCGAGGGAACACGGATTCCGCTGGGGCGGCACACCCTGCAGACCTTCACTGCGGACGAGCTCCGTCAGACGGTCCCGATGCCAGCGCTGAACGTCCTGCAGCGCCGGAGCCATGATCTCGGCCTGATCACCGGCGCACCGTTCCTCTATGTTCCTGATCCCGGCCGCACGGTCACCCGTCGACCGACCTGGTTCGACTTCACCGGCCCGCGCGCGGAAGCCCAGCACTGGCAGGCCCTCCTTCCACTGATGCTGTGGGACAGCGAGCTTCTCCGGGTGGCCTCGGTCTTCACCGTCGCGCGCGGACGACGCTTCGATCTGGACCCCAGAGATGTGCCGACCGCCATCCAGGTGTATGAAGGCCGGTACGGAAGAGAGGAAGAGGTCGAGGTCCGCGACACCGGCGACTTCCATGTCTCGGCCTCAGACCTCCCGGCCCTGACTGACTTCTGCACCGCTATCTCGGCGAAGATCAACGCGGTCATGTCAGGCGCGACCCACAAGCGACGCATCCTCAACCGGCGCGCCCGGCGCCTCGAACGTGCCGCCCGGCACCTCTTGGCCGCTTACCAGCGTACCTACACCGACTACGGCGTCTGGGAGGTGGAGGCCGACGAACTGTACCTCGACTACGTCATCGCCCTGGAAGCCTTGCTGATCAGCCCCAACGACAAACGCGAGGGCACCGCCGATAACATCCGCTCCCGCGCGTCCGCCCTGTTCCTCACCCCTGACCACCAAAATGAGGCCAAGGCCATCGTCAAGCGCGCCTACAAGGCCCAATCCACTTACGTGCACGGCGACGTGATCAAAGACCAGACAGAACAGGAGAAACTGAAAGAGCTGCGAACCCTCCGGCTCCTCACCCTGCAGATCATCCTGCGCTGGCTCGTCCTGACTCCTTCCGACACCGACGACCTAGCGCCCCTGCTCGATGCCGGCGCCCAGGGCACAGGCCGCGAACACCACATCAACCAGCCCCTGCGCGCCTTCTTCACCACCACCCCGCCACGCAGCCGGCCCGCCGACATCACCGCCATCTGACCCCTGCGGGAAGCCGACAGCACCGAGCGGCCGGCGGCACACACCGCCGACGAAAATCAATTGTTGCGATGAGCGCAAAAAAATGCGACCATCGCAAAATGGACTTGATTGCCGACCTTGCAGCCATCCGCCACCCCCTCCCCACACCCGACTCAGTCACTCCGGCCGATCAGTACCCCGACGCCTACGCCGCCGTCGAACGTCACCGCGCAGACGACATGCACCACCTCGAAGCCGCCAGCGACGGCCTTGAGGCCGACCCCCTGCTCCTCGCCCTGGAAGAGGCCCGCGCCCGCAAGGCCACAGCAGACGCCGAGATCCGCCAACTGCTCGCCTACGGACGCGCGTTCCAGGGCCCGCGCCCGTACCACCTCGAATCCCTCGCCAAGGCCAGCGGCATGACCCCCTCAGGCATCCGCACCGCCTACGGGGAAGCCGAGCTCAAGCACGTAGCGCAGGAGATCGGGCGACAGCCGAACGGGCGAACCAAACGCCCCGCCGGCCGATAGCGGGTCGGCAGGCGTCACTCCCACCGACATGAAAGGGGGTATCCGTCGATCCCAGGAGTTCAACCAAATCGACACCTTGGACGTCAGGTCCAACCTCGGCACTAGCTCATGACCCATCGCCAGAATCTGACGGACAGTCAAGCGCCAATCAGAGCCCCCGTCCCTTGTCGCTGCCCGAAGTAGCCGCAACACACGACAAGTTGGAAGACGCCAAACCAAGAGAAACCACAGCTCAACCAGTCGCGAGGGCATGGCGCGCAGCAGAATGCCCAATCCGAAGCGCAGCGGAGGATTACGGGGCGCAGCCCCGCCCTGCTTTCGTTGGGTCGCAGACCCAACTACGGCCGCTTGCGGCCGCTCTAGCGAAGGGCGCAGCCCTGAGACACCCGCTCCGCGGG
>NZ_JBVJWD010000053.1:0-7566 GCF_055602785.1 Streptomyces sp. NPDC037301
CAGACGGGACAAGGTCCCACAGGAGCTGCCCCCCCTCCCCGCTGCACCCCCCTTCCCCCCCCGCGCCCCTGGCCCCCACGCTTGAACCCCCCCCCGCGCCCCCGGACCGTTTCCGATCACCATTGACGCAGATCCGACGGCGTCCCCTACCGGTTCGGACGAAGTCGGCGTCAGCCGCTGTTGGCGGCACGGGCCGTCCAGCGTTCCTCGACCTTCGCGGTCCTCCAGTACGCCGGCGCCACCGCCCACACCAGCACGAAGAGTCCGACGATGATTCAGACCGACCGGTCCACGCCCTGGAGGTATTCGCCGGCCGCGACCGACGAAGTCCTCATGGTCCTCGTGCCGTTGCAGACTTCTCGGCTCAGGTCCCGTGGTGTGCCAGGACCAGGTGCGGATCCGGGGCACCCGGCGCCGGAGTCGGGTCGGCATGGACCAAGGCCGCGGTCAGCTTCGGTACGGCGTGCAGCAGGGCGTGCTCGGCCTCCACGGCCACCTGGTGGGCTTCACGCACATTCAGCTCGCCGTCGACGACGACCGCGACCTCCGCACGCAGTCGGTGGCCGATCCAGCGCAGCCGCAGCTCACCCACCGCTATTACGCCCGGCACGCGTCCCAGCGCGTGCTCGGCCGCGTCGACCAGGGCGGGATCGACGGCGTCCATCACCCGGCGGAAGACTTCCCGGCAGGCGTCGCGCAGCACCAGCAGAATCGCAGCGGTGATGACCAGACCCACGATCGGGTCGGCAAGCCGCCAGCCGATCGCGGCACCGCCTGCGCCCAACAACACGGCGAGCGAGGTGAATCCGTCGGTTCGGGCGTGCAGTCCGTCGGCGATCAAGGCAGCCGAGCCGATCTCGCGTCCGACTCGGATGCGGTAGCGGGCCACCCACTCATTGCCGACGAAGCCGACCACGGCCGCGGCAGCGACGGCGGGCAGGTAGCTGACCACCTGCGGGTTCAGCAGCCGGTCGATCGCTGTCCAGGCGGCAAAGAACGCGGAGGCCGCGATGGTCACCACGATGACGATGCCGGCCAGGTCCTCGGCCCGCCCGTAGCCGTAGGTGAAGCGGCGGTTCGCCGCCCGGCGCCCCAGGACGAAGGCCACGCCCAGGGGCAGTGCGGTCAGTGCGTCGGCCGCGTTGTGCACGGTGTCGCCGAGCAGAGCCACCGAGCCGGACAGGACGACCACCACAGCCTGTGTCGCAGCCGTGACGCCGAGCACCGCCAGAGAAATCCATAGCGCCCGCATGCCCTGCGCGGAGGACTCCAGGGCGCGGTCGACCTTGTCGGCGGACTCGTGCGAGTGCGGTTTCACCAGGTGGCCGAGCCGATGCCGCCACCGTGCCCGGCGGCCGGTGCCACCGTGCCCACGGGCCTGCCCGCTGCCTTGACCGTGGTCATGGTCGCGCATGTGCCGGTACTCGTGCGGGTGGTGGGTGTGTCCAGGCTGCTCGCTCACGGTCCGGCCTTTCGACGCGGGACGGGGATGTGGACACCACAAGGCGCCCTGACCCATTATGTGCACATGAGCGCATGCATGCACCTATCACCTGCACACGGTACGCACCCGCGAGATCCAGGCGCCGAACAGCTCACCCACGCCGCCGCGGTCCTGGGCCTGCTCTCCGATCGCACCCGGCTCGTACTGGTGCACACGCTCGGCAAAGGTGAAGCGGATGTCACCTCACTGA
Organism: Streptomyces sp. NPDC037301; assembly: GCF_055602785.1. Lineage (NCBI taxonomy): Bacteria > Bacillati > Actinomycetota > Actinomycetes > Kitasatosporales > Streptomycetaceae > Streptomyces > Streptomyces sp. NPDC037301. Next base: position 1,695 of record NZ_JBVJWD010000053.1, read on the forward strand.
CGGCAGCCTGCGGAGCTGCTCGTCCGGCGGTCAGTCAGCACTTGGCCAAGCTGCGACTGGCGGGGCTCGTGTCCGTACGCAAGGAAGGTCGGCGCATGATTCACTGCCTGCCCGACGGGCACTTGCGACGCGTGGTCGACGAAGTCCTGAACCTCGCCGGCCACCACCTCAGCGGCGCTGCCGTGCACGACTGAGCAGTGGGCCTCTGCGCGGCGGTGGAGGCGGCGCCACAGCAGGCGGTTGAGGCCGGCGACGTACAGGCTCGTCACCACCACCCCGGCCGGCAGCGACGGGCCGGCCGCGGCCCCGGTCACACCAGGAGCAGGCGGTTCGCCTCGGCAGGCGCACTCCATGACGCCGCGTTCATCGGTCCAGAGAGTTCGCCGGCGAGGTATAGCCTGCTCACCGGCCCCGTCCCGTGCGTACAGAAAGGCAGGTGAGATCCACGATGTGTGGTGAACCTCCCAGTCGCACGCCGCGGGACGCTGCCACGACCGGACCCTAGCCGGATCCGAAGGCGACGTCTGCGGCGTGCCCTCGCCCATCCCCACGCCTTCTACTTCCTGCCTGCGGAAGGACTCCGTCATGTCCGAGCGTCGTCTGCGTGCCCTGCGCGCGTTCAAGAAGCCGGCCAAGCGCCCGGCTGGGCCCCGCCCCGCTGATGAGCAGCCCGGCACGGCTGCATCGGCCGATCAGCAGCCGTCCCGTGGAACCAGCGTCATCACTGCCGCGCTGTATCACGACGGCCACCGCACCAGCACCCATGACTCGCTCGCCGAGACCTTCCAGAAGCTCCGCGAGGCGGACGACGGCATGGCGTGGATCGGCCTGCACCAGCCGACCGAGGCCGAACTACTGTCCGTTGCAGGCGAGTTCGACCTGCATCCGCTCGCGGTCGAGGACGCGTTGGAGGCGCACCAGCGCCCCAAGCTGGAACGTTACGGCGACACCCTGTTCGTGGTGCTGCGCGCTGCCCGCTACCTGGATGACGCCGAAGAGGTCGATTTCGGCGAGCTGCACGTCTTCGTCGGACCCGACTTCGTGATCACCGTGCGCCACGGGGCGGCCCCGGATCTGGCAGCGGTCCGGCGCCGCATGGAGGACACCCCGGATCTGCTCAAGCGCGGCCCCGAGGCTGTGCTGTACGCGATCCTCGATGCGGTCGTCGACGGCTACGCGCCCGTGGTCGCCGGCGTGGAGAACGACGTCGACGAGATCGAGACCGAGGTCTTCAGTGGCGACCCGAAGGTGTCCCGCCGCATCTATGAGCTTTCCCGGGAAGTGGTGGAGTTCGCGCGCGCGACCCGTCCCCTGACGAGGATCCTGGAAGGGCTGAGCGCCGGATTCGAGAAGTACGGAATCGACGAGGAACTGCGCAGGTACCTGCGCGATGTGGCCGACCACTCCACCCATGTCACCGAACGTGTCGACGGTTTCCGCCTGGCGCTGCAGGACATCCTCGCTGTCAATGCCACGCTGGTCAGCCAGCAGCAGAACGAGGAGATGAAGCAACTGGCACAGGCCGGCCACGCGCAGAACGAGGAGATCAAGAAGATCTCCTCGTGGGCGGCGATTCTGTTCGCGCCGACACTGGTGGGGACCATCTACGGGATGAACTTCGAACACATGCCGGAGCTCGGCTGGGTCCTGGGGTACCCCTTCGCAATCGCGCTGATGGCTGTCGTATGTCTCGGGCTGTACGTGGTCTTCAAGCGCCGGGACTGGCTCTGACCCCATGGACCGGGAGATCGACGATGCGCCAGGATCGGGAGATCGGCTGTGCGTCCACTCCTCCCGAGAGTTTCTGTCGCCGCGCGGCGCGCCGGCGTCGGGACGGCCGTGCGGGATGAGTCGGGGCACGCCCCGGCAACGGCCCAGCGCCGACTGAACCCCGCGCCCCCGCGTCAGTGCCCGGTCACCGGACGGGGCCGCACGCACGACGTGGGCCGCGTCCGCCCGCTCGGGCGCGAACTCCTCGAACTGCGCCACGCTTGAGGCGGGCTTCCGGGCGCCCTCGTTGAAAACGCTCCGGTCGTACGCCCGCCCTCCTCTTCCCCGGCCTCACAAGGGCCGGTGGCACACTGACGACCTGCTGTCCGAAGGAGCTCGATGTGCCGATGATCCGCAATCTCCGACGTGCCGTGCGCCGCGCCTACCGCCGGAAGGTCGATCTGAGCCACCCGGCCCGCTCTCCGCTGGGCAGCACGGTGGTCAACTGCGTGATCTACGAAGACGGCGTACGGCAGCCCGGTACCTGCCCGACGGACGAAGCTCTGCGGCGGGTCCGCAAGTCCGGCCGCGGCTTTGTGTGGATCGGCCGCACGAGCCGTCCGAGACGGAACTCTCGGGTATCGCCGAGCTTTTCGGCCTGCATCCACTGGCAGTTGAGGACTCGGTCCACGCCCATCAGCGGCCAAAGGTGGAACGGTATGACGAGACGCTGTTCGCCGTCTTCAAGACCTGCCGCTATGTCGAGCACGAGGAGCTCACCGCCACCAGCGAGGTGGTGGACACCGGAGAACTCATGATTTTCACCGGCGCCGACTTCGTGATCACCGTCCGGCACGGCCCGCACGGTTCGCTCGGTCCGCTCCGCGAGGCGCTGGAGGCCGCGCCCGCGCAGCTGGCCAAGGGGCCCGCAGCCGTACTGCACGCCATAGCCGACCAGGTGGTCGACGACTACCTGGCCGTGACGGAATCGGTGCAGATCGACATCGACGCCGCCGAGACCGACGTCTTCAGCGGGCACGCGGGCCGTGGTGACGCGGGCCGGATCTACCAGCTCAAGCGCGAACTGCTGGAGCTCAAGCGTGCGGTGGCACCACTGGACCGGCCACTGCAGGCCTTGGTCACCCGGCCCATGCCGCCGGTCGGCCCGGACATCCAGCCGTACTTCCGTGACGTCGCCGACCACCTGGCCCGCGTCATCGAACAGATCACGTCGTTCGACGCCCTGCTCGATTCAATCCTCCAGGCCCACCTCGCCCAGGTGACCGTCGCCCAGAACGAGGACATGCGCAAGATCACGGCATGGGCGGCGATCATCGCCGTACCGACGATGGTCTGCGGCGTCTACGGCATGAACTTCGACCACATGCCGGAGCTGCGCTGGACCTATGGTTATCCCCTCGCCCTCGGAGTCATGGCTACCGCCTGCCTCGTCATCCACCGAAGCTTCCGCCGTGCCGGCTGGCTCTGACCAGCGTCCCTCCGGACCTGCTCCGGCCATGCGGTAGGACCTCGCGATCACGACCCGGCATCTCTGCTGGAGGCCGTGGCAGGATCCGTCGGCATGAGGACTGAACAAGCGGATGGGCCCGTCGCCCTGGTCAGCGGGTCCACGTCGGGGATCGGGGAGGCCGTTGCGCGGAGGCTGGCGGCGGACGGAATGCGGGTCGTCGTGCACTCGCGGCGCAGTACGGAGGCCGGGGAGGCGCTGGCGGCGGAGCTCGGCGGGGCGTACGTACGGGCGGATCTGGCGGTGGAGGAGGAGGCCCGGGGGCTGGTCGAGGCGGCACTCGGCCGGTTCGGGCGGCTGGACGTGCTGGTGAACAACGCGGGCATCAGCCGGCCGATCCCGCACGACGACTTGGCCGCTGCGACGCCGGCGGACTGGCGGCAGCTGCTGGAAGTCAGCCTGATCGCACCGTGGGTGCTGTGCACGGCGGCACTTCCGGTACTGCGCCAATCCCCCGCAGGCGGCAGCATCGTGAACATCACCAGCCATGCCGGGGTGCGCCCCAAGGGCTCGTCGGTGCCGTACGCAGCGAGCAAGGCCGCTCTGAATCACGTGACCCGGCTGCTCGCGGCTGCGCTCGGGCCGGATGTGCGGGTCAACGCGGTCGCTCCGGGGCTGGTGGACACGCCGATGACGAAGGACTGGGCTCAGGCGCACGAGTTGTGGCGGGTCCGCGCGCCCATGCGCCGCCCGGCTCAGCCCGCCGACGTGGCCGACCTGGTGGCGTCGGTGATCGCCAGCACCTGTCTCACCGGCGAGGTCATCGTGCTCGACGGAGGACTGAACCTGACCTGAGCCGGCCGGAGGGCTGTGCCACGGCCGGCGAACCACCCTGCCGGCCAACCACCGCGCTCGGTCACAGCCGAATAAGACCGACCGGCAAATGGGGGGTGGGAGAAGGAGCGGGGCTGGGTGCGTGCAGCTGCAAGGCGGAGGAGGGAGGCAACGCGATGGGGTCTCCCCCGCTCGAGCGAAGCCGAGAGCTTGGGGAAGTCGGTGATTGACGACAACGCCGGAGGGGGTCCCCCCTGGCCCTTAAGGCCTTGGGGGAGTGCGTGCCCAGCCCCGCGACGCCGCCCCCCATTTGCCGGTCGGTCTAAGCAATGTCGCGGTCAATGCGCTCGGGCAACTGCTTGAGCACTGTTGCCCTACACAGCAGCGCCCCTCGCCCCATGGACGAACAGGCGCCCGCGTCCAGCAGGTGCCGCAGCTCAGAACTGGCGATGAGTACTCTCGGATCCGCCTCAACCCGCGCGCCGTCCAGGTCGCGCGGCACCACCCGCTGCAGATCCCGTCGGACCAGCGCACGGCCGCCGGACGGTCCGGTCACGGCAAAGGCAGCGACAAGTCGCACCAGAGCTCATCGTCGCCGCGCAGGAAGGCGATCCGCACCGTGAGGACACTCGCTTCGGCCGGGAAGGCCGGACGGCCCGTGATGCTGCCGTCGGTGTACGAGCCGTCGGAGCCGGTGCCGAAGACGCCGCCCCAGTCGAGGTACGCGGTGTCGACATCGTCCTCGGCCTGCATCATCAGCAGTACGGGAGGTCCGTCGGCCTCGTCCGGAAGGGGAGGGGTCACCGTGTAGTGGAGGGTGAACGAGTCGTCGAGGACGGTCAGTCCGTGCACCGTGAGTTCGTGGCGGCCTTCGAGGACCGGCACGGTGACGAGGGGGCGGGCGTTCCTGGATCCGCTCATGCGGGGATGCCCGCCTTCTGGAGTCGCGACGCGGTGGTCTCCCTGGTGGCGTAGTGGACGTACTCGCTCTCCAGCCGGAATCCGGAGGTCCAGGCCAGGAGGCGGCTGGGGCGGTTGCCGCGGGAGCAGGACCAGCTCGCGATGCGTCCGCGGGCCGCGATGTCCGCGCAGAGGCCGGCGACGCAGGCGTGGGCCAGGTGCCGGCGGCGGTGGTCGGGGACGGTGAAGCAGGCGATGTCCTCGTACTCGCTGCCGAGGAAGTATGTGCAGGCCACGGCGAGAATCCGGTCCTTGTGGAAGGCGGCCCGGCCAAGACCGGAGGCGGCGAGACCCGATGGGCCGTTCCAGCCTTTGTGCAGCCAGGCCGCGTCGGGGCCGAGCGCGGCGAGTGCCTGGGCGTCCTCGGGGACGAGCGGGCGTATCGTCACGCCCCGCGGTGGCCGGGGTGCCGGTGATGTTGCGGGCGCACGGTGGATGTACACCATCCGCTCCCCCGGCACGATCCTGCCGAAGGAGGCGCCCAGGGCCGGCAGAAAGCGGGAGGGCGCCTCGATGTAGCTGCCTGCGAGCGGGGCCAGGGAGCCTGGGGTGAGGGCTCGCGGGTCACCACGCAGCAGTACATGGTCTGCGCAGCTGACGGCAACGGCCTGCGGCTCGACAGCGCGGTCCGCCCACCACTGCCCGGCGCCGGTGCGCAGAACGTGTTCGGCCAGAGCTGCGGGGCCCGGTGCACCGACGGGCAACCACCCGGCGAGGGCGGGAAGAATGTTCGACTGAAGCTGGATCTGGATCACGGGAGAGACCACCTGATTCGGGTGCGGGGGGGGGGGGGGGGGGGGGGGGCGGGGGGAGAGGGGGGGGGGTTGGGGTCGTTTGTTTTGTTGTTGGTTTTTGTTTTTTTTTTTTTTTTTGTTGTTTTTTTCTTTCTTGTGTTTTTTT
>NZ_JBVJWD010000053.1:7576-42786 GCF_055602785.1 Streptomyces sp. NPDC037301
CCTAGCGCCCAGACGGGAAACCAACCGGGGGGGGGGGGAAGAATGTTGAGGGGGAGCTGGGTTTGGGACAAGAGGGAAAACCCCTGGGTTGGGGGGGGGGGCGCCCCCGGGGGCCCCCCCCCGCACAGGGTTTAGCTCTGGCCGGCCTTGCTGCCGTGGTTGGCCTTCTTCTTGCGTGCGCGCTTGGGCATCTGTGCCTCCTTCAGGCGTTCTGGCCGACGAGCAGGGAGGCGAGCCTGTTCAGTCGCTCGACGGTGCGCGTCTCGGTGGCGGCCGGGGCCGGCTCGACGCACTGATCCCGGTCGTAGTAAGCACCGTTGACGATCTCGGTCGCCGGGTCGCACAGCCGCACGACATGTGCGGCGCCTTCGGCGGCCGTAGCCCCCTCGAGGGAGTACAGAGGCAGCAGAGCGGTGTCGCAGATACCGGGGTGGACGGAGACCGCGGTCACGCGCGGGTCGGCGGCGAAGACCGTGAGAGCCAACTGCGACTGGGCGTAGGCGGCGAGGCGGGAGTAGTTACGGGAGCGGTTCGGATCGCTCCACCGGACCGAGGCGGTGCGGTGCAGCGAAGACGAGACGCTCACGACCCGGCCGCCGGTTGCGCGCGTGAGGGCGGGCTCCAGCAGATGGGTGAGCAGGTAGTGGGCGAGGAAGTTGACCTGGAACGTGATCTCGTTGCCGTCCGCGGTGACGGTGTGCCGCTCGGGGGCGGCCATGGCCGCGTTGTTGACCAGAACATCCAGGCTCGGGTGCTCCTCGGCCACCCGGTGAGCGAGTTGTTCGACCTCCTCGAGACGGGTGAAGTCGGCCGCGAACGAGCACAGGAGTCCCCTGTCGATGCCGGCCACGGCGACAAGCTCGTCGGACACCGCACGCGCCTCTTCGGCGGTACGGCCGTGGACGAGGACGGTGGCGCCGCGCTCGGCCGACTGGCGCGCGGTCTCCCGGCCGATGCCGGAGGTGGCTCCGGTGACCAGCACGGTCCGTCCGGAAAGGGAAGGCTGGGAGGACAGGGAGGAAGAAGGCATGATCAATTCCTGGAAACGGGCACGGCCGCGCAGCTGTCTCCCTGTTCGGGCAGGGGAAGTGCGTCGGCCGTGCGGAGGATGGTGGTGCGTACGGCCGGCCGGCCCGCATGCAAAGGAGCGGCCGCCTCAGGCGTTCAGAGCGAGTGCCTCAACGCACCGGCAGGTGAGCAGCGTGCAGGACCGGCGGCACCGTATGCGGCGGCCGGTCGTCATGGCGCAGACTGCTGTTCACATCGTTCATCCAACTCGCCTGCCCACAGAGACTTCAAGAGGGCCGGTCCGTCCTTGACGCCCTTCTGACGACCGGGCCGTCCCGGGTCGGACCACGGAGACGACCAGGCCGATCAGCTTGATGCCGAGGAACGGCAGGACCACGTCGAGGCCGTTTTCCCCATGCGCCCAGTTTTCCCGGTGAGCTGAGCGGGCCATCGCGCCGGACGGCGTTGCCTCACCGCTGCGGAACCGGTTCCCCCGCCCGGCCGACCCGGAGAGGCCCAAGTCTCCCGGTGCGCGTCAAGCCTGCGATCGCTGCGGCGCACACGACGCCCACGATGCACAACACGAGCCAGGGCAGACGCGGTTGCTCAGTGGAGGCATCCCACACGGCGCCGGTCGCAAGGTTCCCGACGGTGATCCCGACGCCCGAGACGGTGTTGTACAGGCCGTAGTGGGTGGCGACCAGCCGCTCGCCGGAGAACGCGACGACGGTGTCCATCTCGAACGGATACACCAGGGCCGTACCGAGAGCGAGCAGGGCGGCCGCAAGGAACAGCGGTGCCAGGGCCACCGCCCGGATCAGCAGTCCCTCGCCCCGGGGCGGTGCGCCCGCGACAAGGAGCGGTGCGAAGGCGCCGCCCATCAGCGTCAAGCCGTACACGACAGACCGGCCCGGAGACCAACGCGCCCGCGCCCAGGCGGTGATGCGCAGCTGCCCGGCCGCGGCGACACCCGCCGATACGGCGAAGAGCGACGTGGTGACACCGTCCCCGCTCCCCGGGGCCACCCGCTGCGCCTGCAACGGCAGCGCCAGGTAGACCTGGAAGGACAGGACGTACGAGCCGATCATTGCTGCGGAAAAGAGCAGGAAGGGGCGGTTGGACACGACAGTGCGCCAGTCGGCGAGCACTCCTTGGCGCCGCTCCTTCGCAGCCGGCGGGCGCCCGCGGTCGGGCAGGACCTTGACCTGCACGAGGGTGAGTCCGAGGAAGAGCAGTGCCGCCACCGCGCACACCAGCCGGAAATTCAGTGCGATCAGGGCAAGGCCGATCAAGGGGCCGGCGAACATGCCCACTTGGTAGAAGACGTTGAACAGCGCGAACGCCTCCACCCGTCGCTCCCCCGCTTCCCGTGCGAGCAGGGCCCGCACAGCCGGGTTGAACAACGCCCCCGCGAAGCCCGTCAGCGCCGACGCGACGATCAGCGCGGGCAGCGAGTCGACGAAGCCGAGCAGTCCGAAGCCGACGGTCCGCAGCACGCATCCGGCGGTGATCACGCTCTTGCAGCCGAGCCGGTCCGCGAGCGTGCCGCCGATGAGGAACATGCCCTGCTGGCTGAAGTTCCTTACGCCGAGCACGAGTCCGACCGCCCAGGCTGCCATGCCCAGGCCGCCCGAGAGGTGGATCGCAAGGTAGGGCATGAGCATGTAGAACGCCGTGTTGATGGTGAACTGCTGGACCATCAACAGCCGTACGGCACCGTCGAAGGAACGGAACTGCCGGGCGAGCTCCCTCATCGTGTGGCCTCCTCGTCGGCGCGGGGCGCGGTGATGTTCACACAGCGCGTCCAGCGCTCCACGACGCGCTCGCCGGGATGGGCGATCTCATCGGGGTCGTCAGCGGGCCCACGTGAGAGAAGGTCGTGCGTGCGGCAGTAGTCGTCGTTGTAGACCGTGTCCCAGTAGCGGTGGACTCCGTCGGGGAAGATCGCCGCGATGCGGGTACCCGGGGTGTGGGTGCGGGCGAGCCAGCCGGCCACCAGCGCAACGGCGCCGACGCTCCAGCCGCCGCTCGCACAGTGGTGCCTCGCCAGCTGTCGGGCCGCCCGGACCGCCTCGTTCGGTGCGACCCAATGGGCCTCGTCGAAGGCAGCGTGGTCGACGTTGCGCGGATGGATGCTGCTGCCCAGGCCCCGCATCAGACGGACACCGGCGGGCTGGCCGAAGATGGTGGAGCGCACCGAGTCGACGCCGACCAGCCGCACGCCCGGCGAGATCGCGCGCAGGGCACGGGCGGTCCCGGCCGAGTGCCCGCCCGTTCCGACGGCGGCCACGAGCACGTCCACCCGGCCGAGTTGTACGACGAGTTCGAGGGCAAGATTCGCGTACGCCGCCGGGTTGTCCGGGTTGTGGTACTGGTCGGGGCACCAGGAGCCCGGATGCGCGGCGAGCAGGGAGCGGACACGATCCCTGCGCGCCTGCTGCCAGCCGCCGGCCCGACTCGGTTCTGCCACCACCTCCACCCGGGCGCCGAGGGCGCGGAGCTGGTGGACCATGAGCGGTTCCATGCCGGGGTCGGTGACCAGAGTGACCGGATGGCCGTAGGTGATGCCCGCGAGCGCGAGACCGAGTCCGAGCGTCCCGCTGGTGGACTCGATGACGGGCGCCTCGGGCCGGAGCTCTCCGCGGGCCCGGGCAGCCGCCACCATGTGAAGAGCCGGGCGGTCCTTGATGCCGCCGGGATTGGCGCCCTCCAACTTGGCCCAGAAGCCTCGGCCGGCGGGAGTGAAAGGGCTTCCGACCCAGAGGACCGGGGTGTTGCCCACCATGCCGGCGGGGGTGCGGCGGGGCGCACCTGCCGGTTCGGGGAGTCCGTGTGCCGCCACGAAGGCGTGCACGTCGTCGGTGGAGATGCTGCGCATGGCAGCGGTCATGGCGACCTGGTCTTTCCACGGCCGCGAACCGGGTCGGGGCCGTCGTGTGAGAGCGGTACGGGTACGGGCGGCTCGTGCGGGCGGTCGCGGGAGCGGCCGGGCGCACCGAGCCGTGTCACGTACGGCTGACGCAGACCAGTTGCAGCAGAGAGAATCCCGTGGGGCATGGCGTCCCGCCGACTGCGAGACCGACGGGACGGCGCCGCGACGGACTCGAGAGGCCCGCCTCCATGAGTCCCCACGCTGCCAGGTTGTACAGCAGCGCCGCCAGGAGGGGGAGCCCGGAGCGCGTCGGCGCCTCGACCAGGAGCACCGCCGAATCACAGCATCCGCCGGGAGTCGCTGGATGATGCCCGGTCTCGGACACGTCGCGGTCGGTGGTTTCCGCCGTGCCCAACACGGGCCCCATGTCCCGCACATGGGGGTCGGATGCGGGCAGCGGACCGCTGAGGAGCGACACGTGGTGTCCGTCCTGCGCCTGCACACCACATGTCAGCACATGGGCCACGGCGGCGATCGCCAGGCTCAGGAGCAGAGTGATGACGAGGCGGCGAACACCCGACCCCGGGGCAACAACGGATGGCACGCCCCCGACCGTATCGCCGAACAGGAAGCGATGCGCATTTATGGGGAGTTAAGGGTGAAATACCTCATCGAGACGGCACGAGCAATGCGAATCTGATAAGGAACTCAGCCGGTGAGCCCAGCGGTGTGCTCCGCGGGCGTCTTCCTCGGCGGTGCCATCGGCAACGACGGGCCCGGCGCCGCGCATCGGCCATCTGAACGATCCTCCTCGCCATGCGACTCGGGCCGGCATCCGTAGTGGCCGAGGCTCCACACCGTCACATGTGGGACTCCTCCGACGCTGCCGGTCTGCGTGCGGAAGACTCGTCGCCTGTCGGATGTGTCCGAGTGCGTGGACCGGCTCATGAGGCATCGATGACGGTGACCGGTTGGGTGCGTCCTTCATTGCGCGGCTCCGCCCATGCGGACAATGCAGTGCGGCATGCGTGGTCAAGGTGGCGCAGGCCCGTCAGGTCGATTTCCACGCTGCGGTTTCGGGGCAGTGCCTCCAACGCGTCCAGCATCTTCGGCAGTCGCAGAAAGGTGGCGTTGCCGGTCATGTACACCCTGACCGGCCCATTGCCCTGATCGGACACCTCCAAGCGCAGGTGGGAGGTGTCCCAAGCAGTCTTGGCCACGGCGAACGCCAGGCCGATCAGCACGCCTTCGAACATGTTGACCACGACGATCGAGGCTGCCGTTGCTACGAGGATCACGGCCTCTCCGCGTTGTTCGCGCCACAGTCCGCGCCATTCCCTGACGGGGATCAGCTTGCCGCCCGAGTAGATCAGGACCCCGGCCAGTGAGGCGAGCGGCACCGCGGAGAGGGCGGACGGCAGGATCGCGGCGAACAGCAGAAGCCAGACGCCGTGCAGTACGCGGGAAGCCTTGGTGTGCGCACCTGCCTGGACGTTGGCCGCGCTGCGCACGATGACTGCCGTCAACGGCAGGGCGCCGAGCATCCCGCAGACCGTGTTTCCGACGCCCTGGGCAACGAGCTCCTTGTCGTAGTCAGTACGCGGCCCGTCGTGCAGCCGGTCCACAGCCGCTGCGCTGAACAGGCTTTCCGCCGAGGCGATCAGGGCAAAGGCGAGCACGGTGCCGACCAGCCCCGCCCCGGCCAACTGCCCGAAAGCGTCTGCGGTGGGAGGCTGAATGGCCTGGAACACCCCCTGTACTTCGATCTTCGCCACAGGGGCATCGGAGAGAACCGCCAATCCGGTGGCCACACCGACCCCGGCGAGCGGAGACGGTACTCGTCGTACAGCGCGCGGCAGATGTCTCCACACGGTCATCACCGCGATGGTTGTGGCCCCGAGCGCGAGTGCGGCCCGTGCCTCGGAAGAACCCACTGCTCCCGCGAACAGTCCCGGTAGGCCGGTGATCTTTGCCGGGCCTGTCCTCGGTGACGTCGCGTCCGCCATCGCGTAGAGCTGACCGGCGATCAGCACGAGTCCGATTCCGGCGAGCATTCCTTGTACGACGGCGACAGAGACTGCCCGGAACCATCCTCCGATGCGTGCGAGGCCCATGGCCAGCTGCAGTACGCCTGCCGCCAGGACAATCACCCCCACCACGGTGATGCCATAAGCGCTGACCGCCTCGTGGACCAGCACTGTCAGGCCGGCCGCCGGGCCGCTCACCTGCAGGCTGCTGCCAGGCAGGCAGCCGACCACCAGCCCGCCGACAATGCCGGTGACCAGGCCGAGTTCAGCCGGAACGCCGGACGCAGTCGCCACTCCGACGCACAGGGGAAGCGCCACGAGGAAGACGACGAAGGACGCCGCTACCTCACGTCCCACCGCTCCGGCGCGCGGTTTGCCGACTGCGAGCTCGTCCCGCCTGCCCTTGGGGTGCCGATCGCGGCCGGGTACGCGGGTGCCGGTCACAACGGGAGAAACGCGTCTTCGTGCGGCTGAGGGGCAGGCACGGTGCCGATATGGATTTCGTAGCACCACGCGCGCAGTTTTAGGCGTCTCCCCTTGTGGTGAGGGATGATGCCGTCCGTCACTGCCGGACGGGCCGGGTAATCGCCGCGTCGAAGGGGTGGATGGCGAAGGACGCGGGTGTGATCGGTGAAGGATCGCATGTCAGGCGGGTGTCCCCAATGCGCCCGGGGCGCGTCTGTGACTTGGGTGAATGCACCCGGGCAGAAGGGACCGGTGCGGCGTACGCCGCTGGGCCCATCTACCGCCGGGAAGCAGTCAGAGGCGGGGTTCGGGTGAGCCGTCCCCGATGGGGTCGTGGCGGCACAATGTGACACACCAGGGGTGCCGCGTGACCACAACCCGGCGCCACCACCCGGACGGCGCCTTCGTAGGACGTGGTGCCGGTGGCAGCGGACCGGGGCCGTGAACGGACCCATCGCTGAGTGGAGATGGAGCGATGTCCACGGGCGGGGCGGGTGAGGTGACTTTCCGGGCGGCCTCGGCGCGTACCAACGCGCCCATGGCCGCAAAGACGTCTGCGGGCATGACGGAGTGCTCCTGCGGAGTCAATGAGCGTCAACTACTGTGACGGCAGGCCTCTTCCGTGGCGCCCCGCCCACCGGCAGGCACGTCGAAGAGGCCGGGTTCGCTCAGCAGCGCAGTGCGCACCCTGAGGAGAACCCGGCAGCGCCCGCGGCTGCGGCAGGAGCGGGCCTTGCAGTTCCACTGCCTGCCTCTGCATCCCGGCGGACCGCGTGCGAGATGACAGAGGAAGCACCCGCGAGGTCGGCGGCATGCTTCGGCTTACCGATGGAAGTCGAGCCCACTCGCCAGCCATTGCCGCCCGCGCGCCCCCCGGAGTCCGGGACGGCGGACCCCACTACGGGGAGAGCGGCACTGTCGATGTCCTCGGTCACGGTGTGAACAGTGCGGCCTTCCAGGCCGATGTGCGAGGACGTCGGCTGCTGATAGGCCGGGGGTGAGACGGCGTGCGCCAGCGTCGCCAGAGTGATCAGCGTGATCGCGCAGAGGGCACGGGACAGCAGGCGCATCGCATTGCCGCTGCTGGGCACCATGTGCACACCTCCCGCCGGACTCCGGATCACCAGACAACCCCACCAGTGCTTCTGATGACACTGCACATGAGCTGTACGGTGTCGAATTCACCCGGACGGCGAATCACCGGACGCGCGCTGGATCACCGATGCCCCGGTTGTCGCGAGGACCGTACCGGCGCCGACGTCATCCCCGGCGCGCCACCTCTCACGCGAGGATCTCGACGCTCTGTTCGGCCCGGATGGTCTTGCCCTCGCCCGTGCATCGGGTGCCCCATCGTTCGAAGCACTGAGCGACGAGCCGCAGCCCACGGCCGCCTTCATCGGTGGTACGGGCATGCCGCAGCCGTGGTGAGGTACTACTGCCGTCGGAGACGTCGCAGGTCAGAACGTCGTCGTGGATCAGCCGCAGCCGTACGGGGGCCCTGGCGTGCCGGATTGCGTTGGTGACGAGCTCACTGGCGATGAGTTCGGTGGCGAAGGCCGCCTCGTCCAGGGCCCATGATCCGAGCTGGCGGGTGACGAGTGACCGGGCGGCGGAGACGACGGCCGGGTCACTCGGCAGGTCCCACGACGCGACCCGGCCGGGGCCCAGTGCGTGCGTACGGACGACGAGCACCGCGCGTCCTCGCGAGGCCGGTCGGGGATCAGGGATTCGGTCAGCATGCGGCAGGTCGCGCGCACGGAGCCCGGCGAGCGGGCGAGCAGGCCCACGAGCCCGGCCCGGCCCGACTCGCCGGGCTGTGCCTGAAGCAGCCCGGCGGTGTAGAGCGCGAGCGTCGAGCCGTCGGGCAGTTCGAGGTCCGTCTTTTCGAAGGGGGTCCGGGGCTGCCGAGTGGCCTGGAGGCGGGCAGGTCCAGAGCCCTGACCGTGCCATCCGGGAAGGCGACGGCGGGGCCGGGACACCCGGCGCCGGCCATGGTGCAGCGCTGGGAGATGGGTTTTTGAAGTGCTCTCCCGGCTGAAGCCGGGAGATTCCTGCTTACCTTGCGGCAGCGGGCTTGACGCGCTTCGCACGCCTGACGACTGCCCTCCCGGCAGCCGGGATGAGCGCGAGGCCCATCCGGTACAGGTGCAAGACGTTCCGGGCTGCGTTGTGGTCGGCATTGCCCGACCAGCCGCAGTCGGGGTTCTTGCACACGAACACGGCCTGGCTCTCCCGGTTGCCGGGCGTGGTGAAGCCGCACGCTGAGCAGCGTTGGGAGGTGCCGGGGGCGGGGACCTTGTGCAGGGTGCCGCCGAGCCGGGCGGTCTTGTACGTCAGCAGGGTGACCGTGCGGCCCCATGCCTCCCCACTGATGGAGCGGTTCAGCCCGGACTTCTGGGCAACGTTCTTCCCTGGCTCCTCGATGGTTCCCCTGGCCGACTTGACCATGTTCGTGATGGTGAGTGCTTCGACCACGACGGTGCCGTATGTGCGGGCGATGGCGGTGGTCGTCCGGTGCTGCCAGTCCAGGGCCCGGCGCTTGGCTTTCGCGCGGAGTCCCGCGATCTGGTCGTAGGTGCGGTGCAGCCGGCGGCTGGTGCGCTCGCCGGGCCTGCGGTGCCGCTTGCGCTGCGCGGCGCGCCGCTCCAGGTGCAGAAGCCTGGCCTTGTCCTTCTCCGTCAGCCACTCGCCGTGCTCGTACGTCTTGCCGTCCGAGAGGGCGATGGGCACGGTGACGCCCACGTCGATGCCGACTTCCGGCCCCTGGTGGGGCTCGGGCTTGACCTCCAAGGTCTGGACACGGAAGGCGATGTGCCAGCCGAGCGCGTCCTTGACCAGCCGTGCCCCGGTGATCCGGTTCTCCGCGCCTGTGTGCTTGCCCACGGGCAGGTCCTTGGTCCACCGGAACCGGAGCCGGCCCACCTTGGGAATGTTGACCACGCCCCAGCGGCGGTGCACGCGCACGATGTTCAGGTCCCGGCCCTGAGGGACGTCCACGGACATCACCGTGCGGAACCGGCCCTTGAAGTTCGGGGCGTCGGCGCGGCCCTCCCAGCAGTTCTTCCACGCCTGGAAGTACGTCTTGAGTACTGCCTGCGCGGCCTGCGCGGGAAGGACAGCAAGAAAGTCGATCTCCTTGCGGGCCCGACGAATCGCGGCATCCGCGTGTCCGAGAGTCCGCTTTTCCTTCGGCATCATCTGCCACCAGGCGTGCAGCAGGTTCCACATGGTGCGGGCCGCATGCGCCTGGCCATCAGTCCTCAACGCCTCGGCAGGCGACAGCACAAGCCGGGCACGATGCCCGAACTGTCGCTTGACCACGGTGTCTTGACTCACGATCGAGACCATAGCATTGGTTTATGTCACCGCGCTGGAACCCTAATCCCGATGTCAGAACCGGTCGCCATGTTGTCTACAACCTGCATGTTCATTTGGTTTTTGTCACGAAGTACCGGCGGAAGGCGCTCACCGACGCCATGCTGACCCGCACCGAAGAGATCAT
The DNA here is from genome assembly GCF_055602785.1 of Streptomyces sp. NPDC037301. Lineage (NCBI taxonomy): Bacteria > Bacillati > Actinomycetota > Actinomycetes > Kitasatosporales > Streptomycetaceae > Streptomyces > Streptomyces sp. NPDC037301. Next base: position 17,451 of record NZ_JBVJWD010000053.1, read on the forward strand.
GCGGGAGGTCTGCGCCGACTTCGAGGCCGAGCTGAAACAGTTCAACGGCGAACAGGACCACGTCCACCTGCTCGTGCACTACCCGCCGAAGGCGCAGCTCTCCAAACTGGTCAACTCCCTCAAAGGCGTCAGTTCCCGCAGGCTCCGCCAGGAGTACAACGCGCATGTCCGCCGGTACCTGTGGGGCGGACACTTCTGGTCCGGCTCCTACTTCGCCGGATCCTGCGGCGGAGCACCCCTGACCGTCGTCAAGCAGTACATCGAAAACCAGCAGCGCCCCGTCCGACCTCACCCCAAAGGCGCAGAGCACTCCGGCGCTCTGCGCCTCCGGGCCAAGGATGGCCTTCACCCCCGCCCTGAAAGGCGGAGCACTGGCCAAGATCAGAGGTAGACCTTCTCCAGCAGCTCCATCGGGCGAGTCCGGCCGCGGTCACGCGGAGCTCCGGTCAGGGCCGTGAATTTCCTCGGCGTGGATCGCCCTCACCGCCGGCCGGCGGTGACGCCGACAGGTCGGTGACTGCGTGCAGAGCCAGCTCGATCCTGATCTCCTCGCTGTCCAGGACCGTCTGCAGACGGCGCAGGACGATGTCGTCGATGCTGCGCCGGTCCCGCAGGCGGATCAGGGCGCGGCGTTCGACGGCAATCAGGGCGCGGCGCAGTTCGAGCCCCGCCTGCACACCGGGACCGATGGTGTCGGGCGCCTGCGCGTCCTCGGCGGCGTACTGGCGCAGTTCGCTCAAGATGGCGTTGACGGTCTCCGGCGGTGTTGCCAGGCGGTCGGCCTGGTCGGGAAGGGCCTCCAGCGCGGCGGTGGCGATCTGACGACGGGCGCGGCGTTCCTCCGCGGTCTCGTCCGGATCGCCGCGCAGTCCGGCCCAGCGGATCACCGCGGGCATGGTCGTCCCCTGAAGGACCAGGGTGACCAGGATGACGGTCACGGCGGTGAAGACCAGCAGGCCGTGTCCCGCGAGCGGCAGGCCCGCGGCCGTGGTGGCCGGTACGGCGAGGGCCGCCGCCAGCGACACGGCCCCGCGTACCCCGCTCCAGGCGATGGGGAACCTCTGCCGGGCGCCTGAGCGCAGCGTGCGCTGGACCGGGCGGCGGTCGACGGCGCGGATGACGTAGGGAACGGAGTACAGCCACAGCAGGCGCGTGGCGATCACCACGCCACTGACCAGCGAGGCGGTGACCGCCGCGCGCCCCGGGGAGACGGAGCCGACCGCCCGCACGATGGCAGGCGTCTGCATGCCGACCAGGACGAACAGGGCGCTGTTGAGGATGAAGGTGCTCACCTCCCAGAAGGCGGTGATCTGCACTCTCGCGCCTGCGCTGATCACCTTGGGGCCCGCCTGGCTGAGGATGAGACCGCACGTGACCACGGCCAGGACGCCCGAGACTCCCACGGCCTCAGCGGGCAGGTAGGTGGCGAAGGGGGTGAGCACGCCCAGGGTGCTCTCCAGCACACGGTCCTGCAACCGCCTGCGCAGTGCCACCACGACGAGGGCGCAGGCGGCGCCGATCGCGATACCGCCGCTGTAGGCCAGCAGGAAGCGCGCGGCAGTGCCCAACCAGCTGAAGACCTGGTCCTCCACGACGATCCCGACCACCACCGCGTAGAGGGCGAGCGCGGTGCCGTCATTGATCAGGCTCTCCGCCCGGAGGATGGTCCGGATGCGGCGGGGCAGGTCCCGGGCCACCGACGCCACGGCGATGGCGTCGGTAGGGGCGACGACGGCGCCCAGGACGAAGGCGAGCGGCCAGGAGAGGCCCAGCGCGTGTCCCACCGCAGCCACGGCGGCGGCCGTGGTAAGCACCAGACCGGTGGCGAGCAACGTGATTCCGCGCGCGTTCGTCCGGATCTCGCGGAGCGAGGTGGTCAGCGACTCCCAGTAGAGCAGGGGCGGCAAGAACAGCAGCAGGACGACATCGGGGGGCAGGACCAGCGTGCGGAAGTGGGGCGTGAGACCGATCAGGCAGCCGCCTACCACCAGCAGGACCGACTCGTTCCAGCGCAGGCGACGAGCCAGCCACGTCATGACCACCACGGCCGCGAGGACCACCACGGTGACTTCCAGGCCCCGCATTCGGCACCGCCTTCCCGCTGGGGCAAGTGCCCCTCTCCCTGATGCCCGTCGGAGCAGAGGCGCAGCCCCGGCCTCACTCGGACGGCCGAGGCACGCCACAGACGGCCCCGGACGGGGCACCTGGTTCGCTTCGTCAGTCCGCCGCGGCCCTCCGGGTGGTCGCCGGCCGAACGGGCGCCGGTGAGTTGTCCGGCGCGCCGGTCAGGGTCGGGAACGCGAGGCGTGGCGGGCGGTGCGGGAGTCTGTACGGGGCCGCCACCCGGTCGTGCCGGGACCGGACGGCGCCACCGGGGCGGTGGTTCAGCCGTGGGCCAGTTCGGCCAGGGCGTCGAGACGGGCAGGTGTCCAGCCGAGTTCCCGACGGGCCCGGGCGCCGGTGAACTGCTGGTCGAGGGCGAACGCCTCGGCGATCGGGCCCATCCGCTGCACGGCCTCGTCGAGGGTCAGCGAATCGATCCTGCCCGGGCATCCGGCAGCGTGGGCGAGGGCTCGGGCGATGTCCGCCAGCGGGAGGTTCTGTCCGCAGACCCCGGCGTAGACGGAACCGGCCGGGGCGTTCAGCGCCAGGACGTACAGTTCGGCGATGTCGTCGACGTGGACCAGCGCCCAGTGGTTGGAGCCGTCCCCGATACAGGGCACGGCACCGGCGGCGCGTCCCGGCTCGACGAAGAACGATTGCACCAGCCCGCCGGAGCGGCCGTGGACCAGCCCCGGCATCACCACCACCGGGCGCCCTCCGGTGTCGGCCCGGGCGAGCACACGCTCTTCGTTCTCCGTCCGCCAGGCGGTGATGCGCGGCGGGTTCAGCGGGGCGTCCTCGTCGACGACCCCGTCGGTGTCGCCGTACACCCATACCCCGCCGGTGTGCACATAGGGGCGGCTTCCCGCGCCGTCCTGCAGTGCCTGTGCCGCGGCGCGGTCGACGTCCGCCGTGCCCTCGGCGTAGTCCACCCCCAGGTGGATGACCCCGTCGGCCCGGCGGGCCGCCTCGCGGAGGACGTCGGTGTCGGTGAGCGCCCCCGCGACGGGGTTGGCGCCCAGATCCGACACGGTGCGCGCGGAGTGCTCGCTGCGCGCAAGCGCCGTCACCCCGATACCGTGCCGGATCAGCGCCTGAATGGTGGAGCGGCCGATGTAGCCGGAGCCGCCTGTGATGAAGACCTGCATCGCCCTCGGTGTCCTTACGTTGTTGGTGGGTTGATTCCGGTCACTCGTAGGATCGGAAGGACGAGGGATGTCGGGTGTGGCTGTAGGTGTCCGGCCCATCGGTGGCTTAAAAGGATGCGACGTTCGGCCGTCCGGCCGAAGTTCAACTCCTCGGCCACGGCCACGAAGTGGCGCAGCTTGCGCAGGTCGACATCCACGGCATCTCCTACGGTACGCACGCCCTGCCCTCAGGCGAGTGCCCCGGACCGCGACAGGATGCGCACGACCGGGAACCGCGGGTCGGACGGACTGTACGACCTGCTCCATGATCGCCACGCACTCCGCAGGATGCGTCATCGGTAACACGTCCGCACGGCAGGCAGCGTGATCCTGGACAGCACGTCCGGCACCGCGGATGTGCGGATTAAACCGTACGGCGGCGGGGTTGTCCCTGATCGGAGCCGATTCGTGGAGATGAGAGTCGGGCGGAACTGGAGGCGTGGCTGTGCATGGTGAGTACAAGGTCCCCGGCGGCAAGCTCGTGGTGGTGGATCTCGATGTCGAGGGCGGGGCACTGCGCAACGTGCGGGTGGCCGGGGACTTCTTCCTGGAGCCGGACGAGGCGATCCTCGCGATCGACGCGGCGCTGGAGGGCGCCCCCGCCAACACCGGCGCCGCCGCTCTCGCCGCCCGGATCGACGCGGCGCTCCCCGCCTCGACCGTGATGCTCGGCCTCACCTCCGAGGGCGTCGCCGTCGCCGTACGCCGGGCCCTCGCGCACGCCACCGAGTGGAGGGACTACGACTGGCAGCTCATCCACGAGGCCCCGCAGTCCCCCGCACTCCACATGGCCCTCGACGAGGTCATCACCGCCGAGGTCGCCGCGGGCCGGCGTCCGCCGACGCTCCGGGTGTGGGAGTGGGCCGCGCCCGCCGTGATCATCGGCAGCTTCCAGTCGCTGCGCAACGAGGTCGACCCGGCAGGCGCCGAACGCCACGGCATCACGGTGGTCCGCCGCGTATCCGGTGGCGGGGCCATGTTCGTGGAGCCCGGCAACACCATCACGTACTCGCTCTCCGTCCCGGACTCCCTCGTCTCCGGCCTCTCGTTCGCCGACAGCTACGCCTATCTCGACGACTGGGTACTCGGTGCGCTCGGCGACATGGGCATCAAAGCCTGGTACCAGCCCCTCAACGACATCGCGACCGACATCGGGAAGATCGCCGGGGCCGCCCAGAAGCGCCTCGTGGGCCCCGACGGCGGGCCCGGCGCCGTGCTGCACCACGTGACGATGTCCTACGACATCGACGCCGACAAGATGCTCGATGTCCTGCGCATCGGCAAGGAAAAGATGTCCGACAAGGGCACCAAGAGCGCCAAGAAGCGTGTCGACCCCCTCCGTCGGCAGACCGGTCTCCCGCGCCAGACCGTCATCGACAACATGATCGAATCCTTTCGGAAGCGCCACGGCCTCACCCCCGGCAAGGTCACACCTGAGGAGATGGCCCGGGCCGAGGAACTCGTACGCACCAAATTCGGTACGTCCGAGTGGACGGCCCGGGTGCCGTAGCCCCGTGGGACTGTCCAGTGGCATCCGACGCGACCCGACGGAGATTGCCGCCCGGCCGACCGTCTTGCCTCCCGGACCTGCGTGTGGGCCCATCCCCGCGGCGGTTCATCGCGTCATTTCACCGACACCCCGCGGACGAGTACCCGTTGCGGCCGGCCCGGCTCTGTGAGGTCCGTGCGTACGTCTCCCCCGACCACCAGAATGTCGGCATCGAATCCGGCGACCGACATCCCGGAGGCGAGGGCTTCGGCGATCGGGAAGCCGGCGCGTACATGGTCCTCGATGACCCTCCAGAGATTGCCGTGGCTGCAGACCGACGGCTACCTCGACTTCCTCGCGATCGCCACGGACACAGCGTCCTCCTTCCCGGTCGTCGCGTTCCTGTGGTGCACCGTTGACGCGGCGGAACTGGACGCGCTGACCCGGAAACTGCCGGCCCAGCCGTGGCTCGGTTCGTTCACGATCACTTCCGGGCGGTCCAACGTATGTGTCGTCGCCAGCCTGCAGACACCCGCCGGGCTGCTGCGCGTCATGGAACAGCCGGCCGCACTCTCCCCGTCGCTGCGCGTCGCCGAGACGCAGATCGCCGGCCCCGCGGTCAAGCTCCACACCCGATGGCTCGACGAACACGACCGGTTCACCGATGACATCTGCGACCCGTAAGCCGTGCTCGCCCCGCAGCTCATCGCGCGGGTGGGCGGTGGGCCTGCCGCCGGTGCCGTGAACGGCTTCCCCGGAACGTCCTCACGTTCCCGTCACCGGCAGTTCCTGCTCGGTCCAGATGATCTTGCCTTCGGGCGTGTAGCGGGTACCCCAGCGGCGGGTGAGCTGGGCTACGAGGAAGAGGCCGCGACCGCCCTCGTCCGTGGTCCTGGCGTGGCGCAGCCGGGGTGATGTGCTGCTGGCGTCGGAGACCTCGCAGATCAGGACGGACTGGCGCAGCAGCCGCAGCCGGATCGGGCCGGTGGCGTGGCGCAGCGCGTTGGTGACCAGCTCGCTGACGATCAGCTCGGTCGTCATCTGCAGCTCCTCCAGGCCCCAGGTCCTCAGCAGTCCGGCAGTCCGGGCCCGGACGCCCGCGACGGCTGCCGGGTCGGCGGGTACCTCCCATGAGACGACGTGGTCGGCGCTCAGTTCGTGGGTGCGGGCGAGCAGCAGGGCGACGTCGTCGGGCTGCGGCACGGGAAGCAGCTGCTCCACGACCGTCGCGCACAGTGTGTCGAGCGGAAGTCCGTGCTGCGCCAGGGCACCGCCGAGGCGGGACATCCCGAGGTCGACGTCCCGGTCCCTGCCTTCGATGAGACCGTTGGTGTAGAGGGCGATCAGGCTGCCTTCCGGCAGCGCGATCTCCGCTGTCTCGAAGGGCAGCCCGCCCAGGCCGAGCGGGGGGCCTGCGGGCAGTTCGGGGAAGTTGACGCGCCCGTCCGGGGAGACGACGACGGGGGGCGGGTGGCCGGCGCGCGCCATCGTGCAGAGCTGGGTGACCGGGTCGTATACGGCGTACAGGCAGGTGGCGCCCAGCACGGTCGTGCCGCTCGACTCGCCCTCGCGTTCCTCGTCGCTCAGGCGGAGTACGAGGTCGTCGAGGTGGGCCAGCAGTTCATCGGGCGGAAGGTCCATGTCGGCGAGGGTGTGCACCGCGGTGCGGAGCCGGCCCATGGTCGCTGCGGCGCTGATGCCGTGTCCGACGACATCGCCGACGACCAGGGCGACCCGGGCGCTGGACAGCGGGATCACGTCGAACCAGTCGCCCCCGACACCGTCCTTGGCATCCGCCGGGAGGTACGAGGAGGCCACGTCCAGGGCCATGCCGCCGGGCAGCGTGTGCGGGAGCAGGCTGCGCTGCAGTGTGAGCGCGGCGGCGTGCTCGCGGGTGTAGCGGCGGGCGTTGTCCACGCACACCGCCGCCCGTGCCACCAGGTCGCGGGCCGGAAGCACGTCGTCCGGCTCAAAAGCGGCCGGGTTCACCGATCGCACGAACGTGGTCAGGCCGAGCACCGTGTCCCGGGCCCGCATGGGAACGGCGATGAGGGAGTGGAAACCGAACTCGCGGATGGTCGCTTCCCTGGCGGGTTGTTCGACCGCCCACAGATGCCTGACGGTGTCGAGGACCGGGATCAGGACGGGTTCGCCATCGCTGAGGAACCGGACGTCGTGGGGCGGGGGCAGGGAATCCACCTGCTCCCCGATCCGGTAGACCGCTTCCGGGCAGCCCTCCCGCACCGAGCTCATCCCTGCCCGGCGCATCGTCGGCCGGGACGACGCACCACCGTCACCGGAGCCGGCGGCTCCTCCCGTACCGGAAGGCACTGTGCCCGAAGGCCATGGGCCGGGCTCCTCGGGGCTGGCGACCGGCTCCAGCAGGTCGACAGTGACGAAGTCGGCGAACCGCGGCACCGCGAAGTCGGCCAGCTCCTGAGCCGTGCGCATCACGTCCAGGGTGGAGCCGATGCTGGCTCCGGCGTCGTTGACCAGGGCCAGGCGCTGCTGGGCCTTCCACCGGTCGGTGACGTCCAGGACCATGTAGCAGATGCCGGTGACGTTGCCGTCGCCGTCGGTCAGGGGGAAGAACGACGTGGAGTAGGCGCGCTCGCGGTGGGGATCGGCCCAGCTCCAGCCCCGGTACTCGAAGTCGTTGACGGGGACCCCGGTGTCCAGCACACGGCGCATCAGGGGTTCTATGGCGTCGGTCTCCAGTCCCGGGAGCACTTCGCCCATCCGGCGGCCCACGCGCTGCTCACGCGGGACGCCGCCGATGCGTTCCAGGGTTTCGTTCATCCAGACGTAGCGCAGTTGCGGGCTCATCACCGCCATACCGATCGGCGAGCTGGTCAGGAAGGCATCGAGCACCGACTGCCCGACCGTCCGCACCGGTCGCCGTTCGCGTGCGGAGACCAGGAAGCACTCCCGGCCGTCCAGGTGGAACGAGGCCGAGATCCGCAGATCCACTTCGATCCGACCGCCGTCGCGCCGCCGCACGTCGGCGACACCGCTCCACCCCACGCCCGCACGGCACCGCTCGGCGATCCTCGCCACTCTCACCGGGTCCTCGGGCATCGCGAGGAGGAAGCCGGCGGACCGCCCGACCACCTCGGCGGCGCGGTACCCCAGCAGGTCCTGTGCGCTGTGCGTCCAGCCGATGACCGTTCCGGCAGCGGCGACCACCGCAGTCGCGTCGTTCGCCGTGTCGAAGGAGTGCTGGGGGGGCCTGGGCTGCGACGGTTCGGCTCCGGGCGCCGACGGCGGGCCTTCCGACGCCATACTGGTCACCACCCATCCACTCCGTTCCAGTACATGATCCCGCCTACGGCGCTCCGGTGCGAATATCCGCCGGCGTGGACCGGGCGGGCGGGGCTGCTGTGGCGCCGCCTTCAGGGGCGGGGTTCCCGGGGTGCGACGAGGCCCGATTCGTAGGCGAAGACGACGAGCTGCGCCCGGTCGCGGGCGCCCAGCTTCGTCATGGCGCGGCTGATGTGGGTCTTCGCGGTGAACGGGCTGATCACCATGTGTGCGGCGATCTCCTCGTTGGTGAGACCGCGAGCGGCGAGCGCGCTGACTTCGCGCTCCCGGCGGGTGAGGGTCTCGAAGCCGGGCGCAGTGCTCCGGTCGGGTGGTCTGGCGACGAATTCGCCGATCAGCCGGCGGGTGACGGCGGGCGAGAGCAGTGCGTCACCGCCGGCCGCGACGCGGATGGCCCTCAGGAGTTCGGCGGGCTCGGTGTCCTTCAGGAGAAAACCGGCGGCTCCGGCGCGCAGCGCGTCGAAGACGTACTCGTCGAGGCCGTAATTGGTGAGGATCACAACATGGACGCCCGCCAGCAAGGGGTCGGCGGCGATCTCGCGGGTGGCCTCGATGCCTCCCATCACCGGCATCTGTACATCGACGAGGGCGACGTCCGGAGTGTGCAGCCGGGCGAGTTCCAGGCCGTGGTGGCCGTCGGCGGCCTCGCCGATCACCTCGATGCCGTCCTCCGCTTCGAGCAGCGCCCGGAATCCGGCCCGCATCAGCGCCTGGTCGTCGACGATCAGCACCCGGATCGCCGGGGCGTCTTCGTCGGTCATCCGACGGTCCCGGCGGTGCGCAGGGGGAGCTTCGCGCGTACGGAGAAGCCGCCGGCCGGGCGGGGTGCGGCGTCAAGGGTGCCGCCGAGTGCGGTGACGCGTTCCCGCATGCCGGTGAGGCCGGTGCCCGCGGTGACGGTGTCACCGGCGACGCAGGGGCCCTGGTCGTCGACGTGCACGGTCAGGGCCCGTTCGGTGTAGGTGAGGCGGACGGTCGTAGTGGCACGATCGGCATGCCGGGCGACATTGGTGAGGGCCTCCTGCACGATGCGGTACGCGGCCCGGTCGACGGCCGGGGGCAGGGGCCGTTCGTCGCCGCTGACCGTGACGGCGAGCGCGATGCCCGCGGTACGGGCCCGCTCGGCCAGCTCGTCGATGCGGTCGAGCCCGGTGCCGGGCTCCACGACGTCGGTCCGGAGCACTTCCAGCGTTGCCCGCAGCTCACGCATCGCCTCGCCACTCGCCTCCTGGATGGCGAGGAGTGCGGGTTCCACCTCGGTGCCCCGTTTACGGGCGAGGTGCACGGCGACTCCTGCCTGGAGCTTGACGATCGAGATGGAGTGGGTGAGGGAGTCGTGCAGCTCGCGGGCGATCCGCAGCCGCTCCTCCCCCGCCCGGCGCAGCGCGGTCTCGTCCCGGCTGCGTTCGGCGTCCAGGGCCCGCTGTTCGGTCTGGCGCAGATACGCCTGCCAGTTCTTGTCGATGAGTCCGGTGACGCCTGCACAGAGGAACCAGCCGAGCAGCAGAAGGGTGCGTTCGACGGTGTCCTGGGTGGCCGGTGCGGTGACGGCGAGGACCGTGAAATAGCCGGTGAGGAAGAGGGCGCCCGCGGCGACGCCCCAGGCGCGGTGTCCGTTGCGGGCGGCCGCGTGCACGGCGGCCAGCACCGGGAACGCCGCCCAGCTTCCCGGGTGGGCGTGAATCACGTACCCGAGCATGCAGAGCGTGGCGACCGCGAGGACCGCGCGCGGGGCGCTGCGGTGCCCGGCCAGTGCGAGTGCGCCGGCCGCGATGAGCAGCAGGTCGAGGGCACCGGGCGCCGAGGCGACGAGGGCCGCGGCGGTGACCGCCGCTGTGACAACGACGGCAAGTACTGTGTCCAGCAGGCGAGTTCGCCGGTCGATGCCCTTCGTTTCCCCCCGCATGTGCGGCACCCTAACCTCCGCAGGGCTGCGGCGGCATCACCCGCGGGGACGGGGACACGACTACTCCCGGGGAAGTAGTCGCGGCGGCGGTGAATCACGCGGGATCAGCGGCAATCGCCTTCGGCTGTACGACGACCGGGGGCGGCTCGGCGGGCGAGCATCGTCGCCATGACCGGACCTTTCCGTTACACCTCACCCGTACCGCCGAAGTCGGCGACCGGCATGGTCGCCGATGTGTACGCCCAACTGGGCACCGATTTCGGCATCGAACGTGCCTCGACCTTTGTCGTCCTTTCCGCCGCGCCACCGTTGCTGGCCGGTGCCTGGGCCGTGATGCGGGAGTCCCTGCTGGCCGGGCGGGCGCCGCGCACGGACAAGGAGGTGGTGGCTGCCGGGGTGTCGCTCGTCAACCGCTGCCCGTTCTGTGTGGCCGCGCACACCGTGCTGCTGCATGCCACCGGCGACCACCGGCTGGCCGAGACGATCGGGCGCGGCGAGCAGCCGAAGGACCCCGTGCACCGCCAACTGCTCGCCTGGGGAAAGGACATGAGCACCGCGCAGCCGTTCCCGGCCGAGCAGGCCGCGGAGTACATCGGGACGGGGCTCGCCTTCCATTTCATCAACCGGATCGTGTCGTCGCTGCTGACCGAGGACATGCTGCCCGGCGGCGCCCAGAAGTACCGCCTCGTGCGGACCGTGGCGGGCCGCTCCCTGGCAGGCACCGTGCGCCGTGAGCTGATGTCCGGCCAGAGCCTGGCGCTGCTCGAAACGGAGGGCGAGTCACCGTGCTGGGCGGCGGGCACGGCGATCGGCACGGCATTCGGCGCGCTGCGTACGGCGGCGCATCTCGGCGCGGGGCTGCTGAGCGACGAGGAACTGACTGTCGTACGGGAATCGGTGGCGGCCTGGGACGGCGTCACTCCCCTGCCGCCGCACGGCGCACAGCTGCCGGGCCGGGACGAGCTGCCGGGCGCCCGCCTTGCGCTGCTCGCGGCCCGCGCGCCGTACCGGATCACCGACGACGACGTGGCCGCCTGGCTCGTACCGCCGCACACCGATCACTGCCTGGTCCATCTGATCGCCTTCGGTGCGTTCTGCGCAGTCGAACGCATCGAGGCGACCCTCGCCACCACCATGAAGGAGCACGCATGACTGTCGCCGACGCCTGGAACGGGCCGCTCGGCCTGCACTGGGCCGACCATCCGGAGCGTTACAACGCCATGCTGGCCGGATTCGACGCGCCGCTGTTCGACGTGGCGGCGATCGGTTCCGCCGAACGGGTCCTCGACATCGGCTGCGGCAGCGGCCTCACGACCCGGATGGCCGCGCAGCGCGCCCCGCAGGGGCGGGTCACCGGCGTGGACATCTCAAAGCCGCTCCTGGAACGGGCCCGATCCCTCACCCCCGCAGATCAATTCCCTTCCGTTTCTTACGAGTTGGGTGATGCGCAGGTTCATCCGCTGGAGCCGGCCGGCTACGACGTGGCGATCAGCCGGGGCGGTGTGATGTTCTTCGCCGACCACATCGCCGCGTTCACCCACATCGCCGGTGCGCTGCGGCCCGGCGGCAGGCTCGCCTTCATCTGCCCGCAGCCCCCGCAGGCCGACGGCGGGGAAGGCAAGACGCTGGGCCTGCTGGCCTCGCTGCTGGGGCGGGACCATGAGTCGGAGAGCGCGGTGGCGACGGCGATGGCCTCCCTGTCGGAGCCGGAGCGTCTCCACAAGGTCCTGGGGGCGGCCGGGTTCACGGAGATCGCCGCGGTCGGCGTGACCGCGGCCACCTGCTGGGGCCGGGATGCGGCGGACGCGGTGGAGTTCTTCGTCTCCCGGACGCCGGGGCTCACCGTCTCCGATGCCACCCGGGCCTCGATGACGGATGTGCTGCTGCCGCACGAGACCCCACAGGGTGTGCTGATGCGGGCGGGGGTGTGGGTGGTCAGCGCCCGCCGCCCGGTCTGAGCGAGGTGGGAGGGGCGGGCGGGCGGTGCTCGTACCAGCGGCGGTCGGCCTCCAGCTGGGCGGCGAGGGAGATCAGCCGTTCCTCGCTGCGGGAGGGGCCCAGCAGCTGGGCGCCGACGGGCAGCCCGTCGGAGGTGAATCCGGCCGGTACGTTGATGCCGGGCCAGCCCAGTACGTTCCAGGGCCAGGCGTACGGGCAGGCCTCGGCCATCGTCACATCGGTGCGCCAGGCGCTCAGCCCGTCGAACCTGCCGATCGGGGGCGGTGGCAGGGCGGTCGTCGGGGTGAGCAGTACGTCGTACCCGGCGCCGGCCCGGGACGTGTGGAAGAACGCTCCGATCCTGCGGTGCTGGCGCACCTCCCGGTCCCTGGCCGCGCGCACCACCCGGCCGCCCAGCCGGGTGCCGGTGCGCAGGGCGCTGCGGGTGCGCGGGTCGAGGAGGGCGGGGTCGGGGTGGCGGGCGGCGAGTTCGGCGATCCCGGCGGTGGCGCGGGGGACGAAGCCGAGGCCGATCAGTCCGTAGCGGGGCCTGGCCTCCTCGACGTCGTGGCCGAGGCGGGCGAGGGCCTCGGCCAGTGCGGTGACGGCCCTGCGCACATCGGGGTGGGGCGTGGAGCCGGTGAGGGTGAGCGGGGGGCGCCAGGCGACGGCGATGCGCAGTCTGCCCGGGTCACGGCGGGCTGCGGCCGATGCCTCGACGGGGGGCGGGCGGTGCGGGTCGTCGGGGTGGGGTCCGGCGACCACGTCGAGCAGCAGGGCGGCGTCGGCGACGGTCCTGGCCAAAGGGCCGTTGACAGTCAGGCCCTGAAAGGCGTCACTGTGGGGGTGGACGGAGATCCGGCCGCGCTGCGGTTTGATGCCGACGAGATGGGTCCAGGCTGCGGGGATACGGACGGACCCCGCGCCGTCCGAGCCGAGCGCGGCGGGTACGAGCCCGGCCGCGACGGCCGCCGCCGAACCGCCGGACGAGCCGCCGGGGGTATGCCCGGTGTTCCAGGGGTTGCGGGTGGCGCCGAAGGCCGGGCCCTCGGTGAACGGCCACTGGCCCAGCTCGCAGGAATTGGTCTTCCCGACGATCACGGCCCCGGCTGCCCGCAGCCTGCGTACGGCCTCGCTGTCGGCGGTGGCGGCGGGCAGATCACCGTCGCAGCCGAAGTAGGTCGGCATCCCGACGACATCGGTGTCGTCCTTGACGGCGACCGGAACCCCGAGCAGCGGCAGCCGCTCCCCCGCGGCGAGCCGGCGGTCGGCCTCGGCGGCCTCGGCGAGTGCGGCCTCGGCGCGCAGGTGCCTGAACGCGTTGAGGGTGCCCTGGCTCGCTTCGATACGGCTCAGGGCGGCGGATACCTGCTCGGTCGAGGTGGCACGGCCTTCGGCCAGCTCCAGTGCGCTGTCGGCCAGTCCGGTCGGGCCGGCCGGTTCGGTCGTTTCGACGGCTTCCGCTGAGGACATGGGCTGCCTGCCTTCCTCGCATCGGCAGGCGCGCGCGCCCGCACCTGTACGCCCGAACGAACTTACCGGAGGGTAACGAGTAGTGGGCGGTCCGCTCAACCGTTCGGCGGAAGGTCGGGCGCAGAGAGGGTCGAGCGGAGGAGGACACCCCCCACCCCCCTCCACCGCCCACCGCCTACGGCTGGACGCTGATCTCGCCGATGCCGGTCCCGAGACCCGCACAGTGCGCGGTGGACTGACCGGACTGCCCCGGATCGAGGGTGACGTGTTCACCGTCCACGTCCGGGGACCAGCCGCAGACCAGATGCACCCAGAAGGTCTGGGCCGTGCTTCCGTCGTTGCGGCACAGGGCATAGCCCGTGTAGTCGTCGATCTCGTGCTTTCCGGTCTCGCAGGACAGACCGGGCGGCGTCGCCCCGGGTGTCACGGCGGTGGCGACGGTCGCGGGTACCGCGAGCGCCATGGCCGCCCCAGCGACGACGACGCCACGGAGCACGGTCCTGAACACGCTCCCCATCGACAGCTTCATGTCTTCCTGTTCCTCCTCGTCGTGACGAACTCGGTGCGTCGGCAACCGTCCCCCGCCACCCATGACACAAAACGAGGCAAAACATCACCGTGTGTATACGCTCAGCGGGTGATTCGCCGTCGCGCGACCCGCACCTGCCCGGCGTACGCTCAAAAGGATCGGACCGCACACCTGAACAGGCCCGACGGGCCCTTCGAGGGAGGCGCCGTGACCGGCCAACTCATCGGCAGACGCCGGGCCGCCTGGGCGGCGGTCCTCGTGCTGGGACTCACGAGCGGCGGTGTCATCGGCGGCGGTGTGGCCCGGGCGGACAACGGCATCGACAAGCTCTCCGCCCAGCAGATCGCCGACCGCTCACGTGACGCGCTCCTGAGCGCCCACTCCTTGCACGTCAGCACGCGCGGCACCCTCGGCAGGGGCAGCCCCTCGGCGACCCTGGATCTCACCCTCGACCGGAACGGCGACTGCACCGGTTCGGTGGACCTCGGCAGCAGCCAGGGGTCGGTCCGGATCGTGAAGCGCGGCAACGACGTCTGGGTCAAGCCGGACGCGGACTTCTGGAAGAGCCAGGTGCCGGACGGCAGCGCGGCCTTCGCCGCGATCCTCAACGGGCGCTACATGAAGGGCTCGGCCACCGACCCGAGGCTGCACGGTGTGACGCACGAATGCGATCTGAACACCTTCCAGAAGCTGGTCGGCGATCACGCGGACAACGACCGGGGCACGCTGAACAAGGGCCGCAGGACCACGCTCGACGGGGCTCCCGTGGTGCCGGTGACCAGACTCAGGGACGGCAGGACGCAGACGATGTACGTCGCGGCCACAGGCAAGCCGTACCCGCTGAGGATCACGGTGCGGGGCGGCGGGGCGAACGCGGTCGTGGGCTTCTCGGCCTTCGACAAGCCGGTGCCCACGGCCACGCCGCCGCCGGATCAGACGTACGACATCAACGCGCTGCTGACCCGTCGGACCGCGCCGCTGTGACGCCGGAGCCGGAGCCCCCGCTCAGCACCGCGTACAGCACCAGCGACGAGGCCGGTCCGACCGCCCAGCCGTAGTCCGCGAGCGGCTTCAGGAACGGGATCAGACCGTCGGCCGGGAACGGGCCGGCGCCGGGGGCCGAGTGGGAGCCGCCGATCGCCAGGACGCCGCCGACGGCGAACGCGACGACCGCCCGCCGGTTCCAGCCGGCGATGTACGCGGTCAGGGCCTCGGGGACGAGTCCGGAGTGTTCGCCGTACCGGGAGACCAGGTCCGCGACGTGGTTGCCGACCATGCCGCCGAACCAGCGGCACTGCTCGCGGGCGTGGTCGAGGTCGTCGCTCACATAGGCGGGGGGCGGCGACGCAGATGGTCACGGAGTCCGGGTCGCGGCCCGCCTGTACCGCCGCGTCCCGTACCGCCTTGATCATCCACTGGGTGAGGAACGGGTCGGCGAGCTGGAGGATGAAGCCGTCGGCCTTCTGTCCGGCGAGGGCGAGCGCCTTCGGGCCGTACGCGCCCATCCAGACGGGCAGTCTGCCGTCCTTCACCCAGGGGATCTGGACCGGTTGCCCGTCGACGGTGGCCTCGCGTCCCTCGGCGAGGTCGCGGATGACATCGATGGCCTCGCCGAGGCGGGCCAGGGTGTTGGGCTTGCGTCTGGTCACGCGCATCGCCGAGTCGCCGCGCCCGATGCCGCAGACGGTGCGATTGCCGAACATGTCGTTGAGGGTGGCGAAGGTGGAGGCGGTGACCTCCCAGGTGCGGGTGCCCGGGTTGGTGACCATGGGACCGACGACGAGGTGTTCGGTGTGTTCGAGGATCTGGCTGTAGATGACGAACGGCTCCTGCCAGAGCACCGCCGAGTCGAAGGTCCAGCCGTAGCGGAAGCCGTTGCGCTCGGCGCGGCGCATCAGGCCGACGACGGACGAGGCGGGCGGGTCGGTCTGGAGGACGAGTCCGAAGTCCATGACGGTGCTCCTAGTCCAGGTACTGACAGGTGGCGCGCGGGGTGTACATTCCGTGGCCGGCCCGGCCGGTGAACTTCCGTCCTTCGATGACGACTTCACCACGCGAGAGGACCGTTTCGACCTGGCCGGTGATGCGCTTTCCCTCGTACGCCGAGTAGTCGACGTTCATGTGATGGGTCTCGGCGGAGATGGTCTGTTCGGCCGCGGGGTCGTAGATGACCACGTCGGCGTCGGCGCCGGGGGCGATGGTGCCCTTCTTCGGGTAGAGGCCGAACATCCGGGCCGGGGAGGCGCAGGCGATCTCGATCCAGCGGCGGCGCGAGATGTGACCGTCCACGACCGCCTGATGGAGGAGGTCCATCTGGTTCTCCACGCCGGGCATGCCGTTGGGGATCTTCGAGAAGTCGCCGCGGCCCATCTCCTTCTGTCCCGAGAAGCAGAAGGGGCAGTGGTCGGTGGAGACGACCTGGAGTCCGTTGTTCCTGAGGCCCCGCCAGAGTGCTTCCTGGTGTTCCTTGGGGCGCAGGGGGGTGGAGCAGACGTACTTCGCGCCCTCGAAGTCGGGCTCGGCGAGGTTGTCGGTGGAGAGGAAGAGGTACTGCGGGCAGGTCTCGCCGAAGACGGGAAGTCCCTTGTGGCGGGCGGCGACGGCCTCGTCGGCGGAGACGTGCACGACATACAGCGGGGATCCGGCGACGCGGGCGAGCTGGATGGCGCGGTGGGTGGCCTCGGCCTCCAGCGCCACCTTGCGGACGTCGCCGTGGTAGCGCGGATCGGTGCGGCCCTCGGCCAGTGCCTGTTCGACGAGGACGTCGATGGCGATGCCGTTCTCCGCGTGCATCATGATCAGACCGCCGTTGTGGGAGGCCCGTTGCATGGCGCGCAGGATCTGGCCGTCGTCGCTGTAGAAGACACCGGGGTAGGCCATGAACAGCTTGGATTCCCTCGAATACCCTCGGGCGTCGCGTAGCCATCACCCTGCCAGTCCCCTCGCAGCGTGGAGACGATCTATACGGCGAGTCCCTCAGCGCGGGTGGCTCAGTGGTCACGATCGCAGTCGATCGGACTCTTGTACCCGGACACACCGTGCAGCCGAAGGGTGCTGGCGACGGCGGCAAACCCTCCTGGAGCAGCTGGGGCGAGATCGCTCCCGGCGTCGGTGCTCCGGGATCGCAGATCCGGTTCGCCGATCTCGACGGGGACGGCCGCGACGACTACTTGGCGGTCGCCGACGACGGTGCCGTACGAGCCTGGCTCAACACCCCTGGCGACGGCGGCAAACCCTCCTGGAGCAGCTGGGGCGAGATCGCCAAGGTCCCGGATGTGCCCGGGTTCCAGATCACCTTCGGCGACCTCGACGGGGACGCGCGCGACGACTTCCTGGCCGTCAACAACGACGGCGCCGTACGCGCGTGGCTCAACTCCCCCGGCAACGGCGGCAAACCGTCCTGGAACAGCCTCGGCAGGATCTTCTCGTACGACACGGCCGCCGACTCCGCAGCGGTCCAGGTCGCCGAGCTGAACGGCGACGGCTTCGGCGACTACGTACGGGTCAACGGCGACGGTTCGGCCCAGGCGCAGCTCAGCGACGAGGGCGCGGTCTCCAACGTCGGCATCCCGCTGTGGCGGGACGCGGGGACGGTCGCCACCGGTGTCGGGGCCGACGGCGGTCAGGTGCGGTTCTGCGACGTCAACGGCGACGGGCGTGACGACTATCTGGTCCTCGAAGACGACGGCGCGGTACGCGCGTGGCTCAACACCCCTGGTGACGGCGGCAAACCGTCCTGGCAGAGCTGGGGCGAGATCGCTCCCGGCGTCGGTGCGCCCGGGTCACAGGTCCGGTTCGCCGATCTCGACGGGGACGGCCGGGACGACTACCTGGTGGTCGCCGACAACGGATCCGTGCGGGCCTGGCGCAACTCGCCCGGCAACGGCGGCAAGCCCTCGTGGTCGAGCCTCGGCACCTATGCCGCCGGAGTGGACGGTGCCACCCGCGACATGCTCAGGTTCGCCGACATCAACGGGGACGGACGCGACGACTACCTGACGGTGAACGAGGCCGGCGTCATCCGGGCCTGGATCAACAAGGGCGGTGAGGCAGGCGGCGGTTGGACCAACCGCGGCGTCTTCGCCGTCGGGGTCGGCGCCACCAGGGACAGCCTGCGCCTCGCCGACCTCGACCGGGACGCCAAGGCCGACTACCTCGTGGTGTCGGATTCCGGTTCGGTGAGCGCCTGGCTCAACAAGGGCGGGGATCCCGCCTGATCCCCCTGACCCCGTAAAGGCCCCAGGCCAGGCGGTACGGACGGTGCGGTCGCTCCCGGGCGGCCGCACCGTTTTTCTGCGAGCGGTGTTCCACCGAGGGCATGACCTCGCGGTGCGCCGCGCTGTAGGAGCGGAGCTTGTCGGTGACGACCACCCTCGGCACCGTACGGGTCTTCTTGATCAGGCGGCGGAAGAAGCGTCTTGCCGCGGCCTTGTCCCGCCGATTCTGGACGAGGATGTCGAGGACGTTGCCATTCTGGTCGACGGCCCGCCACAGATACTTCAGCTCGCCGTTGACCTTGATGAAGACCTCGTCCAGGTGCCACTTGTGGCAGCGGCGGACCGTCTCGTAGGAGACGATGATGCCGCGCTGCAGCATCAGCTCCTCCACCTCACCGAATGACAACGGGAAGCGGAAGTACGCCCCACGCAGTGGGAGATCACCTCGACCGCGTACCGGTGCCCCTTGTACAACGGCGGCGTACTGCCCACGGACAACCCCCTCCACCATGATCAACCCGAAGATCATCCCACCCGTCAGCCAACGTGACAGTGCCCTGCTGGACTACCTGGGGCAGCGGCCGAACACCATGACCGCGACCAATCCGGACGCCCGATGGCTCTTCCACGGCCGCCGGGCTGGACAGCCCATGACCCGGAAACTCTCGAACTCCGACTCCGTCACCTGGCGCACCGCGGCGATCCGCCACCTCGTCCTCCAGGCCCCCGCTCCGGTGGTCGCCCGGATGCTCGGCTACCACGACGACACCACCGCCCAGCTCGCCGCCGAGGCAGGAGGAACCTGGCGTTACTACGCTCCTGGCGACCACTCACGGTCACCAGGAGCGTACTAACGCCGCCCCGCCGAACAGTTCGGCGGGGCGATGCGATCACAGTGGAATCGAATGGGCTCAGGCTCGCTCTCGCACCTCGGTGCCGTCGTACGTCCCGCCGACGCAGGTGCCTAGCCCGGGCTCGATCTGCATAACCCGCCCGCCCCCGTCCAAGCACTGTCGCGGGAAGATCCAAGCTTCCGCGTTGGCGAATCCCGCGCTTCCGAGCGTGAGAGCAACAGTCCCGGCGCACATGGCAACCGCTGTAAGGGCACGACGCATGGGGACATCCTCGGGTCGAATCGGTTGGGCAACCAGCCAATTGGATCCCCGTTCGGTGCCTTGCTTTCGGCATTCCTCCGATTGTGGGCGCGTCACGCTCGCATCCGTCGGTTGCCGAGGAACGACTACCTGGGGTGTGAAACTGGCGACCACTCACGGTCACCAAGAGCACTCAACAGCTGAGGAATACGAGACTCCCGATTACGCGAGGTCGCCAGTTCGATCCCCCTCGCACAAATGTCCTGCAGTCCGCTGCCCGCACCACCACACCGGCGTTCCCGGCGGCCGCCGACGGTCCGGCGCCGCAGCCGATCGCCCCGGCGGGGCCGGTGACGACGCGGGAGACCGCCTCGGCCGGCTACCGGCGCACGCTCGCCGCCCACCGCTCGGTCGCCGTGTCCTTCCAGCAGGATCGTGCCCTCGCCGAAGGCGTCGCACGGCAGGAACAGGTCCGCCGCGACCTCGCCGCCCGCGTCTTGCCCGACAACGAGTACGACCAGGACCAGGGCGAGGTGGCCACGAGGTCCGCGCTCAGCAGCGGCAGACCGCAGTGGCCGACCGTCCCGGGACACCCAGCGGCCCGGCGAGTTTATGGGATGCTTCCAGCCAATTTATGGCTGGCCACGTTCGTTGGTCGTATCGCTCCTTCATGGACTCCGTACGAGACACGCCGCTCGTGAGCTTGTTCGATCGGGTGTGGCACGTCGTCCGGGCCCCGGCAAGCGGATTTCCGTTTCCGTGTTCCGGACGCCGGACCGGCCCTTGCCGAGCGTTTGTTGCTCGCGGTTGAGTGGCGTCGCGTGCGCCGGGGGACCTGACCATCCCCGTGCGGGGCCCGCACGTCATCGGCGGTCGGGGGCAGCGGCGCCGCGGGGAGGAAACGTGGTTGCCGTGACGCGGCGCCCGCTCGCTGTGAGCGTCGCCCGGTCACCCTGCCCGTCTTCGCACCTGCTGTGAAGGATGTCCTCCTTGCGGTTCAAACCAGGGTTGTTCCACCCACGATCACGTTCCTCCACCCCCCCTCGCCGGCGCTCTCACCACCGCCCTCACCTCGGTCACCGCCCTCGCTGTCCTCGGCGGCCTGGGCGTCCGGCCCGACCTCGCCGTACCGGACATGCAGCCCGTGGCCGCGACTGCCGACTCGTACGACGGCTACGACGCCACGGCGGCGCAGCGGTTGCGCGAGGACCAGTGCATGGGCACCGAGGGCCTGCGCATGGGCGGGCCCAATGTGTACGCGCTCGCGCAGAGCGCCATGGTTCTGCCGCCGGACCAGATGCACACCAAGCTCCTGCGGGACATGTACAACGACAAGACCCCGCTGCACGCCGCCTGGAACGCGGATCGCACCCTCACGGACCAGTGGCTCGACAAGGTCCGCAACCAGGGGTACGCGTGGTCCGGCGCCGTCAGCGGCCTGGAGTCCTACCCGGGCGAGCCCAAGGACCCGGACACGATCTTCGACCGGACCGGGCTGCTCCCGTGGCTGTACCAGGGCTACTCGGACCCGCTCAACCTGTTCAATCCCTTCTACGACTCCTCGCCCACCGCCGACGACAAAACCAAGGCCGCTGCCCTCGCGATCGGCGACCCGCTCTACACCACCGGCGGCTCGGAGCAGGAGAAGCAGGCGTGGGCGCTGTGGAAGAAGAACTCGAGCAAGCCCGAGCCCAACGAACTCTTCGTGCCCCGGGTATTCGCCGATGACGCCCGGATCTTCCTCGCTTCCGGTGGCTTCCCCCGTACGGCCCCGGCACCGGACACCCCGGAGTTCCGGATCGCGGTCGAGGAGCTGAAGGCCCGCTTCGGAGCCTGCGCCTGGCATGACCCGATCGACCCCAACAGGGCACTCGGCAAGGAGGTTACGCAGGCGGCGGCCGAGTGGCAGCAGGAGATCGACGGCCAGACCGCGCAGCGGCAGCAGATCCTGACGGCGGGCAAGGACGCCACGAAGGCGCTGCAGGACGGCGCGTACGCCCTCAGCCTCCTCGTCGGCCAGTCGTGGCTCGCCGACTACTACACCCGCTGGCAGGACCACTGGACCCCCGGCGGCGTCGGCTGGATCGGAGACGCCGACACCGTGATCCAGGTGCCGGGTGCGGCGGGCATGTGTCTGGAGGTCCAGGGCGGCGCCAAGACCAACGGAGCGCCGGTCCAGATCTACACCTGCAACAACACCGCCGCGCAGAAGTGGCGCCTGGAAGGCGGCGAGGAGGACCTGCACCTCCGCAACGTCAACTCGTCCAAGTGCCTGGACGTGGCCGGTAACGCCTCCGCCAACGGTACGAAGATCCAGATCACGGACTGCTACAGCACCAAGGGCCAGTCGTGGAAGGCCGACGTCCGCGCCCCCTCGACCTTCAGGAGCCTGAGCACGGGCAAGTGCCTGGACCTGAGCGCCTTCACGTCGGGCACGGACGCGCGGCTCTTCGACTGCAAGGACACCGCCGCGCAGAAGTACCTGATCAAGCCGAGCGCGGGGAAGGGCCCGGGCAGCCTCTCGTACCCGACGGCGGCCCAGTTCGACACGGCGAAGAAGGGCCTCGCCGCCGCCCAGGCGGCGGCCAAGACGCACCTGGCCACCGTGAAGGCCCAGCTGGAGAACGCCAAGAAGGCGGCCGCCTCCTCCGAGACGGCCATCCAGGCCGCCTACGGCATCGCAGACGCCGCCGGTGCGCCGCGCGGCCGTGGCCTCCTCGTCGGCCAGCAGAAGGACCAGGTAACCAAGGGAACCGTCGCCGCGCTCACCGCGATGGTGAAGGCCGGTGAGACGGCCGAGGCAGCCACCCGGGCAGCGGCGGGCGACAGCGCGACCATCGCGCAGCGGGCCATCGCGCAGAGCGCGCAGGTCAACGCCGAGTTCCGCAAGGAGGCGGCGCGCACCGCGGAGTTGCAGGCGAAGGCTGCGGCCGAGGGGGCCAGGCTCCACCGTGACAACGCCAAGAAGGACAAGGAGACGGCGGAGGCCAAGCTCGTCCTCGCTTTGAAGGCCGAGGGCGATGCCAAGGCCGCTGCCGCCGACGCGCACGCCAAGCGGCTCGCGGCCGAGGCCGAGGAGGCCAAGGCGAAGGCGGAGAAGAACACCGCCGCCGCCAAGCAGGGCGAAGCAGCCGAGCACCGGCGGAACGCTGACGCGGAGGCGGTGAAGGCCGACGACGCCCGGAAGGCAGCCGAAGCCTCCGAGGCCACCGCCGTCGAGAAGAAGAACTCCGCGGTCAAGGCCCGTGACGGTGCCAAGGCCAAGCGGGACGACGCCTGGGAGGCCGAGCAGCGGGCCGACGCCGCCCGTGCCAAGGCCGATGCCAAGGAGGCGTACGCCCGGGCCCACGAGTCCGACGAGTACGCCCAGGAGTCCCGCGAGGCAGCCGATGCAGCCTCGGCCCACGCCGACACTGCCGAAGCGGCCGCCGGACGGGCCCGGGGCGAGGCCAACGCGGCGACCCAGGCGGCGGCTGAAGCCGACGCGGCGGCCACCCGCGCGGAGGCGGCGGCCAAGCGCTCCCGTGCGCACGCGGACGCCGCCCAGGCCGCCAAGCTGAAGGCCGACGCCGCCGTGCGGACCGCGACCAGCGCCGCCGCCGACGCCCTCGACGCCTCCGACCACGCCGCCGCGGAGGCCAAGGCCGCTGTCAGGCTGGCGGACGAGGCGGAGAAGCTGGCCAAGGCCGCCAAGGCCGACGCGGACACGGCGAACAAGGAGGCGGCGATCGCGCGGGCCGCGTCGGCGAAGGCCGCCGGGTTCGCCCACATCACCGCCCAGGCGGCGGTGGACGCGGGCAACGCCGCCATCCAGGTCGCCAAGCCCGCCAACGACGCGATCCAGCTCGGCTCCCCGTACGCGGCCACCGACTCGGCCGCCGCCCTCGTCGTCCTGTCCGGCCAGGGCTCGAAGACGATCGCCGATCAGCAGAAGGCAGTCGCCGACGCCCACGCGAAGAACGCGCAGGCCGAAGCCGCCGCCGCCAAGAACCTCGCGGACCAGGCCACCGGCGACGCCAAGCAGGCGTACGTCCACGCCGCCAACGCCGCCGGATACGCGGCCGAGGCCCGCGGCTACGCCAAGGAGGCCCTCGGCTACGCCGCCGACGCGGCGGCCGCCGCGTCCAAGGCCGCCCAGTCACTGGCTCGTACCGTCGAGTACGACCGGCAGGCCGCTGAGGACGCCGCTGCCGCCGACAAGGCCGCGGGACGCGCCGAGGGGTATGCCCGCTCGGCCCGCGAGTCCGCTGACCAGGCCGCGCAGGACTCCCAGGCCGCCCGTGAGGCCGCGAGCCGCGCCGAGCAGTCCGCCAAGGACGCCCGGGCGGCGGCCGACCGCGCCGACACCGCCGCCACCGAAGCCGAAGAGGCGGCCAAGGACGCCCTGAAGTACGCCGAGGAAGCCCAGGCGGCCGCCGACCGCGCCGAGCGAGCGGAGGCCAACCAGCAGGTATCGACGGGCGCGGGCACGGGCATCGGCGGCACGTTCTACGTGGTCGACGAGAAGAGCGTCGTGGTCACCGATGCCAAGCAGTTGAACGACTGTGTCATCGAGGCGGGCTTCGAGGGCTGCACCGTCACCTTCAAGGTGACGTTCGACGTGGACGTCGACTTCTTCCTGTGCACCAACCCCGACGTCCCGGCCACCGAATCCGGATGCCCGTCGTCGGACACGCTGCTGCTGCGCACCGAACCCTTCAAGGCCATGACGAAGGAGGTCACCCACTTCTTCAGCAAGTGGGACCTGATCGAGCAGACCGTCACCTACAAGATCCTCAAGGCAGTCCTGCTCCAGGACTTCGTGGACTGCTGGCACGGCAGCGCCAGTGGCTGCGCGTGGGCTGCGAGCAACTTCATCCCGGGCAAGCTCTTCGGCAAGGTCGCCGAGGGCATCCGTGCCCTGGACGCCGCGCTGAACACGGGAGTCGGGGTCCTCGACGCCTACAACGCACTGCGGAAGCTGGACCTGGACCCGGCGACCCTCGCCCGTATCGAGAACACGGTCAACCTCTACGAGGACATGGTCACGTCCTGCAGGGTCAACAGTTTCCCGGGGAAGACCCAGGTGCTGATGGCGGACGGCAGTCACCGGGCGATCAGCGCGGTACGCCGGGGTGACCGCGTTCTGGCCGAGGACCCGGACAGCGGTGACCGGAGTCCGCAGACGGTCACGTCGACCTACGCGCACGACACCGATCTCCTGGTGGACGTCCTCCTCGCGGACGGGCAACGGCTGACGAGCACCGCTGGACACCGTGTCCACGTCGCCGGACGCGGCTGGACGCTGGTGTCGGAGCTGCGCGTCGGAGACCGGTTGCGTTCGCCGGACGGGTCACTGCACGCCGTCGGGGCACTGCGTACCCGTACGGCCGTCGAGGACCCCCGGGTGTACGACATCACGGTCGACGGCCTGCACACGTTCTACGTACGCGCCGAGGGGCCGCGGGCGAGTGACCTGCTCGTGCACAACTGCGCGAACCTCAGCGACGAGCTGGCCTTTCCCAGCAGCGGCGCCCACACCCTGAGCCGTCACGTCAACCCGACGCCGCAACAGGCCATCGACTTCGCCAAGGAGAACGAGCGGAAGGGCCTGGCCCCGATCAGCACGGTGTGGACCAGCCAGGACATCGCGCAGCAGGCCGTCGAACGAGTACTCGCGGACTACTTCTTCCCCCGCGGCAAGAAGCGGACCGCCAGCTTCGACGCGTTGGACAACTTCCTCAACAAGCGGGGACAGTGGCGCAACAAGGCGGAGTTCCCGATCACCGGTTCCTGGGATCTGTACGGTTCTCTCGGAACGGTGTTCAAGGCGTCCGGGGGCTCGGAGGCAGCGGGCAACGGGGTCCGCGTGATCCTGAAGAGGCTGCCCGGCAAGAAGGGGCACGAGGGGTACATTATCTACACTGCGTACCCCATGCCCAAGTAGTGGCCCCGCTCTCTTTCTGACGGCACATCCGTGAAGGGGTACCCCCTGTCACACCCGTGGTGGGGGGGGGGGGGGGGGGGGGGGGGGGGGGGGAGGGCGGGGGGGGGGGGGGGGGAGGGGGGGGGGTGGGGGGGGGGGGGGGGGGGGGGGGGG
>NZ_JBVJWD010000053.1:42796-47859 GCF_055602785.1 Streptomyces sp. NPDC037301
TCCTCTTGTCGCGTCATGCTGGTTTGTTTTCTTTTTTTCTCTTGCTTCTGCCCTCCCAACCACCTGTGGCCGCAGCGGGGCGCCCCCCCCCCCCCCCCCCCCGCTCTCCCCCCCCCCCCCCCCCCCCCCCCCCCCCCCACCTCTGTGACCTCACCCGGTAGATCAAGGAGCCGACACCGACCATGGCACGGCAGCGCGAGGAGTACGGCGAGCTGTTCGAGGGCGACTTCGGCCTGAGCGCGCTCGCGGGCGGGATCGCGGCCTCCCCCGAACCACTCGACCAGGACGGTGTGCTCCGGCTGGCAGCGGAGGTGGCGGCCGATGGCGACGGCGAGGGCGCGGTGGAACTCGGCCTGGACCTCAACCATCTGCTGGAAACCGGTCTGTCCGACGAGATCCTGGACACGGTCTGGACAGCTGTAACCGGCGACGACCGCCGCTCGACCGCCACCGGGGCGGACACCCGCGATCGGCTGGGCCGGCTCGCCGCGCGCTACCCCATACCGCCTGGGACCGGAGCCCCGGGACCCGAACGGGAGACGAAGTCACGGGCCGACGTAGTCGCGGAGGTGAGGGCATCGGCGGTGGACCTGGGGCACGCGGCGGCGGAGCCGGCGAGCGACACCGACGAACCCGGCGCCGCCCTGGCAGCGGCCCTGACCACGATCGTCGACCACACCGACGAGGGGCTCGGCCTGCGTCTTCTGCTGCGCGCTCTCAAGACCCGTCACGTCCTCGTGACGAAAGAGCGGTACGACCGCCTGACGGCCCTCGGCAGACAACTCGGATACCCCGGGCCCCTCGTCCACGACGGCCTGAGCGTGGCATGGCCACCCATCGACCCGGCCCGGCGGGACGGGGAGGGCGACTTCGGCCTGTCCGCGCTCACCGCGTGGTTCTCCTGGGAGTGGACGGAGCCCACCGCTCGCGACCGGCTGCGTGCAGCAGTCGCAGCCGACGACGCGGCCCAGACCCCCGGGTCCGCAGCGGCGCTCCTGCTCGTGGACTCCCTCCGCCTCCTGCAGTCGCCGCTGCCCGACGACACCATCGCCACGCTGTGGCACGAGGCCACCGGCGGGGCCCATGATCCCGGACGCCTCGGCCTCAGCCCCCGGGACTGGCTCAGGACGGTCGCCGAAGCGTGCCGCGCACACCTTGCCGAGGTCGCTCCCGGCCATCGGCACACCACGCCACCGGTCGACCCGGCCCACCAGGACACGGTGCTGCGAGAGGTACGGGAGTCGGCCGCCGTGCTCGGTGAGGCACCGACGGCGGCGGTGGAGGACGTCGTCACCCGGGTGGACCCCGACCTCGGCTACCGGTTGCTCCTGCGCCTGCTCGCCGTACGGGCCGCCCCCCTCACCGAGGAAGGGTACGCGCGCCACTTGGCGCTGTGCCGTCACTTCCGCTACGGCGCGGAGCACGTGGCCGAGGCCGTCGAACTGCTCCAGCACCGCTGACCCGCGCTCCTGCTCCGATCCGACGACGGCGCCCGACGTGACCGCCGCGCACGCGACGGAGATGGCACGCTGGCTGGCAGCGGCCTGCCACGCCAAGAACCGAGGCCAGGGGCCGCGTACGCGGGTTGTGGGGCTGTCCGCGCTGGGTGGCCACGATCTCGTCCACGAGACCGCCTTCCTCATCCAGGTCGCCGATGCCTACTCCGGCCGTGCACCGGGCGGCGACAACCGGCCGGCGCGCGGGTCCTACGCGGGGATCCAGTGATCGCCGCCCGCGCAGCGCGGGATCACTTCACGGCCGGCGACGCCCCCAGACCGCCAGTCGTCGGGTCCGCCGCGGCGCCGTTCACCTGCTCCTCCGCCTGGCGGGCCGACCGGCCGGACAGCCAGGCCAGCAATGCCGCAGCGAGGACGAAAACCACCGCGATCGGCAGCAGTGAGACGGCGCTGCCGAACGAGGTGAGGCCGATCGCGCCGATCACGCTGGACAGGGAGATCGCCAGGTACATGACGGCCGCGTTGAGCGAGACGCCGAGCGTTTCGGCCCCCGGCTGGGAGAGCGCCATGACGCGGTGCTGCTGAGGGGCGGTCACCGACCATGAGCCCACACCGCTGAGGGCCACCACGACGATCGCGGCGGCGAACGACTCCCGGCTCGGCAGCATGGCGGCGAACACCACGGCCAGACCGAGAGTGGCGCAGATGACCACGTTCCGCGGTCCGTGCCGGTCGGCAAGGCGTCCGGCTACCAGGTTCCCCGCGGTACCGGCCAGTCCGAACACCAGCAGCAACAGCGCCACGCGGCCGCCGGAGTCGCCGGTGGCCGGTGAGAAGACCGAGCTGATGTACGTATACGGCAGGTAGATC
Source organism: Streptomyces sp. NPDC037301 (assembly GCF_055602785.1). NCBI lineage: Bacteria > Bacillati > Actinomycetota > Actinomycetes > Kitasatosporales > Streptomycetaceae > Streptomyces > Streptomyces sp. NPDC037301. Next base: position 45,124 of record NZ_JBVJWD010000053.1, read on the forward strand.
CCGGTGAAGGCCAGCAGTGTGACGATGAGGACACTCGCCACCTTGCGGTCGGTCAGCGGCGAGAGCCGCTGGCGCAGGCCTACCTTGGTGCCCAGCCTGATGTCCGGCAGCCGCAGCGCGATCACCGGCGCGATCACGACGGCCAGCGCCGTGACGAACCACATGGTCGCCTTCCACCCGAACGCGTTCCCGATGGCGGTGCCCAGCGGCGCGCCGAGAGCGAGCGAAGACGTCAGGCCGACGGTCACGATCGCGATCGCCCGTCCGCGCCGCTCGCCACCGGCAATGGCGGCGGCGGTGGCCCCCGCGTTGGGCGTGAACATCGCCGCTCCCGCTGCGGCCACCACCCGGGACACCAGGACCAGGGCGTATCCGGGGGCGAGTGCGGTGACGATGTTGCCCACCGCGAAGATGCCGAGCGCCGTGACCAGCACGCTGCGCCGGGACCACCTGCCGGTGAGGGCCGCCAGCACGGGTGACAGCAGCGCGTAGGCGATGGAGAAGACACTGACCAGCTGGCCTGCGGCAGCGATGTCGACGTCGAGCGAACGGCTGATCTCGGGGAGCAGGCCGGCGATCACGAAGGCGTCGGTTCCCACGACGAAAGTGCCCAGGGCCAGAACCATCGCATGAGGGCGCCAGCGCTCGCCTTGTGCGGTTTGCGCGGTGTCGGTCATCGGGCACTCCAGTTCCGATTGATATCGTCTGTTACGATCTGCATCGTAGCTTAGGTCGATCGTCATCGTAGCTGTCGATGCAAATCGAACCCTCGGCGGGTCGACGGAGAGATTCGATGTGTATCGTCAGAGACGATCACCATGGAGGTTGCGATGCGCGACACGAAGGACACCTGGCTTCCGGAGCCCGACCTCGACGAGGTCGACATCGGTACAGTCCTGCAGGCCCTGGCCGATCCCGTACGACTGCAGATCGTCCAGCTGCTCGACGCCGCGAGCGAGGGTTCCTGCACCACCCTCGACGTCCCCGTCAAGCGTTCGACCGTCTCCCACCACTTGCGCACGCTGCGGGAGAGCGGAGTGGTCGCGACCCGGCTGGTGGGCAACTCCCGGCTCAGCCGACTGCGCAGGGACGAACTCGAACGCCGTTTCCCCGGCCTGCTGACATCGATCCTGACCGCCTCCACGCCAGGAGAGCGGCGACAGCACGCCGGATGATCCGGCGGGGACACAGACCCGCGTCCGAGCGCCGAGGGGACAGCCACCAACGAGCCCATAGGAGGTCGAATGGGCCGCTATGCCCACCTGGCGTACACCGAATCGGTGCGCCAAGTCCAGAGTGAACAGGGAAGCGCTGCGGCAGCCGGTCGCAGGCTCATGGAGGGAGATGCCCCGGAACCGCTGGCGGCCGACGAGGCTGCCTTCATCGAGGCCCGCGACGGCTTCTACCTAGCCAGCGTCAGCGAGACCGGCTGGCCGTACATCCAGTTCAAGGGCGGCGCACCCGGCTTCCTCAACGTCCTGGACGAGCGGACGATCGGTTACGCCGACGTGCGCGGCAACCGCCAGTACATCAGCACAGGGAACGTTCGCGCGGACGGGCGCGTGGCGCTGTTCTTCATGGACTACCCGCAGCAGCGCCGACTGAAGATCTTCGGCCGGGCCTCCGTCCAGCCGCTGCACGACGACCCGGCCCTCAGCGAGCGCCTCTCCGCCGTGCGCACCTCCGGCCAGGTGGAACGCTTGATGCTCATCCGAGTCGAGGGTTTCAACTGGAACTGCCCCCAGCACATCACCCCCCGCTACGCGGAGGCCGAGCTCGAGACCGCGCTCGATCCGATACGCGCTCGGCTCGTCGCCCTGGAAGAGGAGAACCGCCACCTGAGGGGCCGGCTCGGCAGCCACACCTGACATCGGCTCCCGCCCCCGGAGGAACACGACCTGCCTAGTGACAGGCGGGAGCCCGTCCGGGGGCGCAATGCCTACGGCTGCGCGGACGCCTACTGACAGCGGTTGCGAAAGAGCCTCCTCCCACACGGCCTCCCATGTCACTCCGGGCATGCGCAAACGACTCCTCGCGGGCCTGGCGTCCCAACGGGAGGAAGCGGTCAAGGGCTGGCCACGGATCCGGACGAGATAGCTCGCACAGCCGGCTGGCACCGCCCATTCACCGGACACACCAGAGCTCAGTTCGCCGTACATCAGCCGGGCGTCGCAACCGGCCTGTGCCTTCGTGCCACTACGTGCCAGTAGGACTGGTAATCAGCGGGCATTCACGGTGCCTGGTTCGGGTCTATGGACGTTCGGAAGTCCGCGCGCTGTTCATCTCGGCATCCGGATTTACGGGGCCGGCCATCAAGGAAAGTGAGCGGGCCCTGAGCCAGCGAGTGATCGTTCTCGGTGAACTACGGGAACTCGTCCTCCTACTTGAACAGGAAGGTGATGTCGCGAATTGGCTGCGCGAGAAGGTCCGCCTCGCTCAGCTCGATCGTCGCCCCCTCGCCTTGCTGGGCGCTGGAAAGGGCTACGAGTCCTCCGGAAGAGCGTCGAGCAGGCGATCGAACGAATCGGCGCCGTGGCGTAGATCGACGCACGAGGAACCCCCGCCGGAACAAGCCGACGGTGGTCAACATCAGTCACAGCGGTCACGTGCGTATCACCAACAGTGTCGACGCCCCTAGACCCAATACCGGTGATTTAGGTCTTTTTCCGGGAGGTTGGGGCTGGTTTGGTGGGTCCGACGAGGGTGACGACTGGGGTGTCCGGCCGGGGCTGGTTG
>NZ_JBVJWD010000054.1:0-39369 GCF_055602785.1 Streptomyces sp. NPDC037301
CCGCCGACTTCTCCACGGACTCCTGCTCGACAACGGACTCGGTCATCTCTGGCGTCTCCTTGATCATCAGATCCGCCGTTGATTAGACACTCCCGCGCGAGAAAGTGCACTGCGGACCCGTGCACCGTACGAGAACTGGCGGCCGCCGTGATCGGAGTGTCCTTACTCGTCCCCGTGGGGGGCGGCGGTCTGCTCCTTGCCGACATGACCGGTCATGGTGACCTCGTGCTCCCTGTCGGTCCCGTAGAGGACGGTGAGACACCGGAGCAGGCAGCTCAGCAGGTACTGGCCGGCGCACCGAGCGGTCTCCCCATCCTGCGGCGGGTCGTCGTGGACGAAGTCCAGATGCGGCGCCGGAAGATCATCACGCACATCCTGGTGACCAGCCCGATCACCCGCGAGGACACCGCCTTCCTCAGCTACCGCGACCCGCGGTCCGTCCTTCGCGCTCTGCCCACCATTAGGGCCATCGCTGATCTCCCGAAAGATGCGCGGGCACGAGGCGCTCATCGGTTTTCGGGCACTCGCGATCGGAGCAGTCGCTCATCTCGAAGCCGGAACGGTGCATCGACTTGAGTCGTTCGCCTCCAGCGGGCGCAGCAGAGCCGGCCCGGAATCTCTCGCGCTCACATTCCAGAGTGAACCCGTCCAGGAAGAGGCCCACACCCCGTGACACACCAGAACCCCACCCTCACGACGGAAACCCCCGACATCCCGGGCGAGCCCGCCAGGCCCTGGATGCCCCGCCAGGAATGGGTCAAGACCCAGCCCCAGGCACTCATCGCCTCGTGCGTCGTGCTCCTCGACCAGCAGGGCCGGATGCTCATGCTGCGCTATGCCGACAGCGAGCCGAGCGGCGGCACCTGGTGGTTGCCGGGCGGGATGCTCGACCACGGCGAAGACCCGTGGACAGCAGCACGGCGAGAGATGCACGAGGAGACGGGACTCACGGTGAGCCCCGCCCCGCAACTGATCGGCTACGACCACCGCGTCGATGTCGGCGGCACCGGACCGGTGCTCGACTTCTTTTGGTACGGAGGCACCGTCACAGACAACCCCACGATCCGATTGAGCCCCGAGCACGATCGGCACGCCTTTCTCGGGCTGGACGAACTGACCAGCACGCCACTCGCCGCGCATATGCGCACTCTGGAAGCACTGCACACCGCTGCCACAACCGGGACCGTCGTCTGCCTGCGGGAAGGGCAGCCGCTCGGACCTGATAATTCGTCGCTGTAGCGTCAAACCAAGTCATAACTGGAGCAAGGCCACCAGTGAGACCTATCGGATCTCCCGCCAGCAGCACCCGGACTACAGTCAAGGTGCTTGCCGGAGACCCCGTCTCCGAAGCGGGAGTTCGCACACACCTGCGGACACGCCCCGAGATCGACCTCGTATGACCCGCAGGTGACAGTCATGGTGGCCGACACCGTCAGCGACGACGTGCTGGTGCTGCTGCGCCGTACCCGGCGCACCAGCACGACTCGCACCGTCCTCGTCGTGGCCGACTTCTCGGAACAAGCAGTGCTCAGGGCCGTGGGCTGCGGGGGGATTCGTACCTCGCAGCGAGGCAACACCGGAGCACGTGGTCCACGTCATACAGACCGCGGCACAAGGCGACGGCTACATGCCCCCAACCTGCCGGGAGCACTCATGCCAGAGGTCGGCACGCTGCAGAAGAACGTGCTTCGCCCGCAGGGACTGCACTTCAGCGGTCTGGCCCCCGCGGGATTGACGTGCTCCGCCTCATCGCCGAAGGACACGGCACCGAAGTCATCGCGAAAAGGCTCGCCTACTCCGAACGCACGATCAAGAACGTGCTTCATGAGCTGATGACCCGCTTTCAGCTTCGTAACCGGAGTCACGCCGTTGTGTACACGATGCGCCAGGGCCTGACCTGAGAGCAGGGTGCGGGCCTCGGCGGCTCCGTCCTCAGCCCAGGGTGCGGGCCTCGGCCTCGACGTCGTTGTCGTACATCCAGGGCATGCCGGAGATCGGGGCCTTTGGAGCCCTGCTGGAACCGGGCCGCACGATCGCGCCCACAGCGTCTGGCAGCGGACCAGGACATGGGGCACGTCGACGGTACTCACCCCCTCCAGCAGCGAGGCCAGCCCCATCCCGTCCTCAACGGCCTGGTCGGCGCCCTGCCCCATAATTGGCAGCATCGGATGGGCAGCGTCGCCGAGCAGCGCAACCAACTGTCATAGAGCACTGACTTTGTGACTCCCCCTCATCGAAGCACGAAACCCGGCACCATGTCGTCGTCGGGGTCGACGATGAACCGGTGCTCGCCGGTCTGGTAGGCCCGGCCGCTGACCACCGGCACCACAGCCTCCCGGCCTGCCTCGCGCGTGGTCCTTTGCACCCGCGCAAGCCAGGTCGCCTCGGTGATCGAGCTGTGCGCGAGCACTTGGCCGGGCTTGAGCCGGCCGGTGGAATGCAGCGCGGCAACCCGCGAGCAGGTGCCCGACCCGCAGGGCGAACGGTCGACCTCACCGTCGGCGAACACGGTGACATTGCGCTGCCGCAGGCTCCCGTCCGAACCGATCCCCTGGTCGTCGATATAGATGACGCCGTAGATACCGCTCAGCCTGTCGTCGAGCGGGTGCTCGGCGAAGGCGGTGGGGTTGAGGAAGCCCTTGATCTCGCGGCTCAGCTCGATCAGCGCGGTAAGAGAGGCCACACTCACGTCGAGACCGACGGCTGCGGCCGGGACGTGAGCATAAATCGCGCCGCCGAAGCTGATCCCGCACCGGACCTCCCCGCGCGAGGTCGGGACCGCCACCTCGTCGTGCAGGACGTAGCTGGCAACACTGACGAAATCGACGCTGACGACCCGGTCACCGTCGGTGGCCACACGGGCGCGGACCCGCCCCGAGGGCACGTCGATCACTACCTCCGTGACCCCGCTGGGATCGATCGGAACCCGGCCGCTACGCACCGCCCACGCGCCGAGAGCGATGGTGCCGTGACCGCAGGCGGTCGAAAAACCGTCCTTGTGCCAGAAGAGCACACCGAAATGGGCCCCCGCGTCGTTGGGCGGAACAATGAACCCACCGTACATGTCAGCGTGGCCGCGGGGCTCGGAGCACAGCAGGGCACGCAGCCCGTCGATCCCGGGATCGGAGATCGCGCTCACACGCTTGTCAGCCACGGTGTCGCCTGCGATCCCCGGCACGTCGGTGACGATCCGGAACGGCTCGCCGCCGGCATGATAATCGACGGTGCGGATATCGGTGGTGGTCATGGTGGGGTCCGATCCTGATACGGGACAGCGGGACGGGCCGTCAGGCCATGGGCACAGAGGGGTAGTCGGCCGGCGCGGCAAAGGTCCCCTTGATCGACCGTGTGGACACCCGACACCTCCCGAGCCAGCCTCATTGCCCGCGAGTGAACCATGTGACATGGCACAGTGCAATGGCGCATTCGGGATTCTCCGCAGAGCTACCCAGCGAACGCCGACAGCCACTGCCAAAAGCCCACGCGGGTGACGGCCGACGCCAACGGACTTCCTCGCCTTGTTCAGAACGCACCTCGCCCTGATCGCAGGAGCCCCTTGCCGTACCCCAGTCAGTCCAGCCGCACGCGCGAGGGACGGTGAGGGCGACTCTCGGTGCGCCGCCGGCGGCCTGGTCCGGGTCGGCAGCACCTCCGACCGCAAGGCGCCGGCCGAACGCCTCGCCGACCTCATCGACTTCGGACTGCCGCTCACCCACGACGACGTCCTCGAATGCCGCCGGTGGAGCGAGCTGGAGATCCGCTCCACCGGGTCCGGCGAACTCACCGCCGCCCTCGCCGAACTACGCCGCCGCGTCCTGGCCCCACTCCTCGCCGCCGTCGAAGACGGCCTGGACCGCGGCGACTTCCACGACTGCACCCCCCCACGACGTGGCCACCATCGCCATGGCCCTCCTCGACGGCCTGACCAACCGGCTCCTCACCGACCCCGGTGCCCTGACGCTCGACGACGCCCGCCGCCTGGCCGGGCACCAGCTCGCGCTCGCGGTCGGCTTTCGCGGCGCCCTCCCCTTTCAGCCCCTCCCCGCCCCGGGCCCACCACCGCCCCAGCCCCCGCCCAACCGGGCTGCACCCCGCCGCCGCCGCGCACCGCGAGCCCCCTCACATCCGACGAACGCCTGAGCACCCCGCCCACCGCTCACACCAGACCCACAACCCTCGCCCCGCGACCCGCGGGGCGGCAGATCATGCGGCAGGCAGACGGGCCTTGCGCCAGGGCCCGCCTGCGGTACCCGGTCGTCAGCCGGTTGGTCCGGCAGTGGCGGCGGGCGTCGCAGGGCCGCCCAGGCCGAGCCGGTGTCCGAGGCCGACGCCGTGCTGGTAGAGGGCCATCCCTTCAGCGAGCCGGTTCTTCTCCCACGCCCGCAGGGCGTCATCAAGGGACGGAACCTGCTGCAGGGCGGTGAAGAGGGTGATGGCGTCGGCGGCCGCCTTCTCCGCGCTGGCCGCGGTGTGCGGCCGGACGACAAAGGCCGCGTCGCCGGTCAGCAGCATCCGGTCGTTGCGCATCCGGGTGACCCGCCCATCGAGGATCGCCTGCGCGAACGGCTCCCTGGTGTGCTCCACGAGCTCACGCAGGGGCGCGGGAAGCAACCTCCGCGTGCGGTCCAGGAGCTCGTCGTGCACCCGCGGGGCCATCAGCCCCGGGGGCAGGGAGAGTCCGTGGGCAGTGCCGTTCCGGTCGGTGGTGATGCGGTCCAGGCCGGCCGCGTCGGCCCGTACGTACCACACCCAGTTCATCCGGCGCTTTCCCGGCGTGGTCGTGCCGAAATCGCCCGGGATGAAGTAGCACAGGAACTGGGTGCGGTCCCCGTCGTAGAAGCTGAACCGGTCGCGGAAGACTGCGCTCAGGTCCTCGGAGAGGTCAGCCTCTCCGAGGACGCCCCGGTAGGCGACGTACCCGGCGTAGCGGGGAGCACTGTCGGGTGCGACGAGCCCGCGATGGCGGGAGGCGGAGCCGTCGGCGATGATTGCGAGGTCCACGGAGTGGACGGTGTCACCGAGGTGGACGTCTACGCCGTCGGGCCTGGGTGCGAGCGCCATCACTTGCTGCCCGTCGTGGTAGCGCGCGGGGTCGAGGCGGTCCCGCAGGGATGTGTAGAGCGCGCCCCAGGAGATCATCTGTTGCCGCATGAGCGTGTGATGACTTCGCCCGTCCCGGCTGAAGAACTGCCGGTGCGTGACGGGCACGCTGATCCGGTCGGGGTCGACGCCGCAGAACATGGTGAGGAACCAGGCGACGCTCGGCTGGAGCACGATCCCCGCCCCGCGGTCGTCGGGGCGGCCGGAGGACCGCTCCCAGACGGTGACGTCCAGTCCCAGCTCGGTGAGCGCGACCGCCTGGAACAATCCCCCCAGCGAACCGCCGACGACGCCCACTGACTCGATGTCCGGCACGGGGGTCACGGCGAGCACACTCCGTTCTCGCACACGACGCCGTCCGACACCTGGGTGGCGTGGCGTTGAAGGATCTCCACGAGCGTGTCGGTGCCGACGGCGCCGTTGAGCGCCTTGTCGCCGATGACCAGCAGCGGCACCCCGCGAAGGCCGATGTATTCGGCGAGTTGTTCATCCTTCGCCACGGCCGTCTCCAGCGCAGGGTCCGTCAGCTGTGTGGCCACGTCGTCGCCGAGCCCCATCTCCTTGCCGATCCGGGCCAGCACGTCCACATCGCCGATGTCCTGCCCCTCGGAGAAGTAGGCCACGAGCAGGCGGTCGGCCATTGCCGCACTCGACTGTGCGCTCTGCTCGGCCAGCGCGATCAGCCGGTGCCCGGCCCGGGTGTTCGGTGTCCTGGTGATCGCCTCGTAATCGAAGACGATGCCCTCGTCCCGGCCAACCGGCACCGTGTCGGCATCCAGCCGCTGCGAACGCTCCCAGCTGCCGAACTTCTCACTGCGATAGGTACGCCGGTCGACACCGACCGCCGGCATCGCCGGGTTGAGCTCGAAGGCGTGATGGCGGATGCGGAACTCCTGACCGGTGCGCTCCGTCACGATGTCGACGGCCCGTTGCAGCCGGCGCCCGCCGATGTAGCACCAGGGGCAGATCAGATCGCTGAACACATCAAGGTCGATCACGATAGAGCCTCCCAATCGAACCGACTAGTCTGTTCGATGAGAACGGCGGTGGGGGTTTCCCCATTCCCGCCCTTCACCGGAGGTGCCGATGACCGCTTCTGAGACCACCCGCGCCAGGATCGTCGCGGCAGCGGCCGACCTTTTCACCCGCTGCGGCGTGCGCGCCGTGGGTATCAATGAGATCTGGCGCGCCTCCGAGGTGGCCAAATCGACCCTGTACCAGCACTTCCGCTCCAAGGACGAACTCGTCGCCGCTGTTCTGCGCCGGCGCAACGACGCGTGGTGCACGCGCCTGCGCGCAAGCGCCGCGGCCGCGAAGACGCCCCAGGACCGACTCCTTGCGATCTTCGACCTGCTGGCCGAGGAGTTCGCCGACCCCGCCTACCGCGGCAGTGATCTGGTGAACGTCGCCGCCGAATACCCCGACCCCGACCACCCGGTGCGTGTCGCTATCCGCGACCACAAACGCGAAATCCTCCACTACCTGGGAGTACTCGCCGAGGTAGCGGAGGAGACCGATCCCGAGGTGACCGCGGCCACCGTGCTCATGCTCGCCGACGGAGCGGCCTGTGCCCGTGTCAGCCTCGGCGACACTGCCGCCGCCGGCCTGGCGCGGAAGGCGGCGTCGCGGTTGCTGGCCCACGCCTGAACAGGGCCGGATCAGTCGTCGGCGCGCTGTGTGCGGGCAAGATGGGCGGTGCGGAGTCCGCCGGTGGTCGTGGCCGCGACCGGCGTCGGGAACGCGGCCCAGCAGCTGTCCGGCTGGGGCCAGCTCACTGGCACCGGGTACGGGCGGGCGGTGCTCGGCAAGGCCGCCGCGCTGGCCGTGATGACCGTCGCCGGGCTGTCTCATTACTGGCTGCGCCGCCGCGTCCCGAGGCCGCGGGGGGTGCGGGTCGCGGTCCGTGCGGAGCTGGTCGCGGCGGTGACCGCGGTTGCGGTGGCCAGTGCGCTTGTGGGCTACCCCGACCCGCCGCGGGCTGCCACGGTGGCGGCGGAGCAGGCCGCGAGCAGGCCTCCACCGGCGGCCCTGGTCGGCCGGCCGGCAGTGGCGGTCGCCGCCGGTGCAGGCCCGTACGTACTGGGCTGGTCGCTCAGTCCCCCGCGTCCTGGCCGGGTGCAGGTGAAGCTGACCGTGGTCGGCGCCCGGCCGGGGGACGGGCTATGGGACGCAGCGTTCACCGCCCACCGCACCGACGGCACGACGCCGGTGCGGGCCGGATTGCGCCCGAGCGGGTTCGGCTGCTTCACCGGCACCGCCACTCTGACCAGCGCCGGTCGCTGGACGATGACGGTCAGCGTGCGTGGCGACCGGGGCCCCGCCACGGCCACCCGGTCCCTGCCCCTGCCCGCGCCGGACGGGCGGGCCGACTTCGCCCGGATGCTCACCGCCATGGGGCGGCTGCACTCCCTGCGCATGGATGAGACCCTGCGCGGGTCGACGACCGGCCCGGCGGTCCTCACCCACTACCGGTTCGCCGCCCCGGACGCGATGGCGTACAGCATCGCCGGGGGCGGCAGCGCGGTGCTGATCGGCCCGGACAGTTACCACCGGGACGGTTCGGCCGCCCGCCGGCAGCATGACCGCGGCGGGTTCCCATTCGGCTGGCCGACGGCCTTCTACCGCAGCGAGTTCCAGCCCGCCGCCGCGATCCGCGTCCTGCGCGCCGACTCCAAGGTCGTCGAGCCGGCCTTCGTCCGGCCGGACATCACCGCCTGGTTCACCCTCGATCTCGACCCGCATACCTTCGTACTACGGGCGATGCACATGCGCGCCGAGGGACACCTGATGGATGACATGGTGACCGCCGCCAACCAGCCGATATCCATACGTCCGCCCACCGGCAGCGGCCGTTAGCCGACAGCCATGCACCCACGGACCGGCCTGTACGGCGCCTGGAAGCTCCCACCTGCGGGCCCATTGCTCTACGGGACAACGCCCGCGTGACAGAAGTCCTATTTGAAACCCCGATCCTCCGCGTTTCAGTTGAGGTCGGCTGCGCTGGGTTGGTGTCGTCGGCGTTGATCGTTGAGTGCTGGGCGAGGGTGGGCATCGCGAAGGCCCGGCGCGGTGGTCGGGTTCTCCAAAGTCCTTCGGGTCATGGGCGGTCAGGGATTCGCCGGTTAGCCGACGGGGCGGGGTAGTGCGGCGAGGCGGTGGAAGGCCGTGGCTACTGAGGTTTTCGGTTCGGGGTGACCGTGACGACGGCGGACCGATCCGCACCATTCGCACGGGGATCGAGAAGCGGCACCTGCCCGGCAAGGCACCAGAAGGCGGCTACGGCCTCGCCGCACAACCCCCGAAGACGCAGCACCGAACGGCGATCACCGAGACGCTGCCCCTGGAGTACAACGTGTACTCCGGCGGAGCCATATAACGGAGTCGGTGTCGTTCACGCCGCTTCGACGTGGCGACATGCGACGGCAAGCAGGGAGAACGCCTCATCGTCAGCCTGCTCAGCACAATCGTGGCGGCGGTGACCGCGGCCTCTGCCGGGGTGGTCATCTGCTTCGTCTACGGCCACCACGCCGGAGGCAAGCTTCTGCGAAGGGCCTACGGACCAACCATGCCCGTCTCCGACCCAAGCGTTTCTCCGCTGCGCGCTCTGCGGGCAACCGGCCGCTGGCTCGTGCCCGAGTGGAAGCGGCCGTAGGCGGTGCTTCGACCTCGCCGTCGTACCAGTGCGAAAGGCGTGGCTCGTCGGGCACCGACCAGCAACCGGCGCAGCCGACTGTAGGCAGATGACCACAGACCGGAGTTGCGGCGTGCTTCGGGAACCCGCAGGCTGTATCTGGCAAGCGACCTTGATGACGCAAAGAGGTGATCAGGTTGCAGGACCACTCGCGCCCGGTCAACCCCTCGAAACATGGGCGCGGGTGACGCGTGCCGTCTCAAGGGCCGGTACCCCGGTGAGTCCAGTCGCGATACTCCAACGACCGCCCCAGCACGGGACTCAGGCAGACGGAACTGGCTTCATGTCCCAGTCGAACTCCGGATCAGGCGCCCGGAGTACTTCTTCGCGGCACACGCTGCGGACCCCCTCTCGCTCAGTGGTGCCCGTTGACCGTCTGGCCCGAAGCGGCCCACGTGGTCGAAGTGTATGACCACCGGTTGCCCCAGCCCACCACCCACCACAGGGAGCCACAGCATATGGACGGAAAGCACAAGATACTGGCTGCACTGACCGGAACTGCGCTGACAGCCGGACTCACTGGCCTGGCCCTCGGGCCCACCGCCACCACACCTGCTCACTCCCCAACTCTGCGCGCCGCCGCCGGGCCCTCTGGGATGTCGGTAGTGGAGTGGAACCGTGAGCTCATCACCGTCCTGAGCGATCCGAAGGCCCAACCGCCCACCATCCACCCCACGCGCAGCTTCGCGCTCCTTCAGGCCGCCGAGTACGACGCGGTGGTATCGGTCACCCGGGCCGGCCCTGCCTACTTGTTCTCGGTGTCGGCGCCGCGAGGCGCCCGTGCAGACGCCGCAGCGGACCAAGCAGCCCACGATGTGCTGGTGGCCCTGTACCCGGCCAAGCGCGCAAGCGTGGACCGACGGCTGAGCAGCCAGTTGTCCGCGATTCCCAACGGCCCCGGTAAGCAGGCGGGCATTCGCGTGGGAGCCGAGGTCGCCCGCAGGCTGATCAGCCTGCGATCCCATGATGGGTCCTCGACCAAGCCGCCGCCGTTCAGTCCCCGCAACGTGGCCGGCGGCTACCGGCCCACACCGCCCGACTTCCCCACACCGGTGTTCACCAACTGGGGCTCGGTCAAGCCGTTCGTGCTGGCCAAAGGAAGCCAGTTCCGCCCGGCGCCGCCGCCGGCCGTCAGCACCGCCGAGTACGCCACAGCCTTGAATGAGGTCAAGAGCCTGGGGAGAAAGTCCAGTACCACCCGCACCCCCGATCAGACCGCAGCCGGGAAGTTCTGGGCGGCAGCGCCCGTCTGGAACGTCTGGAATCAGATCGCGCAGGGCCTCGTCACCTCCCAGCACGCAAGCCTGGAGAAGGCGGTGAAAGTCTTCGCCCAGCTCAACCTGTCCCTCGCCGACACCGCGATCGCGATGTACGACGCCAAGTACACCTACCGCGTATGGCGGCCCGTGACCGCCCTCCGGCTCGGTGGTACGCACTACAACCCGCGCATCGCTGGCGATCCCAACTGGACCCCCCTGCTGCCGACCGCCCCGGATCCGTCCTACCCCGCCGCCCACGGCGCTCTCAGCCAGGCGGCGGCAACGACGCTCACCAGGTTCTACGGTGCGCAGCACCACCTCGTGGTGACGTCGAAGGAGGTCACCCGAACCTTCGCCAGCTTCCAACGCGCCGCCACCGAAGCGTGGCTCAGCCGGATATGGACCGGCCAGCACACCTCCATCGACAACCGGGCAGGCCAACAACTCGGCACGCAGGTCGCCGATTTCGTGGCGCAACACATCTGACTGCCCGCACCCGTGCAGCGTCAACGCGCCGCATGGCTGTGGCCAAGAGTCAGCTGTACCCAGCGTATCGGGTACAGCTGGCCCGAACATTGTGCTACGGCCACGCCAGACGTCGCGGGGCGGTTGAAGCACTGCCAGAAATACACCGTCACCCCGAACCGAAAACCTCAGTAGCTAGGGAAGAACCGGTAGGTCTGCCTGCAACACACCTGTTGCAGACGCTACATTCCATATCCGAGCCACTGAGCTGCAAGAACTCTGTCGAAGGCCCGCATCACGTGCAGAGACCTACAAAGAAGGCGTGGACCAGCTGATCCGCATCGCGGGCAGCCGCCGGGCCACCGAGGAGGGCTTCCGGATCACGAAGCAGCAGTGCGGACCGGACGACTACCAGGTCCGCCGCTACGACGGCCGGCACCGCCACATCACCCTGGCCAAGGCAGCCCACGCCTGCCTCACCGTCCTGCGGGCCACCGGGCCGGACACCGGGAAAGCAGAAACGGATCCTCCCGGCTCACACCCCTCAGCCTCCCCGAACTCCGACACCTGATGAGCCGGCTCACCCGGCCCCGCTCAAGCATCGAGCACGTCCTGCACTGATCCGGCCGGCGCCGCCGCAGACAACACCAGGCCCGCACCAGCCACGACGAACGACGAGGCCACGCACCACCAGAACCGACCCACCGTCACACACAAGACCGTTGCATTACTGGGCCGCGAGGGTCCCGGGGACTTGCCCGCGCCTGCACCGCGATGCTCCCCGGAGCGCATGGTGAACCCGGCGACGCCCCGGGTGCGCTGTCGGAACGATGCCGGTGCACTCTCGGGAAAACCGAGCGCCGTAAGCCGACTCAGCGTGACGACGAAGCGGATCGAGAGCCGTTCGTCCCTTCTTGTCCTCGCCGTTGAGGACCGGGGCTTGGCGAGGGTCGAGTAGAGCATCAAGGCGCTGGGCGCAGCGAGCAGCATGCCGGTCGGTTCTCCGTCCCGGCCGCGTACGATCTGGCCGCCCCGGGGTTCGGGGGTGTCCCGGGTGAAGCCGGCGGCCCTGAGCGCCGCCCGGTTGAGCACCGCCGACTGGTACAGGTGCAGCACGAGCACCGGAGCTTCCGGCTGCACGCCACCTACGACGAGACCATCCGCAGGGACCTCGTCGTCTTCGAACGGCTCGCCGCCGAAGGCCTGTTCCCGTCCGGCAACCGCTGGCTCTTCGACCACGCCGAGACCGTCACCGAGAACAGCCTGGACCGGATCGCCGCGCTCGGCGGCGCCCTGTCGGTGCAGAACCGGCTGTCGTTCCAGGGCGAGGCCTTCGTCCGCCGCTACGGCATCGGCGCCGCCGATCCGGGCCATGCTGGAGCGCGGCCTGACCGTCGGCGCCGGCACCGACGCCACCCGCGTCTCCACGTACAACCTTTGGGTCGCTCTCCACTGGCTGGTCTCCGGCCGCACCGTCGGCGACGTCCTCGTCCGCCCGCCGTCCAACCGGGTCGACCGGCAGACCGCGCTCGCGATGTTCACCGCGGCGGGCGCGGAACTCACCGGCGAACAGGACGTCAAGGGCGTCCTGCGCCCGGGGTACCTGGGCGACTTCGCGGTCCTCTCCGAGGACTGCTTCACTGTGCCGGAGCCCGTGATCCCTCACATCGAGTCCCTGCTCACGGTCGTGGGCGGCCGCATCGTGTACGCCGCCGGCGAGTACGAGGGCCTCGACGAGGAACTGCCGCCCGTGACCCCCGCCTGGAGCCCGGTCGCGCACTTGGGTGGCTACCGGTCCGCCGACCTCGCGCGCCTCGGCGGCGTCCGCCAGGCCGAGTTGATCGGCGAGGCCGGCGAGCACCTGCGGTGGCGGGTCCGCCGGGGCCTCGTACTCCAGCGCGGGGACGCGTACGGGGACGGGTTTCTCGACCCCTGTGTCTCCCTCTGAAGCCACACCGATTCACCTGTGTATCCCCTGTGTCCACCGACGAAAGGCAGTACTCCCATGGTCGACATCGCCCAGGTCACGGCGGCCCCCAGCCCCGACCTGCTCACCCCCGACAACTGCGCCGTCCTCTTCGTGGACCACCAGCCGCAGATGTTCTTCGGCACCGGCAGCGGCGACCGCACCGCGATCATCAACTCCACCGTCGGCCTGGCAAAGGCCGCCCGGGTCTTCGACGTGCCGGTCGTGCTGAGCACCGTGGCGGCCGAATCCTTCTCCGGCCCGATCCTGCCGCAGCTCGCCGAAGTCTTCCCCGACCAGAAGATCATCGACCGCACCTCGATGAACGCCTGGGAGGACGAGGCCCTCGTCGAGGCGGTGAAGGCGACCGGACGCAAGAAGCTCGTGATCGCCGGCCTGTGGACCGAGGTCTGTGTGGTCCTGCCCACGCTGTCCGCCATCGCCCAGGGTTACGAGGTGTACGTGGTGACCGACGCGTCCGGCGGCGTCAGCCCACAGGCGCACGAGCACGCCGTGCAGCGCATGATCCAGGGCGGCGCGATACCGGTGACCTGGGTCCAGGCGCTCCTGGAGCTCCAGCGCGACTGGGCGCGCACCGAGACGTACGTCGCCACCACCGACGTCGTCAAGGAGCACGCCGGTGCCTACGGCCTCGGGGTGGTCTACGCACAGGCCATGATCGGCGCCCACGCGGCCGGCTGAGAACCCGGGGACGGAGAAGACGGGAACAGGCAGGAACGTGATGGACACCGGACTGTTGGTCCTCCGGCTGGTGGCGGGACTCCTCGTCGCCGGGCACGGAGTGCAGAAAGTCAGTTTCCGGCTGGGTGGCGAGGCCCCGGCCGGGGGAGGCGAGGAGTTCCGGCGGGACGGGTTCCGCGGCGGCCGGCTCACCGCGCTCGCGGCGGGCGGCGGCCAGGTCGGCGCCGGCCTGTTCCTGACGGCAGGGCTGCTCACTCCCGCGGCGGCGATGGCCGCCGCGGGAGTGATGACGGTGGCACGACCGTCAAGTGGCGCAATGGGCTGTGGGTGCAGCGCGACGGGTACGAGTACCCGTTCTTCCTCGTCATCGTGGCCGGGGTGCTCGCGCTCACCGGCCCCGGCCGCTGGTCGGCGGATCACGCGCTCGGGCTGACCCCGTGGCCCGTGTGGGTCTCCGTCGTCGCCCTCGTCCTCGGTCCCGTCAGCGGGCTGCTGACGCGCGCACTGCTGCACCACCCCTCCGTCGTGGAAGGAGCATCCGAGGATGCGCACGCTGCTGGTTGACGCGGCCCGCACGCTGGTCCCCCCGAAGGGGGACCAGCACGGCCCGCTGCCGCCGCTGATGCTGGCCCTCACGGTGGTGACCGGTCCGGTGGACGCGGTGAGCTTTCTGGGGCTCGGACATGTCTTCGTCGCCAACATGACGGGCAACGTGGTGTTCCTCGGCTTCGCCCTGGCGGGAGCCGACGGCCTGTCCGCACTCGCCTCCGTCGTCTCCCTGGCGGCCTTTCTCACCGGCGCGCCGGCCGGCGGCCGCTTCGACGTCCGTTTCGCCGTGCACCGAGGCCGGTTGCTCGCCTCGGCCATGGCCGTACAGGCGGTGCTGTTCGCCGGGGCGCTCGGCACGACCTCGCAGGGCACGACAAGGTGGGGACCACCGTCCAGTACACCCTGATCGTGCTCCTCGGCCTCGCGATGGGGCTGCAGAACGCGGTCGCCCGGCGGCTCGGCGTCCCCGACCTGACGACGACCGTGCTCACCCTCACCCTCACCGGGCTCGCCGCCGACTCCGGTCCGGCCGGCGGAGCGGCGCCCCGGCCCGGCCGACGGATCCTGTCCGTGCTGGCGATGTTCCTCAGCGCCCTCGCCGGAGCCGTACTCCTGAAGATCGGGATCTCCCTCGTCCTGGCGGTGGCGCTGGCACTGCTCGCCACGGGCGCGGCGGTTCTGTGGCGACTCTCGGTCCCGGGTGCGGGGTGGGCCGCCGCGCCGCGAGCCGAGTCATGCGCTTCAGCGGGAGGGAGTCTCCCGTACCAGGTGCTTGCTCAGGATCGACACCCGGTTGAAGGCGTTGATGGTGATGGCCACCCAGATCACCGCGGACAGCTCGTCGTCGCTCAGCGTCTCGCGGGCCTCGGCGTACGCCCGCTCCTGGGCAAGGGCGTCGGCGGGGTGGGTGGTGGCCTCGGCGAGAGCGAGGGCGGCGCGCTCGCGGGCGGTGAAGAGTTCGGTGTCGCGCCAGGCGGCGAGCACGCCGAGGCGCCGGGTGGTCTCACCGGCCCGCAGCGCGGCCCGGGTGTGCACGTCGAGGCAGTAGGCGCAGCCGTTGAGCTGGGAGACGCGGAGGTTGACCAGCTCGACCAGGATCCGGTCGAGACCCGCATCGGCGGCGGTGGTACGGACGACATCGGCCGTCTTCACCAGTGCCTGGTACGCGGTGGGGCTCTGCTTGTCGAGGTGGATCCGTCCGGTGGGCCGGAGGGCTGCCGTGACCTGTACCGTCTCGCTCACCCTGTACTCCTTCGTCTGTTGCCGGGCGTTGTCGTCACGGCTATCATCCTCCATAATTGTTGAAATCAAAACTACATTGGAGGGGTCAGGAGATGGGCGACACAGAGGTCGAGGTCCTCACGGCCCGGGACGTCCCGCTGGGCGGCCCACGCGCCATGACCGTACGCCGCACACTGCCCCAGCGGGCCCGGACGCTCATCGGGGCCTGGTGCTTCGCCGACCACTACGGCCCCGACCTGGTCGCCGACTCCGGCGGCATGGACGTCGCCCCTCACCCGCACACCGGACTGCAGACCGTGAGCTGGCTCTTCACCGGCGAGATCGAGCACCGCGACAGCTTGGGCACCCACGCCTTCGTACGGCCCGGCGAGATCAACCTCATGACCGGCGGACACGGCATCAGCCACACGGAGGTCTCCACACCCGACACCACCGTCCTGCACGGCGTCCAGCTCTGGCTGGCCCTCCCCGACGAACACCGCCACGCCCCCCGCAACTTCCAGCACCACGCCCCTGAGCCGCTCCGTGTCGACGGCGCCGAACTCAGGGTCTTCCTCGGCACACTGGCCGGCGAGACCTCCCCCGTCCGCACCTTCACCCCGCTCCTCGGCGCCGAACTCCTCCTCGACCCCGGCGCCACCGTCACCCTCGACGTCGACCCGGCCTTCGAACACGGCCTGCTCGTCGACGAAGGCGACGTCCACCTCGCCGGCACGGTCCTTCACCCGGCCGAACTCGGCTACGTGGCCACGGGGCGGACGACACTCACCCTCACCAACGCCTCCGACCACCGCGCACGGGCGGTTCTGCTCGGCGGCACGCCGTTCGGGGAAGAGATTGTCATGTGGTGGAACTTCATCGGCCGCAGCCACCAGGACATCGTCGAGGCGCGGGAGGAATGGGAGCGGGCCTCCGACCGTTTCGGCAGCGTCGACGGCTACCCCGGCGACCGGCTGCCCGCCCCCGCCCTGCCGAACGCCGTCATCGCACCCCGCAAGAACCCCTCCCACCACTGAACCCCCCACCGAAAGGACCGTCATGAGCGAGCAGAGCACCACCCCCCTCGTCCGTCGCGTCGATGCCCGCCACCGCTACGAGATCCTCGTCGACGACAAACGCGCCGGCCTGACCGCCTACCGCGACCGCGACGACCGGCGGGTCTTCTTCCACACCGAGATCGACGACGCCCACGCCGGCCAGGGACTCGCCGCGATCCTCGTCGAGCAGGCCCTGACCGACGTCCGCGCCTCCGGGATGCGGATCGTCCCCGTCTGCCCGTACGTGGCCAAGTTCCTCAAGAAGCACCAGGAATTCACGGACATCACCGACCCCGTGACCCCCGAGGTCCTCACGTGGCTCGAGGCCCAGCTGGGACGCTGACACCACCGAACAAACAGCTTGAGCTGAGCGAGCACGGCGCAAAGTGTGGACGGGCGCGGTGTGATCACGAGGAGTATGTGCGACCACGGACAGCCTTGAGCACACCATGTCCCCGCCGACACCAGCGAGGTGACCCGTGTGATCGCCCGCCGGGTGGAGCCCGGTCACGAAGCCGCCTCCGAGTCGTGGGCGAAGGACATCCTCGACAGCGCGGCCACCTTCCCCAGCCACCAGGGATACGGACTCTTCCTCCCTTTCGGCGGCGACGCCCCTGGTTCCTCGTCCACCGTTTCCGGGACGCGGAGGCCTGCCGGGCCTGGCAGGATTCGCCCGAGCGGGCGGCCTGATTCGCCGGCTGCCAGGGACACCACCACACCGCGATCGCCCGACGCAAACCGACCGGCATGGAGACCTGGTTCGCCAAGCCGGGCTCGACACGGCCCGCACCGCCCCCGTGGAAGATGGAGATCAGCGCGACCCTGGCGATCTACCCGATCTCCGTGCTCGGCAGCCTCTTCCTCATCCCACGCCTGGCCGCGCTCCCGCTCCTGCTCAGCAGCGCGATCGTCGCCTGCGTCGTCAACGTGCTGATGACGTGCGTGGCGATGCCCACCGTGAGCAGACTCCTGCGCAACTGGCTCACCCCGTAGCACATCGCGCCAGAGGTTCCTCGTCAGCTCGCACACAGTGCGGGCCTGCCACTCTCCCGGGCCGGAGACGAGTACGACCGTGAGCGTGGGCGCGGCCGTCATGTTGCCGCCGACCGAGTCGCCTGCCACCGCCAGCCGCGAACCGTCGAGGTTTTTGCCGACGCCCTGCTCCACAATCCACTGGATGGCGGATTTCGAGAACTTCAACCAGCCGCGTCCGGAACTCGGTTACTACAAGGCGGAGTTCGAGAAGGCGGTCCGTCGTCTCATGGAGAGCGACTGTGGATTCCGGCTGCACGCCACCCAGGTGTCCACCTACATCCTCTGGGTGGCCCTGCACTCGACCGGTGAGCGGCCGCACCGTCGGAGACCTCGTGCTGCGCCCCAGGAGCAATCGGGTCGACCGGCAGACGGCGCTCAGGTCATTCACCCGGGCCGGCGTCGAGCTGACCGGCGAGGAGGAGGTCAAGGGCGTTCTGCGACAGGGGTGTTACGCGGACCTCGCGGTGCCGGCGGACATCGAGATCCGGTTCGTCCTCCTCAGTCCTCCACCCCCGGCCCTGCACGCAAGGCCCCCGAACGGGAGTCACTGCGCTCCTGGACCACACCCGTGCGTTCCTGGTCAAGAACCTGCCGCCGTCGGGCCCTACGGTCACTCCCGACCATGCCCACCCCGCACCCGGTCTGGACAAGCATGAAGAGCACACCGTCGTCATCAGCACCCGCAGAGACCGACTCCCCGTGGGCACCGCTCGCGGCACGTGTCTTCCGGGCGCCGGGAGAGGCCGACGGCCCGGTCCTGGTATCCGTCGCCTACCGGGTCCCCGCGGACAACCGGGCCGAGTTCACGGACCGCATGCACCACGTGGCCCGGTCCAGACGCCGTACGGGAGCCCTCACCTGGGGCCTCTACCAGGACGGCAACGACCCGGAACGCTTCGTCGAGACCTATCTGGTCTCCTCCTGGGCGGAACACCTCGCCCGGCATCACGTCCGGCTGACGGCCACCGACCGCCGCCAAGAGGAGAGGGCTCGTGAACTGCTCACGCCCAAAACCCTCCCCGAGGTGACCCATGCCTTCGACACCAGGTCCGGACCTGCGGTACCGCATCAGGCGGCCACCGGTACCCCGGACTCCGGTGCCTGAGACCTCCGTACTCCCCGAGCGGGGCAGGCAGCAGCGCGCCCGACACTGCGGCGGATCACATTGAGCGCGGTGCGCGGTGCGCGCGATGCCCACAGCACGCCGACGAGCCGGCTCACGGGAACCGGTTGTCCCCTGCGCCCCGCGTCGGGAGGCCGGGTGACATCGTTACTGATCCTCGGATCGCCGAGCATCCAAGGACTACGACGGCGGGTTCCTCAAGTAGTCGACGGCGGCGAGGTCGTCGTTGTCGTGGCCGACTGCGACAGTCGCTTCGAGGCGGTCTCGGACGACCTGGAGCAGAGGGGTGGGGGTGGCGGCCGCCGCGGCCAGTTCGATGTCCTTCAGGGCGAGTTGCACCGCGAATCCGGGCGTGTACGAGGCATCGTCCATGACGCTTACCTTCTGCAATTCGTACGGCATGGCGAGCGGGCCGGCCTCAAGCACCCGGACGAACGTCGTGTGATCGACGCCGAGCGCGTCGCACAGCGCAAGGACGTCGCTCATGGCGACCGTCGAGGCAGCCATCCACGCGTTGACCACAAGCTTGACGGCGCTGCCCTCGACCCCTGTTCCGACGTGGAGCACGGACGAGCCGAGATCGTCGAGCACGGGACGCGCCCGCTCAAGGACGTCCTCGGGGCCGGCTGCCAGCCAGACAAGTTTGCCCTGCCGAGCGGGAGCGGTACTTCCCGAGACGGGTGCGTCGAGGTACGCAACACCGTGATCACGGGCCAGACCGGCCAGCAGGCCGGCGTGCCGTGGCCCTACCGTGCTCGCCTGCACCCAGACAGCATCGTTTTCGAGCCGACCGAGGGCATCCGACATGACTTCCGCGACCGCATCGCCGTCACGGAGCACGGTGATGACGACGGACGCGCCGGAAACCGCATCGCCCACCGTCTTCACCGCCGTGACCCCGGCAGCGTGCTCCGCCACCGTACGGGCCCTCTCCTCCGTGCGGTTCCAGAGCCGTACCTCGTGGCCGGTATCTCCGAGACGCATCGCCATCGCGGCGCCGAGTACGCCTGCTCCCAGAACAGCGACGGTGGAAGCGTGAGACATGGAAGACCCCTTCTCTGTTCCCCTTGTCCATGTTCCGCCGGGCAACCCGCGTCCCCGGGTATCGACGATTCAGCCCAAGGACAGCCGGAGCGTCAGTCAGGCGGAGGGTCAGACCCCCGAGCGGTGCCATCTACATCCTCACTGTCAGGCGGTGGTTTCCCGTTGTTCCTGGGCCGCGCGCGTAATGGCGCGTCGGATGGGTTCGTAGCCTGTGCACCGGCAGATGTTGGAGCCGACAACGCCCGCGATGGCCTCCGGATGGTCAGCGAGGTCGGGATCGGTGTCGAGCGCTCCTGCGGCCACCATGAGGAAGCCGGGTGTGCAGAAGCCGCACTGGAGCGCGTGCTCGGCCGAGAAGGCACGTTGCAGCGGGTGGGGTTCGCCGTCGGGTCCCGCGAGGCCCTCCACCGTACGAACGGAGCTGCCTTCGCACTGCACGGCCAGCACCAGGCACGCGCGGACCGGCTCGCCGTCCATGAGCACGGTGCAGGCCCCGCAGATGCCGTGCTCGCACCCCAGATGCGTACCGGTCAGGCCCAGGTCGTCACGCAGGACGTCGGCGAGCAGGCGCCGGGGCTCCACGTCGAGGCGGTGTGCGGTTCCGTTCACAGTGAGCGTGATCTTCATCGGTGGTCCCCCTCGCGTGCGGCGAGACGTGCGCGCAGATCGAGCGCCGCCTCGCGGAGTGTTCTGCCGACCAGGACGGCGATGGCCTGCCGCTTGTACTCCACGTCGGCGTACGGTTCGGCGAGCGGTGCGGCGTCCGCCTGGGCGGCGACGCGGCCGGCTCGGGCGAACGGGTGGTCGTCGGGCAGCCGCCGCCCCGCGGGGAGCGGGCCGATTTCGGTATCGAGCAGGGTGCGTTCGGCGGCACGGGCCCGTACCGGGCGGTCGGCGGAGTTGACCAGCCCGATCCGCGCGTCGCCGATCACTCCGTCGTGCACCGTGAGAGCGGCCGCGACGGCGACCTGGGCGAAGCAGAAGTGGGTACGGCGGTGCTCGATGAAGCCGACCCCGGTGTGCTCGCCGAGCAGCGGGAGCCGTACGGCGGTGATCAGTTCCCACGGCCGGCGTGCGGTGCGGTACGGCCCCAGGAAGTAGTCGCCGGCCGGGATCGCGCGGGCGTCGTCGGGGCCGGTCACCTCCACGATGGCGTCCAGGGCGACGCCGATGGCGCACCATTCCGAGGCGGGATGGGCCCAGCCGAAGCTGCCGGCCATGGTCCCGCGAGAACGGATCGGCGGGTGGGCGATGTTGACCACGGCCCGTGAAAGCAGGGTGCCGAGCGGGCCCGGTACGGCACCGGCCGGCTCGAAGGCCGCGTGGCGGACGAGGGCGCCCACGCGCAGTTCGTCGCCCTCGACGCTCATGCGGTCCAGTTCCCGGATGCGGTTGATGTCGACGACGAGTTCGGGGCGGATGCGCTGCAGGTGCATCTCCAGGATCAGGCTCTGTCCTCCGGCGAGCACCTGGGCCTTGCGCCTGGTGCCGCCGAGTGCCTCGACGGCCTCGGCGACCGTACGAGGAACCACATAGTCGAAGGATGCGGGTTTCACCGGACGCCTTCCTCATGTTTCGGGGCCTGCGCCGCCCGCCAGACGCTGTCCGGGGTGAGCGGCGTCTGCAGCAGGCCGGGATCGGCGATCCGCAGGGCATCGGCCACGGCGTTGACAATGGCGGCCGGGGTGCCGATGCAGCCCGACTCCCCCGCGCCCTTGGCGCCCAGCGGGGTGCCGGGGCCGGCCTCGACCACGGCGGCGGCGTCCTGCCAGACGGACGGATCGACGGGCTCTCCCGCCTCGCCGCGCAGGGCGACGTTGCTCAGTCCGTCGAACAGCCGGACGGAGTCGTCCAGCGCCGCGGCGGGTGTCACCACGGCGGGCAGCGGATCGATCGTGGCGGTGACCTCGGCGGCCCCGTCCTCGGCCCGGTACCGGTCCTCCCCGAGGACGACCGCCAGCGCCTCGCCCGGATATCGCACCCGGTCCGTCACGAGGGCCGGCCACTCCCGGCCCGCGACGGCGTCCTCCGTGGAGAGCCTGGCCAGCAGGGTGTACGGAACCGGTGGAAGATCCGGCAGGTCCGCGGCCGACCAGGCTCCCACGACCCCCCGCACATCCCGGGCCGCCGTGCAGTCCACGGCGCGCAGTACGCCGTGGGCCAGCTTGCTTCTCACAAATGCCGCGTCCAGACATCCAGGAACGCGGATATCGGCAACATACCGGCCTTTCCCGGAAAGCAGCCGCTCGTCCTCACGCCTTGTCCATTGCTCCACAACAACACCCCGTTCGTGTCTTTGCGGGAACTGCCGCCATTCCGACGCCATTTCGATGGAACAGCACGCCGGTGGAATTCAGCTGCTCGGATACTAGCCGCGGGAGAAGCGGCAGAGCGAGCGACAGGCAGGCCCTGTGCACTCCGGGGACAGAAGAGGTGCGCGGTCAGCCCGGTTCCGTGTCCAGCCACCGCAGGACGTCGGGCCGCACGGGGTCGGTGATGTCGGCGAACTCCTCATGCCGCTTCAAGAACTTGGCCACGTACGGGCACACGGGCACGATCCGCTTCCCGGAGTTCCGTACGTCGGTGCGAGCTTCCTGGACCAGCCAGGAGGCCAGGCCCTGTCCGGCGACGGCGTCATCGATCTCGGTGTGGTGGAGGACGCGCTGTTCCCCGCGGTCACGGTAGGCGGTCAGCCCGGTGCGCTCGCCGTCGACCAGGATGTAGTAGCGGTTCACCGCATCTACGCGCCCGACGACCGGAGCGACGGAAAACTGGCTCATCGGGTGTCCTTTCGGTTGAGGCCGGAAGAGGTTTGCCACTCCCCCGGGATTTGACATTATCCTCGTGACCGCGACCCATGACTCCGGCTCAGGAAATTCCACACTGCACGGTCTGCTCTCTCAAGCTCTTCGACACGCTCTTCGACCGACAACACCTCGTGCGCTCGTCGGCAAACCATTCTCCGGACCCGCTGTACGGTCGCCGGAACCCGGCCGAGGAAGGCAACAGAACAGTCGCGGACAGGGAGGCGGCATGAGACGGCTTCCTGCCGGCGCCGCGCACGAAGCCCCGATCGTTCTCACGACGACGATCCTTGTCACCGTGGCCGGCGATCCCCCAATACCGCTGCCATCCGGACGCGGTCCGCGTCCTGCTCAGGACCTGGCACGGGGCGGCGGTCCTCGACGCCGCAGCCCGTGAGGTCTCGGCCTTTGTGCACCGCGCCGACGCGCTGGTGCCGCCGGGCACCGAGCACCGTCACCCCGATCTCGACCGCGTCATCGAACAGCACACGGCCGGCAGCGAGTGACCGCCCGGCCTGCCCCGCCGCCGGATCGGGCCACGTCCGCCCCGCCCGGATCCGGTGCGCTGAGGGGCACCTACGCGTGCGCTCGCGGACAACGCAGCCGGCGGTTCGGCCCCTAGCGTCGACCGCGCACGTTTCGGCACGACATCGCAGGAGGCACGCCATGACCACCAGCTCCCAGCCCACGAGCAGCCAGCCGTGGTTGCACCAGAAGGGCTCGGTCATCCAGGAGTTCGGGACCGTCAAGCAGTTCCCCGTCGCTCTGTCCTACGAGGCGCGCATGTACTCCTCCCAGCGCCTGAACAAGGTGCTGGCGGACACCCAAATACTCTACGGCCTCTACAAGAAGCACCACTGGAGCATGCGGGGCGCGACCTTCTACCAGCTGCACCTGCTCCTGGACAAGCACGCGGGAGAGCAACTGGAACTCGTCGACGCCCTCGCCGAGCGTGTCCAGACGCTGGGGGGTGTCGCTGTGGGCGATCCGCGGCACGTCGCCGGGATCACGTCGATTCCGCGCCCGCCGGACGGTGTGGAGGAGGTACCGGCCATGCTCTCGCGGCTGCTCGAAGCCCACGAGATCATCCTCACGGATGCGCATGACGCGGCCGCCCGCACGGCCGAGCTGGGCGACGACGGCACCAACGACCTGCTGGTCTCGCAGATCGTCCGCACCGGCGAACTGCAGGCATGGTTCCTGGCCGAGCACCTGGTCGACACCCCGCTGGTGCGCGCCTGAGCCGTCCGCACGGCACGCAGAGGGTGCGCAGCGTCGGGCGAGCGGACGGGCGGACGCCCCTACGGCATCGGGCTGCGGGGGGCCGCGCCCCCTTCCGCTCATGCGGTGCGTGTCCCCGCCCCGGGCGCGGTCCGGAGGCCCGGCCCGCGCCTGACGCCCGTCACATCGCTGCTCCCCTGGAGTGCCCATGGCTTCGTCCACCGTCGTCGAACTGTCCCGATGGCAGTTCGCGATCACCGCGATCTTCCATATGACCTTCCCGGCGCTCACCGTCGGGCTCTCCGTGCTGCTCGCAGTCGTCTATACGGTCTACGTGCGCACGGGCAATCCCCTCTACCTGCAGATCTTCCGGTTCTGGAAGAAGATCTTCGCCGTCGGGTTCGGCCTGGGCGTCGTCGCGGGCACGGTGATGACCTTCGAGTTCGGCCTGAACTGGGGCACGTACGCCCACGCGGTGGGTCCGGTCATCGGGGTCACCATCGGCATGGAGGTGATCACGGCCTTCTTCCTGGAAGCGGGTTTCATCGGCCTGATGCTGTACGGGGACGGACGGATCCGCCCGCGCACCATGGCCCTGGCCGGCTGGATGGTCGCCTTCGGAACCCTGCTGTCCACCACCTGGATCCTGTCGGCCAACAGCTGGATGCAGAACCCGGTCGGCTACGAGAAGGTCGACGGCCAGTTCCACGCGAAGGACTGGATCGGCATCCTGCTCAACCCGGCCTTCGCCCACCGCTTCCCGCACATGCTGCTGGCCGTGCTGATCAGCTCCGCCTGGTTCGTCGGCGGCATTTCCGCCTGGTACCTGGTGAAGAAACGGTCCTCCGCCCAGCCCATGGCCCGCCGCTGTCTGTCCATCGCCCTCGGCGTCCTCGGTGTGCTGATGCCGGTGCAGTTGTACGTCGGTGACGGCACCGCCGTCTTCATGGGACAGCACCAGCTGCCCAAGCTGGAGGCGTTCGAGGGCAACTGGAAGAGCGACAGCAACGGCTACAACCTGCTCGTCGTCCCCGACACGGACAAGGGCGAGAACCGGCTGCACGTCGAAATTCCCTACCTCGGCTCGGTCATCGCCCAGGACCTCAGCGGCAGGACGACAACGCCCGGACTGCTGCAGACTCCGCCCGACGAACGCCCCAACATGTGGACCACCTTCTACGGCTTCCGCGCCATGTACTTCACCGCGCTGCTCATGTTCGGCACGGCCTTCGCGGGCGTGGTCCTGCGCATGCGCCGGCGCCTGTACGACTCGCCACGCTTCCTGCGGTGGATGGTGTGGATGACCCCGGCCGGGATCATCGCCATCACCGGCGGCTGGATCGTCGCCGAGACGGGCCGCCAGCCCTGGGTCGTCTACGGTCAGTTGCGCACCGCTGACGCGGTCTCCCACCTCAGCACACCCGAAGTCGCCGCCACACTCGCCGGCTTCGTCCTGCTCTACGTCACCCTGCTGGCCATCTGGGCCCGCTACATCGTCCGTACGGTCAAGGCCGGCCCCGAGGCACTGCCCACCGGCCCCGCTTCGCCCGACGTCCCGGAGGCCCTCGTTGCTTGAGTACGCCGCTTACGCCCTGGTCCTCTTCTC
This sequence comes from Streptomyces sp. NPDC037301, assembly GCF_055602785.1. NCBI lineage: Bacteria > Bacillati > Actinomycetota > Actinomycetes > Kitasatosporales > Streptomycetaceae > Streptomyces > Streptomyces sp. NPDC037301. Next base: position 24,845 of record NZ_JBVJWD010000054.1, read on the forward strand.
GCTCGGCATGTACGTCGTCCTCGACGGCTACGACCTCGGCGTGGGGATGCTCAGTCTGGCGGCCGGGCCCGAGCGCCGGCGGGAATACGGCGAGATCGTCGCCACCGCCTGGGACGCCAACGAGAGCTGGCTCATCCTGGTCGGCGTGGTCCTGTGGGCCGGCCTGCCCGGCGCCTACGCCGTGGTGCTGCCCGGCGTCTATCTGCCGCTGATCGTCATGCTGGTCTCGATCATCCTGCGCGGACTGGGCCTGGAGATGCACAGCGCAGCAGGCCGCTACGGGCGGGGCTGGGCGCTGCTGTTCGGCGGGGCCTCGCTCGCGGCCACCGTGTGCCAGGGCCTCGTCCTCGGTGCCGTGCTCACCGGCCCGCAGCAGCGGGACGGAGCCTTCCACGGCGGGGCCTTCGACTGGCTCAGCCTCTACGGTGTGCTGTGCGCCCTCGGTCTGGTCGTCGTGTACCTGCTGGCCGGGGCCGCCTGGCTGCAGGACAGGACCGAAGGGTGGTCGCGGTCGGGGGTCCGGCGCACCGGACGGTCCCTGCTGCTGGCCGCCGTGGTCATGGCGCTCGCGCTGAGCCTGCTGCTGCCGGGCGCCGACCCGCAGCAGTTTCATCCGGGCCAGCCGGTACGGGCCGTGCTGTTCTGGCTCGCGGTGGGGGTCGCCGCCGTGGCCGGCGCCGTCGCCTGGCACGGCTTCGGCCGCAGCCCCGACTGGCGGCCGTTCGCGGCCGTGGCCACCATGACCGCCAGTGGGCTCCTGGGACTCGCCGCCGTCTCCCTGCCGGTGGTCGTGCCGCCCGGCCTGACCGTCCATCAGGCAGCGAGCCCACACTCCTCCCAGCTGTTCCTGGTCCTCGGCGTCGGCCTGTGCATGCCGTTCGTCCTCGCCTACAACATCTACGCGTGGCGAAGTTTCCGCGGCAAGTACAGCGATCCGGTGGAGGACCCCGCACCGCCGTTGCCCGCCCGGGGCCGCTCGCTTCCGGCCGCACCGGCGTCCACCGGCGCACCGCGGACGATCGTGCGACGCGTCCTGCTGACGGTGCTCGGCGTCCTGGCCACCGGCCTCTCCCAGGACGTGTTCGGCGGCGTCTCCCACCTGATCGGACCGATCGGCGTCACGGTGCTGGGCTGCACCGCACTGGCCGCCTGGATCGTCGGCGACCGCCGTGACGGCCGCGCCGGATACTTCGACGCGGACACCGGGGCGGAGACCACCTCGTGAGCGGCACCGCCGTACTGCTGGACGAGCTGGCCGCGGACCGGACCGACGATCCGGCGCCCGCCAGGCTGAAGGCCTGGGCGGCGGTCGCCCGGCCCGAGCTGCGTCGCGCGGGGATCCTGCGCGGCGCGGCCCAGTCGGGCACGGTCCTGTGGGCGGGCGGGCTCTCCTGGGGCGCGCAACGCGGCCTGTCGGCGCTGCACGGCGAGGTGCCCGCGACGGCCCTGGTGCTGCCCGCCCTGCTGACCGCGGCCGGAGTCGCCCTGCGCGCCGGCCTGTTGGCCGCAGGTGACGCGGCAGCCGCCCGTGGCGCCCGCATGGTACGCGAGACGTTGCGCCGCCGGATCGTCGAGACGGCACTGCCCGCCCGCGGACCGGCCCGCACCGACCTGGGCGAGACGGCACCCGACCGGGCCGTCGACGGCGAGGTGGACCAGCTGACCGACTGGCTCACCGGGTACGTGCCCGCACGGACGACCATGCTGCTCGGCAGTGGCCTCGTCCTGGCCGCCATCGCCTGCCGCAGCTGGTTCGTCGCCCTGCTCGTCCTGGCCGCCACTCCGTTGCTCCCGGCCAACCTGAAGGTCATCGGTCTCGGCACACAGGGCGCCGTCCGCGCCCAACTGGCCGGGATCCGCACCCATCAGGCCGGGCTGCTGGACCATCTGCGCGGGCTGCCCACCCTGGTCGGGCTCGGCGCACACGACGAGGCGTCCCGTGCCCTGGAGCGGGACGACCGGGAGGTCGCCCGGCGGACCGAGAAGGTGCTGCGGATCGCCTTTCTGTCGACCGCGTGGGTCGAGCTGCTCATCACCGGCACCCTCGCCGTGGTGGCGACCTACTGCGGCCTGGTCCTGCTCGACTATCTGCACTTGCCCGTCGTCCCGGACCGCATGAGCCTGTCCGCCGCGCTGTTCGTCCTCGTTCTGGTACCCGCCTACTTCGCTCCGGCCCGGGACCTGGCCGCCGGCTACCACGCCCGCGCCCGGGCCGCTGCCGCCGCCGAGCTGCTGGCCCCGTTCCTGGACGCTCCCGAGGAGAAGGACCTGCCGTCGGCCGTGCCGCTCCGGCCGGTCCGAGGCGCGTCGCCTCCCGGGGTACGTCTGGAAGCCGTGACGATCCGTCACCCGGGGCGTACGGCACCTGCTCTGGACCGGGTCGGTGTGGAGCTCGCACCGGCCCGGTGTCTCGCCGTCACCGGACCGAGCGGGGCGGGCAAGTCCACCCTGCTGGCCGTCGCGGCGGGTCTGTCCGCCCCGCACGAGGGACGGGCGCTCCACATGCTGGACGGACGGGCCGTCCCCGCCGATCCCGGCCGGGTCTCCTGGGTGGGCCAGCCGGCGCACCTGCTGCCCGGCACCCTTCGCGAGAACCTTCTCCTGGCCCGGCCCACCGCGAGCGACGACGACCTGCTCGGCGCCATCGCCTCCCTCGGCTTCGAAGACCTTCTGACCGCGCTGCCCCAGGGCCTGGACACGCCGCTCGGCGAACGCGGCACCGGCCTGTCCTCCGGCCAGTCCCAGCAACTGGCGCTGGTCCGGGCGCTGTTGCGGGACGCGCCCCTGCTGTGTCTGGACGAACCCACCGCGCACCTCGACCCGGAGGCGGAAGCGCGGGTCCTGTCGGCGCTGCGGACGCTGGCCCGCGACCGTACGGTCCTGCTCGCCACCCACAGTCCGGCGCTGCTGCCGCTGGCGGACCAGGTCATCACACTGAGGCACGGGAGAGTCCGATGAACGGGAGCGGCGCCTGGCGTCTGCTGCGCATGGCGGCTCCGCGCCGCGCCCTGCTGACCGGCACGCTGCTGGCCATCGCGGCCGAACTCGGCGGTGCCGCACTCCTCGGCGTGTCCGGATGGTTTCTGACGACCTGTGCCGTGGTCACCCTCCAGGCCAACACCACCTGGTCCTGGATGTATCCCTCGGGTGCCGTGCGGACGCTGGCCCTGGCCCGCACCGGACTGCGCTACCTCGAACGCCTGGTCAGCCACCGGACGTTGCTGTCCGCCTCCGTGACGCTGCGCACCCGGCTGGCCCGTGGCGCCGCCCGGCTCACCCCCCGTGAGCTGCGCGGACAACGCGACGGGACACTGCTCGCCCGGCTCACCTCCGACGTGGAGACCGTCGCGGGTCTGCCCGCGAACGTCTGCGCACCGCTCGCGGCGGCCGTCACCACCGCGTGCCTGATCGAGATCCTGCTGCTGTGGGCGATGCCGCTCCTGGGGGCGGCCGAGCTGGTCGTCTGGGCGGCCGGGCTGGTCTGCGCCCGGCGAGCCCACCGCCGCGCGCGAGCCCATCTGGGCACCGCTGCCGAGGCCAGGTCCGAGCTCCGTACCGTGCTGCTCGGCAGCCGGGCCGCCTTCGACGAACTGCGCTGCCTGGACGCCGTACCACAGGCGCGACGGTCGGCGACGACCGCGATGGCGGCTGTCGAATCCGCCGAGTGGGCCGCCGCCCGAGCCGAACGGCTGGGACGTCTGGCGCTGCGCCTGCTGGCCGCCGTCGGCCAGTCGTCGGTGCTGGTGATCGCCCTGTGCGCGGCCCCGGCTCAGCCGGTCGCCTCCGTGGTGGGCGAGGTGCTGCTGATGGCCGCGGGGTGGGAGTTGCTGGAGCGGCTGCCCCGGCTGCTGCACCTGCTGACCCAGGCGGGCGAAGCGGCCGGACGCCTCGCGCCCCTCGCTGCCGAGGAGCCACCCGCGGGTCGGCAGCGGCCGACCTCACACGTCCTGGAAACAGACGGACTGCCGCTTCCCGGCTCGCCTGCAACCCTCTCCACGACCCTGTCCGGCCCCGGCCTGGTGCTGGTCACCGGCCCCAACGGCAGCGGGAAGTCGACGCTGCTCGGACAGCTCGCCGGACGGATACCGGCCCCTGTCGGCACGGTCCTCCTCGGCGGCACACCGGTGCACGAGCTGCCGGCCCGGGTCGTCGCCGAGACGGTCACCCTGGTGGAGGCCGACGACTGGTTGGCCGACGACACGGTGGCGGCCAACCTCCGTCAAGCCGCCCCCTCGGCCGACACCACCACCCTGCGGGCCGTACAGGAAGTGGTCGGTCTCTCCGCGCTGCCGCTCGACACCCCGGTGGGCCCCGGCGGGCGTCTGCTGTCCCAGGGGCAGCGGCGGCGCCTCGCGATCGCACGCGCCGTGTTGCGGCGCCCCCCGGTGCTCCTGCTGGACGAACCCACCGCCGGCCTGGACCGGCCCACCGCCGAGGCGCTGCTGGACGCACTGTTCCGGACACTGCCCGAGACCTCGGTGGTGATCGCGATGCAGGAGCAGGACCTAGGCCTGCCCGCCCGGCCGCCGACCGCGGTCGTCCGCCTCGGGCGAGGCGGGGACGGGGCCGGCGGCGGCTCGGCGGGGCCTGTGGCGGCCGGCCTCAGTCGAAGCAGAGGTCGGACAACTGCCCTTCGAGCGCGGTGACGTCGTCCTCGGGTACCGCTTCGGAGGGACGGGCGGCCGGCTCGCCGCCCGCCCGCCGGACGCGCGCGGGCAGGCCCTCCGTGCAGGCGTCACCGCCCGATCCCCAGTCCTCGGACGCCGCGTACACCGCGGTGGGGACGACAGCCGCCCGCAGGTGGGAGAACAGCGGGCGCCGCGCGTGCTCCAGGACCAGGGAATGGCGGGCTGTGCCTCCGATCGCCGCGATCAGGACCGACTTGCCGGTGAGGGCGTCCGGATCGATCAGTCGAAGAAGAACTTGAACAGCTCGCTGTACGAGGCCGTGAATGCCGAACTGCATGGGCCCCTCTTCTTCCGGCAATCGTGTGCAGTGGGGAACGCCAGGCGCCGGGTGCACGACCGTCGTGACTGTGAGCGCACCGGGACGTGCCCTCCAGTGCCCTGCTCCCGCGCGTCGGCGCCGTGCGCCGTCGTCCGGCACGGATGATGACCACTGGGGCCGGCTGCCGATCCGGTGCCCTCTGCTGGGAGAGGAGTTCTTCGATGGCTGATGAACCGGTATTGGTGCTTGCAGCAACCGGTGGGCAGGGCAGGGCCGTGATCGACGCCCTGCTGGCCCGCGGGGCCCGGATCAGGGCGCTGGTCCGCGACCCCGGTCGCAGTGCCGCGCAGAAACTGGCCGGCCGAGACGTCGACGTGGTGGCGGGTTCCCTGAGCGATCGCGGGTCGCTCGCCGCGGCCATGAAGGGGGTGGCCGGTGTCTTCGCGTTCACCACGCCATTCGAGGCCGGTGTCGAGGCGGAGGTGGGCCAGGGGCGTGCCATCCTCTCCGCCGCGGCGCAGGAGCGCGTCCCGCATCTCGTGTTCAGCTCGGTCGCCGGGGCCGACCAGGACAGCGGCGTACCGCACTTCGAGAGCAAGGCGCGCATCGAGGCGGAACTGACCGCGGGTGATGTGCCGTACACGATCCTGGGACCGACGTACTTCTTCGACAACGCACTCGGCGGAGCGGAACGCATCCTCGACGGTGTTCTCGATCTGCCGCTGCCGCCCGATCGGCCGTTGCAGCAGCTCGCCCGCCCCGACCTCGGCGCGTTCGCGGCGGAAGTGCTGCTCAACCCTGCTCCGTATGTCGGGCGGCGTTTCGAACTGGCCTCCGACGCCCCCACTCCGGCACAGATGGCGGCTGCGCTCGGTGCCGCGCTGGGACGGGAAGTCCGCCATGAGCGCGTACCGCTGACGGCCATCGGCAATCCGGACATGCATGCGATGTGGACGTTCCTGAACGGCCCCGGCTACCGCGTCGACATCCCCGCACTCCACGATGCCCACCCGGAGATCCGCTGGACCGGCTTCGCCGACTGGGCGCAGCGCGCCTGGGCGAGCGCCCGCTGAACCTGCCGTCCGACTACCGGCCCGGATCTCACGAGCACGCCCGTGCGAGCCGGGCCGGTCCGGATCTCTTGCGTTCACGCGATGTGGCGAACTCGCGCCGGAGTCGCTGCTTCGGATCCGGGCGTACATCGACTGGCACCTCGCCGGTCCGGGCCTGACACCGGAGGCCATCGCCCGGGCCCACCACATCGCCGTGCGCTATCTGCACAAGCTGTACCAGCTGAAGAACATCAACGGTCAGCCGGTGGATCCAGCAGCGCCGACTGGAGCAGTGCCGGCGTGCGCTGTCCCGCCGGGAGGCGGCGGGGCTGACCATCGCCGCGGTGGCGCACCGCTGGGGTTTCACGAGTGCCTCCCCCTTCAGCCGGGTGTTCCGGGCCGCTTACGGGGTTTCCCCCGCCGAGTGGCGCAGCTCCGCCGTGCGAGGGCCTCATACGTCTGCCCCGGGTAGCCCGCCCCAGCTACCTCATGCGCGTTGAGCTGCCGCTTTTGCCATGGCGGGACTCCGGAGCGCCGACGTTCACCGGTGCGTGCTAAGGGGAATGCCACGGTGGCGGGGTCGAGCGGATCGCTGTTGGTTGTCCGCGGAGATGGTCTGGAACGTCGCGGCATGGGCATCCGTCAGGGTCCGGCTGGGCGCGCGGAAGACCTCGGCGACGCGCAGCTCCTCGAAGGTCCGGACCGGCACGACCGGGAAGGCGTCGGGGTCGGAATCGTTGGTGCCCGCGGTTGCCTGATCACCCATCACATCGGTTCCTTGCGCCACTTGCCGTGGTCGATGTGGGCCGCGAGTACGTTGGGGTCGCTGTTCGTGAAGTAGGCGCCGCTGGCGATGTACACCGTGCCGCCCCGTACGGTGAGCGCGGTGGGGTTCTGCAGCCCGTCGGCGGCGGTCAGCACGATGCTGTGGCTGCCGTCGGGCCTGACCAGGACGACCTCGTTGCCCTTGTTGATCGCCGCAAGCAGGGTGTCACCGGCGCCGGTGAAGTCGAAGTCGTCGATGTCGACCAGTCCGGTGGCCCCGGTCTCGACGGGCCCGGCGCTGCCGTGGCACGTGAGGGGGATGCGCAGCACGGTGCCCTTGTCCAGGTTGGACACCCAGGCCGCCCCGTTGTAGATCTTGATGCCGTTGGCACCCAGGAATCCGGTGGGCCGCAGCTCGGGGGCGGCGGCCCACCGGGTGGGCGTGCCGCCCGCAGTCGGCACCCGCCAGACGATGCCGAGGGCCGAATCGGCTACATACAGCAAGCCAAGTGCCAGGCCGTTGGGCAGGCCGTCGGCCGGAAGCGCGGCGATGCGCTGCGGGGTGCCCGCGGGGCGCAGGCGCCACACCCCGGTCAGGTCGCTGGTACCCGTGGCGTACAGGAAGTACAGCGTCCCGTCGTGAGTGCGGACGATAGCGCCGAGGAACGGCGAGGTCAGGACCGGGGTGACGGACCCGGCCCGGGGTGCCGGCAGGGTTGCCAGGACGTGCGCCCGGCCGTCGGGGGTGACGGGCGACCTGGCGGGAAAAGGCGAAGGTGACGTCCGCGCTGCCGCCAGGCTCCAGGGCGATGTTCTCCGGTCGCTGCCCGTCGGTCATGTTCAGATGCGCGAGGAAGCGTGCGTCCGAGACCGGGCCGGCAGCGGCGGTCGCCGCGCCGGTGACGTAACCGTGAGGGTCGCCGCCACGGCTGTGCAGGCCGGTCCGTGACCATCGCTTGGCTGCGGACATGGCGGTGTTCCTTTCCGTTGTGAAGACTCGACGTGTGTGCTCAGCCGGCGAACCGCCGGCGTGGTTCGCCGATGCCCTCGATGGAGCCGACCGGTTCGTCGCCAGGGGCGAGCCGACGCTGCGTGGAACGCCCGAGACCGACGCGGGCCGGGGTGCCGGTGAAGACGGAGAAAGGCCTGGAAAGCTGGACGAACGGCTGAGCCGCTACGCTGACGCGGCTCCACGCCGAGATCAGTCTCCACGTCATAGCCGGATTCGGCCCGGCCGGTCCGACGCGTCCAGCAGGCCGGCGTCGTCCTGCATCTCCGAGCCGTCCGGCTGGTAGACGTCGTCCCCCATCGTCCCGTCGGTCACCTGTGACCACTGTCCTGATGCAGGTCGGCCACATAACCGCCGGGGAACTGCGCCATGGCGCTGGAGTGGCCGTCGCCGGTGTACGGGCCCCACAGCACCTTCGCACCCGCCGCCTCGGCCTTCCGCAGTGTCACGACGAGGTCCTTCACCGCGTAACCGGTGGTCTCCCGCCCGAACGGGTAGGGAAGATGGCCGTCGGTGACGCTCACGACCGTGCAGCCGAACGGGGAGCGGATGGCGATCCGGCGATATGTCTCCTTGGGCAGGCCGATGTCACCGCCGTCCGCCGCCCGGCGGTCGGAGACGACACGCCCTCCGGTGAACCGCAGGTAGGAGCCACGGAATCGGCCCACCGAGTCGGGCGTCAGGTAGACGCGGTTGTCCGGCACGGATTCCAGGGGCTTGTACGACGGCGCCGTGGTGTGCCAGTACAGCTGGGCGTTGATGCCGCCCGGGAACTGGACGATCGCGTCCCGCCCGATGGGGTCGTCGAAGGGCGCGACGACCAGTTGCGCCCCGCTCTGCCTGGCCAGTCGGACGCCCTTGTCGAAGTCGCTCATGAGCCAGCCCGTCCGTTCGGCGCCGAACGGGTACGGGGCGGGCGTCCGGAAGTCGAACACGGACAGGTTGCCGACGGGCGACATCACCAGTTCCGACTCGGTCTTGCTGGGCGTCGGCGTGACGGTCGTGAGGATCTTGGCCGTGTGGGTACCGCCGAAGGTCGCGCCCCAGCCGGCGACGAACGCGTCCACCGCTTTGGGGGTGACATAGACGTGCGTGGTGTCGTACTGGGGACCTACCGCCGTGGTCGAAGCCGGCGCAGCGGCCGCCTCGTCCTGAGCCGAGGACGGTGCCCCGGATCCCACCACGCTCAGTGCCACCATGAGGGCGGGCAGCATCCACGCCATCGCTCTGCGCTTCATTTCCGTTCCTTTCCGCAGGAACCGCATACCGCGAAAGGTAGGCGCCGAGCGCGGGAGCGATCATGCCGGCAGCGCCCGGGGTCTTGCCATTCCGGGAACAGTGCCGGCCGCGTGTCAGGTCCCCAGGTGCGCAGCGCGCCACTGCACCGGCGACATCTCATACGTTTCGCGGAACGTCCGGCTGAAGTGGGAGGGGTTGGTGAAACCCCAGCGGGCGGCCATCGCCGCGATCGACGTGTGGGCCGCGCCGGCCCGGGCGAGTTCCTCGCGCGCCGACTCGAGCCGCCTCGTCCGCACCCAGGCGTTGACGGTGGTGCCTTGCAACTGGAAGAGCCGGTGCAGGTAGCGCAGGGAGATGCTGTGCTGGTCGGCGATGCTCTGAGGGGTGAGTCCGGGGTCCTGCAACCGGGCCTGGGCGAATGCCGTGATCCGCTCCCACAGCGCAGGCGCGGGCCGACTGCTGACCTGCTCCAGGGCCAGAATGGCCAGGATCTCCGCCGCGATGCGGGCGAGGTGGTCGCGTCTGGTCGCATGGGTCCGCGTGATCTCGTCGACGAGCCCGCACAGCAGCGGCAGCAGCAAGGCCGCTGCTCCCTCCCCGGCGTCGTCCACCACGGTTGCCGTCAGAGCGGCCAGCTGTCCTTCCTCCAGCCGGAGCAGGGCGCGGGGCACCATGAGGATCCGGGCCCGCTGCCGCGTGGGCAGCACGATCCGGTACGGGCGCCGCGCGTCGTGGAACGCCAGGCTGCCGGGCCGGAGTTCGGCGGTGCGGCCGTCCTGCAACAGCATTGCGGTGCCATCCAGTTGCAGACGTACGAGGATGTGGGTGCTGGGATCTGCGGCCACCGAGCGGGCGCTGCGCAGGATCGTTCCCGGGCCGAACTCCTCGGTGGCGATCTGGAGCGCGCCCAGGCGCTCGGCAGTCAGCTCGCCCACCCACGGACGGCCACCCTCCACGGCGACCTCGAGACCCACGAAGACCTGTGACAGCACGCGTTCCCACGCGGCGGTGCGGTCCCTGGGAGCGAGGCTCCGGGTGGAGAAGGACGCCCCTTGGCCGGGAATAGTCAGTGATCCGGTCAGCACGGCACTTCTCCCGTCCCACGGCTTGCACGCTCCCGGTCGAGCCAGTCCGTGGGAGACAGGCCGAAGGAGCTGTGGAAGGCCCTGCTGAACCGGGCGGGACTGGTGAAGCCCCAGCGTCGCGCGACCTGGCCCAGGCTGACCGATCCCGGTGCCCGTGCGACGAGTTCCCTACGGCACTCGTGCAGCCGCAGCTCGCGGATCCACTGGCACACGGTGGTGTCCTCGGTCTCGAACAGCCGGTGCAGATATCTGACGGAGATGCCATGGGCTTGGGCGACGGCCCGGGGGGTCAGACCGGAGTCCGACAGGTGCCAGCGGATGAAGGTCCTGATCCGCAGCAGCAGGACCCGGTCGGCACCCGGCAGGACGGCGGTATCCTCGCCCAGCCGGTCCGCCGCCGTGGCCGCCATCAGGTCGAGGACACCCTCGGCCAATCGCTCGCCCACCGGCGTCGCGTATGCCTCGGAGGCGTCCGCCAGCCGTTCCAGCAACGGGGTGAGCAGGGCGGGCAAGCCGCCGCTCGGGCGCACGGCCCGCGCGGTGAGCTGCCGCAGATCGGCCTCCGACCGCCCGAGCAGGTTCCGCGGGACCGCGAAGATCTTCAACTGGAAGCGTTCCGGGAACGTCGTACGGAAGGGCCGAACGGTCTCGAAGAACCCGATGTCGCCGGCCCGCAACTCGGTGGTACGGCCGTCCTGTTCGACCTGGGCCCGGCCGCCACTCTGGAGCGCCACGAAGACGTCCCGCCCGTCGCCGCGGGCTATGAAGCGCGGCGACCGGTGGACGCGACCCGGGTCGCACTCCACCGTGGTGATCCGCAGGTTCCCCAGGTGGTCGGTACGCAGGGCCGCGTCATAGGTCGGGCCGTCGGTGGCGATGTCCATCCCCACCAAGGTCGCGAGCACGGCGTCGTGCCAGAAGTCCAGGCTCTCGCGCGGCGGAACCGAGCGCGTGCTCAGCACCTGGGTTCGGCTCGCGCCGGAATCCGGACTCCAGCGTCTCTCCTCGAAGGAGCCGATCACGGTTGGCATGGTCTGAGCATGCTGTAGCCGTACTGGCCGGCGCATCAGTCGGTCGACTGGTCACCGTGCCCGTTCCGCGCCCTTCAGCGCAATCGGGCGCGCAGGAAAGCGCAACCGGTCACCAGAGCTGCCCGGGTGGGCGCGCTGCTGTGCAGGGCGTGCAGCGCCACGAAGTCGTGGATCGTGCCGAGGAACCGTGCGGCCGACGCCTCGACGCCGGCCGCACGCAGGTTGCGCGCGTACTGCTCGCCCTCGTCCCGGACCACGTCGGCCTCGGCGGTGACGACCAGCGCCGGCGGCAGCCCCACCAGGTCCTCTCTCCGCGCCCGCAGCGGTGCGGCGGTGGGCTCGTCCCGCAGGGCCGGGTCCGTGACGTAGCGCGCCCAGTACGCGCGCAGCGCCTGGCGAGTGAGCAGGTATCCGGTGGCGAACTGCCGTTGTGAGGGGCTGTCGCAGCGGGAGTCGGTGAGCGGGTAGTAGAGCAACTGTGCGCTGAACCGTGGCCCGCCCCGGGACTTCGCCAGCATGGTCACCGCGGCGGCCAGCGTGGCCCCCGCGCAGTCGCCCGCCGCGGCCAGCCGGTCCGCGTCCAGGCCGAGTTCGTCGGCCCGGGAGACCGCCCAGGCCAGCAGCGCGTAGCACTCCTCCAGCGCGACGGGATAGCGGGCCTCGGGGGTACGGCTGTACTCGGGGACGACGGCGCACACCCCCGCGCCGTCGACGAGCTCGCTGATGAGGCGGGCGTGGGTCTGCGCCTCGCCGAGCGTCCACCGGCCACCGTGCAGGTACAACAGCGCGGGGAGCGGGCCGGTCGCACCGGCCGGGCGGACGGTCCAGAACCCGACGAGTCCGGAGGGACCGACGCAAGCCACGCGGTAGACCGCTTCCACGTCGAAGTCCTCAAAACGGTCCACCTGGGTCTCCCGCAGCGCCTGCCGAGCCGTCTCCGGCCCGAGGTCGTCGAGGGACGGAGGCGTGGCGGACGCGGCGACGACGCGCTGCACCACGGGGTCGAGGAGGAAGGTCGCGGGGGAGTCACCACCGGCTCGGTCCCCGAAGACTCCCGGCATCACGCACTCCCCTCCGGCTGGGCCGCGCCGCTGGCCGGCAGGTCCGCACGGAACCGGATGGTCTGCGCCTCATCTGTCCTGGAGGAGGTCACGCAGTTGCTGGCGGCGGCTGATGCCGAGCTTCGGGTAGACGTTGTACAGGTGGTAGCCCACGGTACGTGGCGAGAGGAAGAGCTGTTCACCGATCTCACGATTCGAAAGGCCGCGCGCGGCCAGCTGGACGATCTGCCCCTGCTGTGCCGTCAACTCCTCCAGCAGAGCCGCGGTGTCGGGGGTGGGTGCCGCTCCGCTGGCGCGCAGTTCGCGGGCCGCGGCCGCGGCGAGGGCGCCCGCGCCGAGACGTTCGGCGGTTTCCAGCGCGGTGGTCAGCTGCTGACGCGCCTCACGTATCCGGCGGCAGCGCCGCAGCCAGATGCCGTAGTTGAGTCGGACGTGGGCGCGTTCCCAAGGCCACCGGTCCGCCTCGTGGTTGGCCAGGGCGAGGTGGAAGTGCTGCTCGGCGTCCTCGTCCGGGTCGACCAGGGCGGTGGCATGGTGCAGGAGCAGCGTCATCCTGGTGCTCGGGCGATCCCCCTGCTCCGCCCGGACGCGCACCAGGATCGGAACAACCTCGGCCGTGCGCCCGGTGCGTCGGGCCGTGACCGCGAGTTCGGCGACGCTCCGGGGCGACAGGACGGGGTGCGACGGCGAACCGTCGGCGGTGAACAGCTCGCGCAGGTGTCGCCAGGCGCCGTCCCAGTCCCCGAGCGCGATGGAGGCGAGTCCCCGAGCGCGCAGCAGGCGCGCGTGGGTGGCCCGGTTCTCGTTCAGGCAGACGGCGCGCCAGATCGAGGGGGTGAGCCAGGGCTCCGGCGGGACGGTTCCGCGCAGCGCCTGCAGGGCCAGAGCCTGCGCCTCCAGATCCGCCTGGAGGCGTGGCAGGCGCAGCACCGCGGCCTCGGCCGTGGCCTCCCGGACCAAGTCCTCGGCCTCGATGAACCACCCGATGCCCATGAAGGTCTCCGCGAGAGCAAGGACGGTCCAGCCGCGGATACCGAAGGCACGAGCGGTCCTGAGCTGGGCGTCGGCCTCGCGGAACTGCCCGAGACACACGTCCGCCTCGTCCGCGAGGTAGGCCACCGAGAGGACCGCCACGCGGCAGGCCGGCGTGTCCAGACCGTCCAGCGGCGCACCGTGCGGATGACCGAGGCTCGCCGGCAAGCCGGTCGCGGCCTGCGGCCGGACCACCGCGGTGACCAGCGCGTCCAGTGCCTGCTGTGTGTCCGGCCGGTCCAGGCGGCCTCGAAGCCCCGTCACCGAGGGCCGGGGCCGGTCGACACGGTCGGTCTCCCCGGCACAGTCGGTCTTCCGGGCGCGGTCGAGCAGCATGGACAGGCCGGCCCGGTGTTCCGGCAGTCCGGACTGGACGGCAATGCCCGCCGCCACCGCCGTCAACGTGAGCGCGGCGGACCGGCCGACCGCCGGAAAGTGCTCCGCGGCGTTGACCAGGACGTCGAAGGCCTCCCGCTGGGAAGAGCCCAGCGACAGAATCGAGGCCAGGGCACCGGCCGCGACGCAGACGAGTTCCGGATCTCCCGAGTCCTGGACGAACCGGCCGTACAGGTCCCTCACCCAGCCGGGATCCCCCACCGCATGCGCTGCCACCAGAGCTTCGGCCAGGCGACGTGCGCGTTCCCGCCGCTGCGGGCTGAGCCGGGCCGCCTGCTCCAGGGCGCACGCGGTGCCCATCACGTCGCCGTGCCGCCATGCGGAGTCCTCCAGCTCGGCGGCCACGGACTCACTGGGCCGCAAGGTGGCGCCGGCCAGGTGGCGGGCTCTGCTCTCCGGCCGCGTCACGGCCTCGGCGAGGTCCAGATGAGCCTGCTGCCGTTCGCCCGCCGGATGCCGCGAGAACGCGGCCGACCGCGCCAGCGGATGCCGGAAAACGAGGCGGTCCTCCATCAGCGAGACCAGACCAGCCGCCTCCGCCGGCGCCCACACCGCGACGTCGTCGGTGTCCAGGGCGGCCATGAGGACGGCGATGCTCTCCCCCGGCACCGCGGCCGCGGCGTACAGCAGGGCACGTCCCGTCTCGGGGGGCAGCGCGTCGAGTCGCGCCGCGAAGGCGTGTGCCATCAGCGGGCGTCGCACCGGAGCACCGTCGGCACCTCCCGCTCGGAAGGGCGTGGGCATACGGCGGCTCAGTTCCACGAGGGCCAAGGGGTTGCCTTCGGCTTCCTCCAGGATCTCCAGCCTGCGCCGAACGGGTGGGGCCCCCAGCTGTCCCGGCCGTAACGCCGCGGCCGCGAGGGGGTTCCAGGGGAGCAGAGGCAAAGTCTCCATCCTCTGGGGCAAGG
>NZ_JBVJWD010000054.1:39379-45236 GCF_055602785.1 Streptomyces sp. NPDC037301
CTAGGGGGCGTGGTTGTGTTGGGGTCGAGGGTTTTTTTTTCTGTTTCCTGCGGGTTCCCCCCCCCCCCCCCCCCCCTCCCCCCCCCCGGCTGTCCGGCCAGCAACGCCGCGGCCGAGAGGGTGCTCAGTGGACGCAGATGCAAGGTCTCCATACCAGGGGGCAGGGTGGGCGGCGGCGCCTCGCCTCGCGCGGTGAGCAACAGCCTGACCGGGCGGCCGGCCAGGAGCCGGACCCCCGCGCAGAGCCCGTCGACAAAGGCACGGTCGCAGGCGTGGATGTCGTCCACGCACACCAGTACCGGCCGGGACGTGGCGAGCCGGTCCAGTAACACCAGAACTGCGGCCTGTACCTGGCCGTCGCTCGGCCCGTCGTCGTGGGAGGCGGGGTTCAGCGCGGCGCTCAACACCTGTCCGTGTACCGCGGGGAGGCCGGGCAACTCGTCCAGGACCGGCACCAGCAGCTGCTGCAGACAGGCGCGGGCATGCCGATGGTCGGCGGCCCAGCCCTGCGCCGACAGTACGAGCATGCCGTCGCCGGCGGCCGGCTCCCGGACGTGGCGGAGCATGGTCGTACGCCCGATCCCCTCCTCCCCGAGGAGCAGCAGCGCCTGGGGACTGCCGGGCTGTCCCGTCACGCACCGCAGGATCCGCTCGATCTCGCTGTCGCGGCCCAGTGGACGCGACGCCACCGTACGGCAGGACCGGCTGCCGGCTTCCTCGCCGGCCGCCGGTCGGGATGGGTGGACCGTCATGCACGTACTCCGGACCTGCTCGGCTGCCCACGGCTGTGGGCATGTTCCCTGGCCGAGTGAATAATCGTGGTACCGAGGTCGCGACGCTTCTGTCACATGACCGGTCGTCCGCCGCTTCCGGTCCTGACCGGGGTCGGTACCGCGAGCGGCGGTCCTGCGGCGGCTTGTACTCGTGCAGCGGCTTGTGCACGAACGGCCGGCCGAGGCTGACAGGATGACCGAGGTCATGATCACCGGCTGGAGGAGTACGACCGTGGTGCACGTGGGGCCCGACTACCCTGCCGATCCGGGCATCCTGGGCAGATCCGTCGAACTGTCCCGCCTTGAGGAGCTGCTCGGGGCGGTGGACAGCACCGGTTCCCAGGTGCTGGTGCTGACCGGTGAGCCAGGAGCGGGCAAGAGCACCCTCGTCGACTGGACGGCCGAGCAGGGCCGGGCCCGCGGGCTGCGGATCCTGCGCGTGCGGGGCAGCGAGGGCGAGACCGGACTGGGACTCGCTGGTGTCCATCAGCTTCTGCATCCGCTGCTTCCCGGCGACACATTGCCCGCCCCGCAGCGGGAAGTCCTCGACCGCGCCTTCGGGCTGACCGCGACGCCGGACGACGCGGCACTCGACCAGTTGTCGCTGTGCGTCGGCGTGCTCGCCCTCATCGGCGACGCCGCTGCACGCCGGCCACTGCTCCTGCTGGTGGACGACGCCCAGTGGCTGGATCTCGGCTCGGCGGACGTGCTGGGCTTCCTCGCCCGGCGCCTGGAGGGCAAGCCGGTGGTGCTGCTGCTCGCCGCCCGCGAGGAGGCCGTGCCGGCCCGCTTCGACCGGGACTTCCCGCAGGTGAGCGTCGGCCCGCTGAGCCGGGCGGCGGCAGGGCTGCTGCTCGACGCCCAGTCGGAACCGCCCCGCAGCCGGGCTCGCACCCAGATCCTCCAGCAGGCCGCCGGCAACCCGCTGGCCCTGATCGAGCTGTCCAGGGCCCTTACCAAAGGCCGGACCGGCGCGGGTCAGGACGGCGGCGCCACGCTGCCGCTCACGGCGCGCCTGGAGAACCTGTTCGCCGCCGACCTGCCCGGGCTGCCCGAGTTCACGCGTGAGGCACTCCTCCTGGTCGCCGCAGCGGGCACCGGACACCTGGCCGACCTGCTGCGCGCCGCCCCGTCCTTGGACGTCGTGCAGGCGCTGGAACCTGCGGAGCGCGTCGGACTGGTACGGATCGAGGACGGCCAAGTGCTGCTCCGTCACCCGCTGGTGCGCTCGGCCATCAACCATGCGGCTTCCTTCGCCGAGCGTCGGCGGGCCCACCTCGCGCTGGCCTCCGCTCTCACCGTGGAACCGGACCGCCGCGCCTGGCACCTGGCCGCCGCGGCGACGGGTCAGGACGCGGAGGTCGCCGACGCCCTGGCGGAGAGTGCCGAGCGCGCCCGGGCCCGGGGCGGGTACGCGGCGGCCGCGTCGGCGCTGGAACGCGCCGCGGAGCTGACCCCGACGCCGGAGCTGCGCGCCCGGCGCCTGCTGACGGCCGCTCAGGCCGCCATGTTCGCCGGCCATCCACAATGGGTCGGTGAGCTGAGCGGCCGGGTCGGCGACCTGACCGAGGACGCGCGGCTGCGGGCGGAGGCCTCCCTCCTGGGCGGGTGGTCCCTGGGTGTGACGCTCTGTCACGAGAAGGCGCTGGCACTGCTGTTCGGTGTCGCCGAGGCCACCGCCACTTCGGCACCGGACCTGGCGTCGGGCACCCTGGGCACGGCCGCGACGTCCGTCTACAACTCCGGGTCAGCCTTCCACCGGGCCGAACTGCGTCGGATCAGCGCCCTGATCGACGAAACCGGCAATCCCGCCGCCCACGCCTGGACCCGAGCGGCTGTCGACCCGCACCGCCAACGGACCCGGCTGCTTGGGCTGTTGAAGGGTGCGCTGGCCGCCATGTCGCCGGAATCCCTGGGGGACCTCACGGCGCTCGGCGGCATGACCTGGATCCTGGACGAGACCGAGCAGGCCGTTCACCTTCTCGGCCGGACCATGGACCTCATACGCCGCGCCGGCAGCGCGGGCACGAACGCGACCGTCACGCAGGCCCTCGCCCTCGCCCTGTTCGAGAGCGGTGCCTGGACGGCGGCCCAGGACGCGGCGGACGAGGCGTTCTGGATGGCGACCGAGGCAGGAGCCGACAACGTGACCTTGGGCTCCTGCATCCTTCAGGCCACCCTGCGCGCGCTGCGGGGCGACCATGCGACCGCGCGGACGCAGGCCATGGAAGCCGTACGGGGCGTGGACCTGCGCAGGTCCCTGAGCCTCCAGGTCCGACACCGGCACGCCCTGGGAATGGCCGCGTTCGTCGCCGGGGACCACGCCGACGCCTACGAGCAGCTGCGCGCGGTCTTCACCCGCGACTTCCATCCCGCTCCCGTGCACTACCACGCCTCCGTCTACTACCTGGGCGACCTGACCGCCGCGGCGGTCCGCGCCGGACAAACGGACGACGCGCGCGCGGTGGTCGAGGCCGTCGAGCACAGCCTGGAATCCGACAGGTCCCCCCGGCTGGCCGCCGTTCTGCACCGAGCCACCGCCCTGCTGAGCGACACCGAGGACGCCGAGGACCACTTCCGCGCCGCCCTCGCCGACTCCGCCACCGACTGCTGGCCTTTCGAGAAGGCGCTCACCCAACTCGACTTCGGCGAGTGGCTGCGCCGGCGCCGCCGCAGCACCGAAGCACGCCCACACCTCAACGCGGCGCTGGAATGCTTCCAGCGGCTCGACGCCCGGCCCTGGACCGATCGCACCGCCTCGGAACTACGGGCAGCAGGAGTCCCGGGGGCAGCGGCGAGGGCCGCGAGTGCGGCGGACGCACTTACCGCGCAGGAACGGCAGATTGCCGAACTGGCCGCCCAGGGCCTGACCAACCGCGACATCGCGGCCCGCCTGTACCTCTCACCCCGCACCGTCGGCTACCACCTGCACAAGATCTTCCCCAAGCTGGGTATCAGCGCCAGGGCCCAACTCCGCGACGCCCTGTCGCAGGATTCGCCGCAGTGATCGGGTGCCGTGCGAGCGCGGCCATGAAGTGTGCCCGCACGACCGTCGGACGACGAACGCAGTCGTCATCCCGCAACCGCCACCTGCGGCGTCGGCAGATCGAGGCTGGTGTGCTGCTCACATGCCGCGCTCCAGGCCATTGGCATCGCGGGTGCGTTGGCCCGGAGCGGTAGGCAGGTACTCCAGTAGAACGGGGCCGGGGTAGAAGGTCGCACTGTCCCAGCCGGCCATGGCTCTGGCCCAAATTGTGTGGAGCGGTTGCTCTCCGTCGCAGTACTGCCTCGGACAGGCACTCAGTCGGTGAAATCACCGGTCCCGGACGGTCCAGCTGGTGCGCCGTGGTCGACGAGGCGGAGGAGCTGTGGGTTCAGCGTGTCGGAAGCTGCCAGTAGCCTCAGGCACCATGGGCATTCAGGTTGATGTAGTGGCGGGTTACCCGATCAACGATGAGATGGAGAGGGTGTTCGGGTTGGCCGAGGCGGTCGGCGAGCCCGTCACTGTCACGTTCATATGGGAGGGGCGTGAAGAGGCGGAACGCGCGGTGCTAGTGCCCGCGGCCACGCTGGCGCTCTGGGAGCATCGGGCCCCCACCGCCTACCCGACGAGTGATGCCGGGGATGAGAACCGGGCTGTGGCGGAGGAGCCGGAACTGGCCCACCCAGCGGAATTCGGCGCGTTCACGCTCTTTCGTCGTCGCGTAGGAGGGCGCACGGCGGTTGCTCGCAATGGCGTGGTGGTCGCCGAGCTACTGGACCCTGACGAGGCGCACTGGCTCCAGGAGAAGGCCCGCAATGTCCGCCAGGGCTTCATGGATCCGAAGCAGAAGGCGGCGTTCGAGGAGTTCCTTACCCGGCAGGCATCCCTCGATGAGCAGTGACGCGCCGACTCATTCGCGGCTTTGTAATTGACCTTCGGGCTCCTGTCCACTTCGTGTGGTGCGGTGACACTCGGTCACACCAACAGGACTCGCTTTCGGAGGAGTTCGAAGCCTGCGCGGCCGAACATCTGGCGCTTGAGCATCTTGATACGGTTGACATGGCCTTCCGCGACACCGGAGTTCCAGGGCAGGGTCAGGCCGGCGACGACGGCGGCAAGGTCGCGTTCGAGGTGCTGGGCGAACCAGCTGAGACTGGGCAGGTCGGTAGAGGCTCTGGCTGATTCGATCCACTGCGGCAGTGGGCCGCCTTGCAGGTCGGTGACCATGTGAGCGAAGGTCCACACGTGCTTGGCGAGGGAGTCCAGCTCGGGGCAGTTGTCCAGCACGGCCTTGAGTTGGATCCGGTCGCTCTCGGCCAGGGCGTACGGGTGGGTCAGGAGCCAGCGGCTCACGGCGCGGGCCGATGGTTCCCGGAGCCCCCAGGCCTCGACCCGGACGACCGTGTCCGACACATCGACGGATTCCACGAACACGCCTTGAGCGCGTCTTCGTGCAGCCAGCGGCGCACCGTGGACGCGGAGACGGTGTCGGTGATCCCGCGTGTGGTCAGCTCGGCGGCCAGCTCCGGGTAGGACCAGTGCGACAGCGGCACGCCAGTCTCGGCGGGTAACTGGCAGGCCAGCGCCTTTGCCTCGGCGACCTGCACGGGGGTGAAGCGGGCGGGGCGCCCGGAGCGCTTGCGGCCGCGCCAGACACGAACCGTGTCCAGGTGCAGGCCCGTTCGGGCCACGGGCATGGAGGACAACGGACAACCTCGGATAGATCATTCAGGACGGTCAAGCACTGCGCCGCACGCCGTCCGCGACGCGCTCAAGGGCGCCTGACTGCCCACCAGGAGCTCGGCGCCGGTGGGTGCCTGGATCGCTGGCCTGTGCTTCCCGAGCAGTCGCCGACGTAGTCCACTACCGTCTAGTCCAAGCAGTACTGCACCTCGACGATCTGCTGGCCCGGCTCGACCAGCACACCCTCGCCGACCGCCTAGAGAAAACCTCCGCCTCGCCGCCAACCTGATCAACCTCCGGAGGACTTCCGTAGCCGACCACTAAGCCTCGATCCACCGACGTGCTCTGAAGATGATCTCTTGATCGTTTGGTGAGCTGGTTTCGGTCGGTGGTCGTGGGTGGGCAGGTTGTTTCTGCT